>NZ_JBXCIW010000004.1:0-336909 GCF_056786335.1 Paenibacillus sp. Y280
ATCGCTCAAGTATTTCATTACTAATATTGGCCGTAAACATATGAAAACACCTCGTCCTCTACTGGTCTTTTAATTTCCAGTATTGACAGGTCTTTTAATTGTTAACGGCGAGGAAGCATTTTTCTAAACCATATTGCAAGAAGATACCCTAATATAGGAGCGAACCAAAGAGTATGAGCAATCTCATCTTTTAGCAACAATTTAGAAATATCCGGAGCAATTCCTGCGACTCCTCCGATTAAAAGCAGCAGTAAAGATTGCAATTTGGTCAATTTCGTTTCTCCAAATGCAACGATTAAATAGCATAAAGTCGATCCAAGCAATAAATGCGTCATATGAGCAATGATTATATCAAACATATTACGACCTCTTTAATGTTTTGTTAGGCAAATTGCCCAGGAGATAAATACACCTGGGCATTTTGCCTATTCTTACGTATCCTATTGATTTACTGATCCCCAGATATGAACAGTTTTTGATGAACTGCTGCCGTCTTGGTTATTCCAATTCCAGCCTCTCAAGTAAGCATTTTTCCCACTTCCGGCATTAGAGTTACCAGTAAAGGTATTGCTATAGCTGCCAGCATTTGAATAGGTACCGCTAGTGCTATAGCTTGTGCCAGTAAGCAGAACATCGTCCGAAGGATCCGTCGCCTTTGTTCCTTTATCTACAAACGTATATTGAATGTTTAAACGTTCCATCATAATCAAAAACGGTAGCAGCAGAACCTCCGGATCATGTCAAGCACTACTGGGAAGCAGATTTGACAACGACCGAAGAGAAAATTTTATCGATGGTCGCCGACAAATACACGAACAATAAAATTGCCAGCATCATCCATGTTAGCGAGAGCTCCGTCGAAAATTATCTGAAAAAGATTTATGGCAAGCTTGGTGTTAAATCAAAAGCTGAGGCCCTTGCCAAAATTACGAAGGATGACCGTTTTCAACGCATCGACAATTAAAATCCCACAGCGCTTTAAAACGCAATGATGCCTGACGAGTAAAGAAAGACGAGCAACACTAGAATCGGCGCTACGTAGCGCAGCATGAACATCCACAGCCTCAGCCACCATGTAGACAAGCCTGCTTCCTCCGCCGCACCCTTCCATGCATAGCCGACGAACAAGGTAACCGCTAGCCCGCCGAGCGGAAGGACGATATTAGAGCAAATGAAATCCATCCAATCAAAGAAAGACTTGCCGCCAAACGTCAGCCACGGCGCTTTATCTCCTAATGATAGAGCGGAAGGCAGCCCGACTAAGAAGCAAAGCAGCGTCAGGATCACGACTGAGAATTTACGGCTCCAGCCGAATGCTTCGCGGACGAAGGCAACGGGCACCTCAAGCAGCGAGACCATGGAGGTCAGCGCCGCGAAGGCTAGCAGCACGAAGAAGAGTCCTCCAAAGATGGCTCCCAGCGGCATCGCTGAGAAAGCAGCCGGCAGCGCAACGAATACGAGACCAGGACCTTGCGATGCTTCTAGTCCGTATACGAACGTCGTAGGGAATATGATCAATCCAGCAAGAAAAGCATAGGCTAAATCCCCAATGCCAATGGCTAGCGTAGCGAGTCCAAGCGATTGCCGCTTGTCGACATAAGCGCCGTAGGTCATAATAGCCCCCATGCCGAGCGATAACGAGAAGAAAGCATGTCCAAGCGCAACGAGCGCTGACTCAGCCGAGAGCTTGCTGAAGTCGGGCTTTAGGAAAAAAGCGACGCCCTCCCCTGCTCCCTCTAACGACAATGCGCGCACGCAAAGTACAATGAGCAAAATAACGAGCCCCGGTATAAGAATCTTATTAAACTTCTCGATACCGGCTGACACACCCTTGATAATGACGAAGCCCGTCAGCAGCATGACGATAAATTGCCAGAGTACAGGCATCCAGCTTGCGTTAAAATTGCTGAAGAGCAGCGTATAATCCTTAGTTTCGAACAGCTTTCCCGTAAAAGACAGCATTGCATAATGCAAGGTCCAGCCAGCCACCACCGCATAGAAGGACAATATCACAAACGCACCTATAATCGTAATAAATCCAAAGCCGCCCCAAATCTTCCGTCCACTGAGTCGAATGAGCGAGGTGGCTGCATTTCCTCTGCCTCCCCGTCCCACCGTCAGCTCGGCGAGCAATACGGGCAAACCAACAAGAAGCAAGCATATTACGAATAACATGAAAAAGGCCGCGCCCCCGTATTGGCCTGTAATATATGGAAACTTCCACATATTTCCGAGACCGACTGCACTTCCGATCGCCGCCAAAATAAATCCCGAGGACGAGAACCTCTCTTCCTTATTTTTCACCTTGCCATGCAAAGGCCCTGACTGAAACTGATCCTTCATTAAATAATTCCTCCCAAATTTCTTTGCAAAATTCCTCTAAGGTGCTGATGGGTAGTATGACCATTTCCTTAAACAAATCTGCATTCGTACTAGCCAACATAGCACAAGATTCAATTCATAAAACAACCCTATCGATCAATATCCAATGTACATTATATCCGAAGGCCTCGTCTCTGCACAGACATTTGCAGCAATAATCTCACTTTCTTTGCAATAAATAGATATTTTCAAAATGCCGTAAAGTGCTCTGCGCTATAGCCACTAACTAGCATTACTTCCCCGCTATTAGCGCATATATGCGCTTATTGCTCTTTTTCGATGTGATTTCTACTCAAACTTCACTCTATAAGAACATATAGGTGCTTAAAGGCCACAAATTCGCGTTACTCCTTCGCTTTAAGCGCATATATGCACTTATAGCTCTTTTTCGATGTGATTTCTACGCCAAATCCACTCTATAAGAACATATAGGTGCTTACAGACCACAAATTCGCGTTACTCCTTCGCTGTAAGCGCATATACGTGCTTAAAGCTCTTTTTCGATGTGATTTCTACTCAAACTTCACTCTATAAGAACATATAGGTGCTTAAAGGCCACTAACTAGCATTACTCCCCCGCTATTAGCGCATATACGTGCTTATAGCTCTTTTTCGATGTGATTTCTAGGCTTGGCCAAGATTATGAGAATAAAACAGTGACCGATGCGACGAAAATTACATGGCGGGCGGCATAACTAAAGGGGGATTTTACCAGCATATTTCACACCCTTTCCCCAGCGCCTAACCCGATCTCATTAATCAATTTCATTTTCATCAAAATATGAGTGTATATTTATTATTTTTGTATAATTAAACTCTTTCAAATGGATAGACACATTTCTACCATTATTCAAATAAAATACTATAATTAAAGGAATTCAAGCACACTTAAACTTAAAAACTTCATCATTTTTATTGCACATAAACAACTTAATATCACACTTATTTAAGCGTAATATTGCATACCAATCGGTCTCCAAGGCATAAAAAATAGATAGAAACAGGATATCCGTTTCTATCTATTTTCAACCTGTCACGACAAATAGCAGCACATCCAAAAATCAACCCAAGTTCAACAAATGCAGATGCGTTGGCGCACGAATGGAGTGACCAAACTGCGAAGCAACCAACCACCTAAACTGCTGCTGCAGAGTAACCAAGCCCCAATATGAGGCGTGTTCTACGTGTGTAAAAGGAGTAAGCAAGGGGGGCAAAGCCAGCCTTTTGTATCTACAGCATTTTCGCCATTAATGCGATCCTCTTGCATGAGGCGATGCTCAGCATCTATTGCCCCCTGTATAGAGGAGTCGCCTCTTTTCCTACGTATGGCACGCGTACCGCAGGTGCTTATCCGTCATTCGCCGCACAAGAGATCGCCAGCTTGCGTCACTTCTCGCTCTAAAACGACTGAAACAGCCAATAACTGGGCTTTTTTTCGCCGGGAAGCCGCATGTATTTCATTTTTTAGTGAGGGAGCACTACAGCAGCTGCTCGATATCGGCCTTCATCTCGAGGGGCTCGTCGGTCGATTCGAACCGTTTGACGACATTTCCTTCACGATCGATCAGAAACTTCGTAAAGTTCCATTTGACCGAATTGCCCTCGAGGTAATGAGGGAGCTTCTCCTGAAGAAAGGCATGAAGCATTTTGCCGCTAGACTCGTTCACATCAAAGCCATTGAAATGCGCTGCTTCCGTCAAATGCTTAAATAACGGATGAGCTGTTTCGTCCCTTACATCGGTCTTAGCGAAGAGAGGGAACGATACCCCATAATTCAACTGGCAAAAGCTTTGCACATCGGAATTCGCACCAGGCTCCTGGTCGCCGAATTGGTTGCTTGGAAAGCCAAGAATTTCGAGCCCCTGATCTTTATACTCTTCATACAACTTTTGCAGATCGGTATATTGCGGCGTAAAACCGCATTTGCTAGCTGTGTTGACGACGATCAACACCTTGCCCTTATATTGCTCCATGCTTATTTGCTCACCTTTAATGTTCTCTAGCTCATACGAATAAATGCTCATGGCCTGAATACCTCCTGTTGATCTGCGTCTATTTGAGTAAATTAAATTGTATACAACTTAATTATTAGAAAAGAATACCATAAAGAGAATCTGCTTGTCAAACGAATCTATGCTGTCCATTTGTGCGGCTTGCCGTCGATTTCTTTCGAGTATATTTTCAAAAACCCCTCCTGAAAAATAAAAAGACTGCTCCCGAGGCAAAGGTTTCGCCTTCTGAGAGCTGTCTTATTTGTGTACGGCTATTTATAAATGCGATTGCTTCTTTCTTCCGCTTAACCAATCGGTGAACAAAGCGTAATCATGCTCAGCTTGATCTGCATAGGAAATCGCCCAATTCGCAATCGAAGTACAGAATGCGTCCTCATCATTGCCCATTGCTTTCACGATTTCCACTTCGCTGTGGTAAGCCAAAATGCCTTGAGCAACATCGGCATCGGCACGCGCGTGCATCTTTGCCGTCAATTTCCCCATGCTGTCCGTGACCGATAGCAAATCACCTGCCGTTTCAAGCGATTCAAGCTTAAGCCGCTTCTTATACGGGGATCGCTCACGCACATAGAATTGCCGATCGCCTATAGTCAGCCACCCAAGGTAAGGGTCCGCTTCGTGATGCATCGCCTTCTGCGTCATCGTCACCCGCTGGCCCTGATGCTCGAACATGGTCCAGAATGACTCGTCATAAGGCATGAAGTAAGCAGGAACGGGAACGCGCACCTCTTTCACCTCTAGCACGATATCATCCTCACCCTGTGCTTCTTCGCCCGCTTCAATGAGCACATAGAACCGGTCAAGCCCGATAGAGGCCGTCCCCGAGCCATGCTTCACCGCAATATCCTTCACCTGAAAATGTCGCAGCTCCTCCGTATCATCCGCTGCAACGGTAGTCAAATAATCCGGCCATGCTTCCAGCAGAGCAGCCCGCTCCTCATCGGTTGGCGGTACGATTTCATCGGTCGCCGCAAATTGCCGATGCTCCTGAACGAGCGCGGTTACCTTCTCCAGAAAATGCTGATCCTTGCGCTTCTGCAGCTTTTTGAGCAGCTTCTTCACCGGGCCTTCCGCCTGCTCCATATCTATCGAATACGTGCCAGGGTCATCCTTCCCCTTTGCGAATCGGCGCATTTGCTTGGAATAGGCCTGCAAGTAAGCTTCAATCGAGCTGAACTGGCTTTCATAGGTCTGTCCCTTGAGCCTGCTGACAAGCGCAATGCTCACTGACATCCGCAGCAAGTCATACAAATACGAGCCCAAGTACCCTTCATCAAAATCGTTCACGTCATAAACGAGCGTACCCCGCTCATTGCGGAAGGCGCCGAAGTTCTCAAAGTGCAAATCGCCCTGAATCCAGGTTGGACGGCTAAGCGGCGTATGATAGGGAAACCATTCCCGTGATACGTCAAAATAAAACAAATAAGCGCTGCCGCGAAAAAACGAAAATGGCGTTTCTGACATTTTCAAATACTTTTCCTCGCGCTTGCTGCGATCAAGCTTCATAATCTTTTGATCAAACTCTTGAAATATCGCGGATAATGTCCGTTTTCTCAGTTTGTTCTGCGTCAGCTTTACACGTTCTGCGAGCTTCGGATCCATATGCCTTCCCCCATTCAATCTATGTCTCTACTTTTTGAAGCCTCATATAATCGCTAATCATAGCAAGCCGCCACGGAATAATCATGCCAAACGCCAGCAAGTAGAAGATAGCGCCGGTTTGCGGAATCGACATATACTGCTCCACAACGCGATGAAGCGCTAGCCTACTGACGAACAGCGTCAGCATAATAAATATGAACGCCTTCGAGCGCCTGACGTAGATTTCGGATTCCACACGCTCCAGGCGGGTTGTGACGATTAGCGGAAACGCAAAGATCAGCAGGCCGGTTAAAAACGAGGACAAGCCCCATACCCATGGAATGTGCGTCGCCGAGAAGGCAAACATCATGAAGCCCGTTGCCATGCCAAGCGGCGGAATAATAATTTTGCGCAAAGAGGTTGGCTGCTTCCCTGCACGAATGCGAAGGATAATAAGTGTAAGCCCAGCCAAAGCCGATACGATGATCGAGCTGACTTGAATAAAATATGTAGAGAGCAATACGGCGTCCTCCCCTATGTAATGGTATGAGTGCCCTATTATTTCTTACATCGTACTGCAAAACAGGGATCACTGCAAACCGCCCTAGCCTCTTATTCCGTCTCGCCCAAGCGGTATGCCTTCGGTGAGATGCCCTCGGCGGTGCTGACTATGGCGCATCCCTTAAAACAAAATTTGCTGCCGGCGACGCTCCTGACATTTTCTCCAACGGCGGCTTTGCAGAAATGGAAATGTGGCTGGACAAGCTGGAGGATCTATCCGACCAAGCATGGGTGAAGGATCTTGTTCCTTTAGCTGCTGAGCCGATGACCAAGGACGGCAAAGTATACGGCATGGCGATGAACCTTGAAGGGTTCGGCTACATTTACAACAAGGATCTTTTTGCTAAAGCAGGCATTACGGAGCTTCCAAAAACGTACTCTCAGCTAGAAGCGGCCGCAAAAACATTAAAAGCAGCCGGCATTACGCCATTCGCTAACGCATACCAAGAGTGGTGGTTGATGGGTAACCAAGGCATTAACCCTGCATTTGCGCAACAACCGGACGTGAATGCATTTATCGCAGGACTTAACGATGGCTCCGCAAAAATTCCCGGCAACGAGAAATTTGCGGAATGGGCTAAGCTGATGAAGCTGACGGTTGATTACGGCAACAAAAACCCGCTTACAACCGACTACAACACGCAAGTATCGCTATTTGCAAGCGGCGAAGCGGCAATGATGCAAGAAGGCAACTGGGCACAAGTGCAAATCGACAGCATCAACCCTGATATGAACCTTGGCGTTCTGCCAATGCCGCTTGGCGAGGATGCTGAAGCGAACGACAAGCTGAACGTTGGTATTCCGGCTAACCTTGTGATCAACAAAGAATCCGATGTGAAGGAAGAGGCCAAAACATTCCTGAACTGGCTCGTGACTTCTGATATCGGTAAAGAATACATCGTGAAAAAATTCAAATTCATTCCGGCTCTTTCCACGATTACAGCTACTCCCGAGGAAATGGGCGATATCGGAACCGAGGTTTACAACTATGTACAAGCTGAGAAAGTACTAGGCTTGCAATCCTCGAAATTCCCCGATGGTGTAACGCAGGAATTTGCCAGCGTCATTCAACAGTACATCGCAGGCAGAATCGATGAGTCCGCATGGGAGACTGGCATGCAAGGCGCATGGGATAAGCTTAAGAAATGATAGAAAAAAGGAAACAGCCGTTTAACCGTCCATCATGGAGGTTAAGCGGCTTTTTTTCTTGACCTATAGCTGCAGCGAATTACCTGCCGTTATTAACGTCTGGCTCTTCGCTTCTATTCTTTCCCCAGCTTGCGCGACAGCAGCTCGGCAGCTTGCTGTACCGCTTGAATCGATAGATGTCTTAGCTTGTCATCAAAGCGGTATTTGGGACCGGCAATAGACAAGCTCGCAACTAGTGTGCCTCTCGAGTCGAAAACAGGTGCGCCAACGGCGAATGCATCGGGATCAATCTCCCCCTGCGTGAGCGCATAGCCCTGCTCGCGAATGCCGTGCAATTGCTGCAGCAGCGACTCCTTAGACAGATCCGGCGCCCACCTGTCTAACACATTCTGAATCGTTTTTTCGCTCTCGTAGGCTAGAATCGCTTTGCACGACGCCCCCAAGAATAGCGGCAGCATTCTTCCATTTTCAGCAGAATACTGGATGAGCGCCTTGCTCCTAACTGTCTGGATGCTGATTGCGCTCGTGCCCGAACGGATGAACAGCAGCGAAGTTTCATTCGTTGCCTGAGTCAATTCCTCCATGACTGGAAGCGCCAGTGGTACAATTTCTCTATGCATCTGTTGACTAAGGCTCCGCGCAAGGTCCAAAATCCGCATGCCAAGGCCGATCTGCCCTTTCCCTCTGCGCTCCACGATTCCGTTTTGCTCCAGCGTCTGCAGGAATCGATAAATCGAGCTCTCCGGTATAGCCACCTTCTGTGCGATGTCGGTAACGGACAATGCCCCGTCCGCTTCGGCAAGCGCGAACAGGATGTCCAGCGCTCTGCCTAACGTTTGCGTGCCATTAATAGACCTTGCCTCGGCGTTTACATTTGAATTTGCTTCTATCGCTTTGGTGGTCATCATCCTATTCCTGAATGCCTTCCAGCGCATAGATCGCGAGCGGTATCCCAAGTGCCTTCTCTACTTCGGGATATACGGTAGGGTCCTTGACGCTTGAGCTTAGCGGGACATGGTTCTTGTTGATAGAAAGCACGGCAAGCTTGCTGCCTACCTCCACATGTCCAACGCTGACAGGCAATCCCGTATCGGTAGACAGCGTCGTAATGACATCAGGGTACGTCGTTAACCGGTTGCCGCGACTGTCGTCCGCAGCCATATATTCGTTCATGACATGAAACTTGATGGTGTCACCCTCAATCTCCACATCAATCGTTCCGATATCGAAAGCTCCTGAATAATGAACGTCTCTGCGCGTAACAACGCCTTGCCCCAGAATAGTGCCTTTTGTCTGAGTTACAATCGTATCGATAACCGCTTGAGCGCCTTGCGGCTGCGCTGCAATAATCGCTTTCCCAAGCTCAATTGCGATCGTAATGCCGCCGATTGCAGCATGCTCTTTAATATAGGAAGCCGGAAGCGGATGGCGCGCCGATGCGATGAAGCCTCCTGCTTGATCGGCGGCTGTGCGCAATATGTTTGACGTCTTAGAGGGCGAGCCTTTGACGACGAGCTCAAGATAGGAGCCATGCTCGCGTTTTCCTCCCACGACCACTTGAATCGTTTCGTAGTCCTCCAAAGCGGCGAGGCCCATCGAGCCCATTTTTCCGGTAGGATGCGCGCGGATGTCCCCAGTTGCATCAACCACCGCCAAATCAAGCAGCGCGGCCGGAAGCCAGCCGTTGATCGTGCTGGACATTCCGTTTTGAGGAGTCATGACGCCTACGATTTTGCCGTCGTAGTTCTCTTGCAGCAGCTTCACTGCTTTAATATAATCCGTTCCGAGCATTTGCCAATCTGTACCCGCAGGCGCACCGATTGCCGTTGCTGTAATAACAATGGCATCATCCGGCAGCTCATGGACAGAAACGAGCCGCGGCTTCCCGATCGCTACAGCTGCTCCTCCGATTTGCAGCCCATGGTCCACCCAGCCACCGCCTCCGCATGCAAAGACCGAGCCTCCTCTTACCGCTGCCCATACATCCTCATCCGTCAGAATACGCATACGATTTCCTCCTATTTCAACCTCGATTACGAGTTTTTTTGTAACAATTGATTATCCAGACTTCCCTGCCTCTGCGCTTGGTTTCCGATTCCATGAATAGTTGGAAATAAATACGCCAGCCAAAATAATCACTCCGCCCAGCATCTGAGACCCTTCAATGGCATCTCCCAATATCAAATAGCCGGCAAGGAGCGCGATGAATGGCGGCAGGTTATTGAATATTGAAGCGGTTCCGGCACCCACAACAGCAACGCCGCGGGTCCACCACCAGCCTGCCAGCACGTTCAATAGACTTGCGGCAGCAAGCAGCACCCACATCATGCCCGCTCCGCTTGCTTCAAACTTGCCAAACACGCCTTCACCAGCTGCAATCGGGAGCATGAGTGCTCCCCCCAGAAACGTGGAATAGAGATTGACTGTAAATGCCGAAAGCCTTTGCGATAGCCTGGGAATGAACAGCAAACTGATTGAGAAGCCAAGCATCGCAATGATTAAATAAAGATCGCCAATCGATACGCCAAAGTCTGATCGGCCTGAGGCAACGATGGCGAGAACGCCGGAGAAACCAAGAAGCGCCCCGCCCAGCTTCCTGCCCTCCAGCCTCACTCGGAAAAATATAGCCTCCAGCAGAAGGGTCGCAAGCGGGGCAACTGCATAAATCAGGGCGCCTTTGGCAGCAGTCGAATACTGAAGACCAAGAAAGTAAAGGGGCTGCTGAATGAATGTGAAAAAAAAGGAGGACGCGAGCAGCAGCAGCCACTCGGTCCTTGTTGGTTGCTGGAGGGACTGCGTCCTGCTGATCACCAGCAAGATCACCGCTGTCACTAAGATCCGAAGAAAGGATAGGAGCACGGGGGAAAAGCCTCTAAGCAAATAGGCGCTAAGCACGTAGCCGATTCCCCACAAAACCGTAACGGCAAACAGCCCAATAAAAGCCGATTTTCTTGATGGCAGCGCAGCTAGCATTACAACCACTTCCCGAGTTGCTTATTCATCAGGAATGAGACGCGGCATTTTTATACGGGAGCCGGGCCGCTTCCTGCAGCTTCCACTGTACGCCATCGACATAAATGGCATCGACTTCCTCATTATAAAAGCTGAGCCGCCCAGCTATTTCATGCACCTCCGGAAGCGCATCGGCATAGCTCCACACAATATCATCGATCGTTTGCCCATCCTCGCGAGCAGCCGACCAGTAGGAGGCCGTCCCTTTGTACGGGCATTGCGTCGTCGTGGCGGAAGACTTCAGCAGGTCGAACCGAATATCCTCTTTCGGCAAATAATAGCGGGGCGTCAAGCCGGTTTCGTACAAAATAACCGGACGACGACTGTCCGCTATCAGCTTGCCGCCTATGTATACCTGCACATGGCGGGAGCTTGGAATCGCATCGATTCGGGAATACGGATCTCTGGTATGAACGAAAATTTGCTCTTCTTCCTCATACCAGGCATCCGCCAATTTTAAGACAAAGGAGACATAGCCTTCTATGACCGAGCTCTCGCCTGCTGGCTCTGGATATTGCCAGGCAGCACGCTCAAAGATCCGGTCTCCGACTGTAATATCCCCATAGACAGTCTCACCCTTGTTCCCTTGCTTCTCGCGCTGCTCCGACCAAGCGATAAGCTCCGTTTTCACATCCGCCAGAGGGAAATAGTAGACAGGCAGCCGTCCCGTTTCCGTAACGACCAATACCTGCTTGCTACCCGCTACAGTAATTCCGCCAAAGATGACGCGAATCCATTTGGGGCTGCGCTCCGCTCTGATTTGCCACCCTTCCTGCTGACCATCACGCAATGACCATTGGGGATCGATATGCGACATATTCCATCACTCCTTATCTCATTAGATACGTACGGACGTATGCCGATTGGACGGGCGCTGCAAATTCAGATGCTCGCGAAGCGTACGGCCCGTATATTCCGTGCGGAACAAGCCGCGGCGCTGCAGCTCGGGAATAACCAAATTAACAAAATCGTCCAGACTGCCAGGCAAATGAGGGAAAGCGATATTGAAGCCGTCAGCCGCTCCATTCACGAACCATTCCTCGAGATGGTCGGCGATTTGCTCCGGCGTACCGGCGAAGCCGCGCTTGTTCGTTACCCGCTGATACAATTGACGGAGCGTTAAAGGCTCTTTCTTCAAAATCTCCAGTATTCGCTCCAGACCGCTCTTGCTCTGATTGAAGCTGTCTAGTTCAGGAATGAAAGGCAGCGGCTCGTCAAGCGGATAACCGGAAATATCGTGGCCAAGATAGTGCGACAGCAGATCCAGTCCCAGCTTCTGCGGCGTAAGCTCCTCAATTACAGCGAGACGCTCCTTGGCTTCCGACTCCGTCCGGCCGATAATCGGCATAATGCCCGGCAATATTTTCAGCTCGTCAGGATGTCTGTTGTATTTGACCATTCTATCCTTGATATCCTTGTACAGACGCTGTCCATCCTCGAGCAAACCGCCTGGCGCAAACGTCGAGCCCGGGGCAAATACGACCTCCGATTTGGCGGCAGCCAGCTCCTTGCCAGCCTCGGATGCACCCGCCTGAATGAGCACGGGATACCCCTGCGGCGGACGAGAAACGTTAAGCGGACCTCGTACATTAAAATCGTTGCCTTTGTGATCTAAGTTATGAAGCTTATCCTTATCGGCAAAATAACCGGTTTCCTTGTTGAAGAGCAGGGCATCATCCTCCCAGCTGTCCCACAAGCCTTGCGTCACATCTACGAACTCGCTTGCCCGCTCATATCTCAGCGCATGCTGGAGATGCTTCTCCTTGCCGAAGTTGCGTGCTTCCTCATCCGTTTGAGAGGTTACGATATTCCACGCCGAACGTCCGTTGCTTAAGAAATCAAGCGTAGCCAGCTTTCTGGCGATATGATAAGGCTCGTTATAAGTAGTGGAGATCGTCGCGGCCAGCCCTATGCGCTCTGTCACAACCGATAATGCCGATAAAAGGGTGAACGGCTCCGGCCGAATGCTGTTGGAATGGCTTACGCCGGATTCGAACCGATCCCACACGTATAGCTCATCCGCATAAAAGAACATGTCGAATTTTCCGCGCTCAGCCGTCTGCACAATTCGTTTGTAATAATCGAAATCAAGCACTCCTTCCGCTTCCGCCTCCGGATGGCGCCAGCTGGAAATATGCTCCCCAGCCGGAAAATACATCATGGCGCCTAGTGCCATCTGTTTTTTTGGTGTGCTCATTTACAATCACTACTCCTTCAAATTTGTTATTTTTCAAGCAATCCGTTAGCTGTCAGCCACTCTTTAGCAACATCCAGTGCTGGTCTTTGCTTTAATTCCACTTCACCATTTAATTTCTGCATTTCTGCATCTGTAATTTTTCCGGAAAGCTTATTCAGCACTTCTTCCAGCTCTGGGTGATCCTTCAGCACTTCGTCACGAACGATCGGTATCGCGTAGTACGGTAGAAAAACATGCTTATCATCTTCAAGCACGACAATTGGCTTCACTGTAATTTGGCTGTCAGTCGTGTATAGAATCATCGAATCAATCAGCTTCTGCTCAATGGCTTGATAAGCGAGCCCATGATTTTGAATCGTTTTGATTTCTTTGAATTTCGGATTGTAGGTTTCAAGTATCGGAGGCCAAGCGTCAGGACGGTTAATGAATTCCTCGCTCGCGCCAAAGGTCAGCTCGCCGGATTTCTCAGCCAATTGGCTGGTCGTCTTAATGCCGTATTTCCCCGCTTGATCCTTATGCAGGCCGAAAGCATATGTGTTGTTGAAGCCAATCGGGTCCAGCACCGTTAGCTGGTTCTTCTCTTTAAGCTCGCTTTTCACCTTATCATAAGCCTTCTGAGGATCAAACTCCGGTTCTGCTTTAAGAAAATTGATGAGTGCTGTTCCAGTGTACTCTGCATATACATCCACCTTGCCCTCCTGTATAGCGCCCCAAAGCAAGGAGTTGTCAAGCGTCTCTACATTTGCCTTCAGCTTCGTGTCATTCTCAATGAGCAGCTTGAACGCATTCGCCAAAATATCCGATTCGGCAAATCCTTTGGTTGCGATGTTTATCGTGCTTGATTTGCCTGAGCCTGAAGACGAGCATCCGCTCATCACGGCAATCAATAGTGCCGCTGCCCCCAAAGCGATCGTCTTGCGCAGCGAATATTTCCCCCTGCTGTCGTTGCCTGCTGTCCATTTTCTTATGTACATTCTCTTCTTCCCCTTCCGTAATTTCCCTTTTATGTTTTGTTTTGCTGCCGCAAGCCCTTAGGCGTTAAGCGATGGTTAATCAGCAACAGCAGCAAATTAACAACGATGACAAGCAATGAAACTGGAATGGCCCCCGCTAAAATAACATTCGTATTGATCATCGAGATGCCCCTCGTAATGATATCGCCAAGCCCGCCTGCTGCTATATAAGTAGCTATCGTAGCCAAGCTGATCGTCTGTACCGCCACAACGCGAACGCCTGCCATTATAAAGCTGCGTGCGATTGGAAGCTGAACCATCCTCAAAATTTGCCAGCGCGTCATACCCATTCCTGTGCCGGCTTCAATTAACGCCGGAGTAACGCCGGATATACCCACATACGTATTTTGCAGAATAGGAAGCAGCGCGTAGAGCGTCAAGGCGATTATGGCAGGCTTGGTGCCAATGCCCACCAGAGGAATCATAAAGCCGAACAAAGCGAGGCTTGGTATGGTCTGAATAACAGACACAACCGTTATGATGCCATTGGCTAGCTTCTTGTGCGTCGTCAGATAAATGCCGATCGGAATAGCGACGAGGCAGGCGATAATCACTGAAATGAGCGACAGCTCCATATGCTCGATCGTCTTTTGCAAAATATGCTCCCAGTCCGCTTTGACCGTGTTCCAGAATTGATTCATGCAAGCATCTCCTCCTTGTTAAACTGATTCCCAAACGCCTCGATCAAGCTCGTTTGCTTGATTTCGCCGAGATGAAGCGCATCGACTGCGATGAGGTCATGTGCGGAATCGTCGTTTTCCAGCATGAATCCCGCGCCATAATTTTCACTTGCCTGCTTGAACTCCACGGCAGCTTCGCTCATCCCCATCCATCCCTTCTAAAAAATAAAAGGCCCCACTTTCCCCTAAAGGAAAATGAGACCTCCTAGCGTAAGGTTGACCTCAAACATTATTAACATATGATAACCAATGACAATATCGCAATAATAGTATAGGCATTATCCGTTGTCAATTATTATTTATACTAATCCTATAGGAATTAAGTGTTTAAATGAAAATATAAAAAAAGACCTCCTGTTTACAGGTCAGTCATCCCTAGCTATGCCATGTATTTCGGGCTATCGCTTAATTTCGCTCGCATTAAAAAAGTCTAGCGCAGAGCGGTACCAGCTTGGCTTCTCTTCCTTCACTCCGTCTACAAAAATAGCGTCTACCCGTTCATTGTAAAAGGAATGCAGGTTAGCGATTTTCGGTATTTCCGGAATCGGATTCGGATAGCTCCATAAAATATTTTCATACGACTGGCCGTTGATGTCAGCAGATAAATAGGCAGCCGTCCCTTTGTAAGGGCAGCTCGTTTCCAGGTTTGATTCGGTGAAGTACTCCTGACGAATATCCTCGATAGGCAGGTAGTAGCGCACAGGCACACCCGTTTCAAAAACGATAACCGGCCGCTTGCTCTCCGCTACCGTCACGCCGTTCAGCACGACCTTAATATGACGGGAACTGGCGATAGCATCTACCCGCTTGTACGGATCGCGAGGATGAACAAAAATTTCTTCCTCTTCCTCCAGCCATTTGTCGACTTTATCCCAGTAAAAAGCGACATATCCGCGCAGCGCTTCACTCTGAGGAATCGGGTTCTGGTAGCCCCACACCGCATTTTCAATCAAGCGGTCGCCTACTTGGATGCTCCAGTACGAGGCGTCTCCCTTCAAAGGGCAATGGGTTTGATGCCCGGAGGGCACCAGCAAATCCTTGCGGACATCCGATTCCGGAAAATAATAGACCGGCAAATGCCCCCGTTCATGCAGCGTCAATACGGATTTGCTGTCTGCAATGGTCACTCCTCCGACCTGTACGCGAACCCAACGGGGATTCAGCTCCGCTTTTACATTTTTCTTCGACGTATCCGCCACCTGACAGGATTTCTGCTCCGTTTCATGAAGACTCATCCAATTCCCTCCCTCTTAATATCAACTATAGATAATTAATTATCACCACTACATAATATCATCGTGTTTTTCATTTCTCAACAGTTATTCAGATAAAACCAATAGGAATTTAAGTATATAGATTCTGAAATTAAAAAAGCGCCTCACGAGCCGCCTTGCGACCGTGAAACGCCATTCCTCTTCGTGCTCTACTGCCTCATACACAACTTGAATAACGAAAATATTTTTTTATGTTTATGCAGCTGCTATATATCGGTATAATACAAAAAAAGAAATCATTGTTGATTATTCGTGGAAAGGTGGGGACTTTATGCTGGCGAGTGTCGTATTAGTTAAACCGGTATTGGGATTAAAAGAAGCTTATTTGTCCTTTTATCAGGAGTGGTTGGATAGCGGAGAAAACATTGTTCCATGGGTGGTCAGCATAGACCCAACTGATTTTCCAGGCATGCTGCAAACTCTGCTTGCTAACGAGAAAGGCGAGAATTTGCCCGTGGGCTGGGTGCCTGACTCTACCTTTTGGCTTGTAGCTGAGGACGAACGGATCGTCGGAGCCGTGAACATTCGACATGCGCTTACCGAGAAGCTGATGAATAGCGGCGGTCATATTGGCTACGGCATTCGCCCATCCGAGAGAGGCAAGGGCTATGCGACAAAGCTATTGGCGCTAGCGTTAGAGGAAGCGCGGCTGCTAGGAATCCACAAGGCTCTTGTCGTATGCGACGAGAGCAATATCGCCTCGGAGAGAACGATTATCCGCAATGGCGGCGTGCAGGACAGCTCGTTCGCGGAGGAAAACGGAAACGTGATTAAGAGATATTGGATCTAATTCAGGTGCAGACTTCATCAATTTGATAGAATCTACGCGGTCGAGCTTGGTAACCCCGCATAATTTAAGCCGAATTTTAAACAGTTTTATACTAGCAAGCTAGTCGAACGGTATTCTCCTAGTCATCTAAGTAACGAAAGAAATCATGAGCAAGCTCATATCGGACAATCCGTTCACTATTGCCGCGATAATAGGGCAGCAGCCAGCCCTTGGCACATAGCTTTTGCAGAAGGATAACCGCCGTTTTGTGGTCTATTTCAAAATGCCGCTCCACGTCCTTTGGCCGAATGGGTTCATCTCGCTGAATGGCAAGCCGAATAATTTCTTTCTCCGCAAGCAGGGCGCGCGAGATTGGCGATTGTCCGGATTGATACCTGCTTATCACCATGCGAAGCATCGTCATGCAAAGTTCAGGATTTTTCTCTACGTCATCGTAAGCGAAAGAGATAACATGATAGCCCATCACGTGCAGGAAAGCTTCCCGGTTTAGTTCGTTGCTGTACTTTTGCCGATCCATGTCGCGTACATGCGAAGCAAAACCCTTGATTTCAAAAATCAATTTCACCCTCCCTGGAAGCCAGGCAAAATCGGCAAAATATGATCTCCCACGCCAGTCCAACACCTCATACTCAGGATGCAGATGCTGAAAGTCCCCGCGAAGTGGCCACCACACATTGCGCAAAAACAACGATTCGGCGTGTCCATGACCTCTCTCCAATCTGCCCCGGCGTTCTCCCGACCTATTGTCGATATGATTCTGAATAAAGGCGCGATGCGCCTCTTCATATCCCATTTGCATACATCCTCTCTCTCTCGAAAATAGAAAACGCCCCGCTATCACTCACCTAGGAGTGTTAACGGGACGTTCTTCGTCTCTTGCCTCTGATTATAGGACAACTTGCTGGATAAGGCCAGTCCTAGTTTAAAATTGTTTTAATACCTTCACACTTTTCGAACTGACTTCATACGTCAACTTTCTCCAAACACTTGTGCTGCACCAAAATGCTCGTAAGTCGCCACTACCAAACACACTAACCATTTCGTCAACTACTAGGCATTTCCACCTTCTCTGGGATCCAACACCCGCTGCCTCTCAATGACACATTGAGCTGATTTATCGAATGACATTCGATTGGTCCTGATATTACAACTAATTGATATAGAGCTCGTCGGATTGATTCGAATGCGATTCAACCTGGACCATCACCGACTGCAAACCCACGGCAGCTATACCAAAATGTGCCATAATTTCCTGACTCGAATGATTTAACTGGAATTTCTCCCTCTAAATCATACGATTTTCGAAGGAAATCACACTTAACAGGAATTTCTCCTGTTAATTTTTAGCAGAAGCCTTCGAAACGGCCATTTTCGATAAATTAACGGGAGTTTTTCCTGTTATTGGTCGATATCTAGCCGCAGACACGTAATTAGAGGGAGTTTTTCCTGTTAATTGGTATGGTATCGGGTTACAGGCACGTCGTTCGTGGGTTAGTGGTGCAATAACGGGTCACAAACATGCATCTAGCGAGAGGTCTTCCTGTAACAGGCACGATATCGGGGCACAGACACGGCGTTTGTGGGTCAGTGGTGCAATATCGGGTCACAAACTCGGCCACTTATTGCTGGCGTTGAACCGATGCGGCTTAGGCCTATCGGCGGAAAAGGGCTTTAGTGCTTCGCGAGTCAATTACCGTAGGGAACGAGACTATAGAGGATGGCGAGTCAGGCAAAAGAGGACACTTTATTCAGCACATGTTGCCCATTAGAGTGCCCTTCTTCTTGCAAAAGCCGATATGATTGCAAGGAAGCGACAGCATGCCTTCAATCGACAAGAAAGCCAATACATTTTTTAGCAAATGGACCGTCCCATGCTTCTGATGCTCTTCCACTATACGCTGAACACTGCCCAATAAACGCATAAAAGGGGAGGCACAAGTCATGCTTCCCCTAATTGCATTATCCCCTCGGGATAAACTTGCTTATATCAACATCAAGTGCTTGCGAGAGCTTCATGCCAAACGTCCGGTCGGCGCGGAAAAAGTTGCAGATAGCGCGGAGCCTAATATCATCATTCGTTTGCTTCAGCTCACCAACCACGTTGGCAATAAGATTCGCCTGCAGCTCCTCCGGCAAAGAGCGGTAGCGCTCCCCTGCTTGGGTGAAGTCGTCGGTTTTGTCGATCTGTTGGCGTCCAGCCGAGCCTTGAAGAGGAACATAGGAATCTGCGTAAGCTGGCGCCTCCTTCGGGCTTTCTGAGGAGCTGTTAGGCTCGTAATTGACTGAAGACGGGTTAGCCTGCATCGTCATCGCGCCATCCCTCTGATGGTTGCGCACTGGCGCATAAGGACAGTTCACCGGAATATGCAGGTAGTTCGCGCCCAAGCGGTAACGCTGCGTGTCCGGATAGGAGAACAAACGACCCTGCAGCAGCTTGTCCTCAGACGGCTCGATGCCTGGCACTAACGCGCTAGGCGAGAAGGCCGACTGCTCCACCTCTGCAAAATAGTTGACCGGATTGCGATTTAATGTCATTGTTCCTACCTTTTGCAGCGGATACATATCCTCCGGCCACACCTTCGTTGGATCCAGCGGATCGAATGCATACCGCTCTACATGGTCAACCGGCATCAACTGCACGTGAAGCTCCCACTCGGGAAAGTTGCCAAGCTCGATCGCATCATGAAGGTCGCGTGTCGCATGGTTAAAATCTTTGCCCTGCATCTCGCTTGCCTCGGCCGCCGTAAAGTTGCGTACCCCTTGCAGTGACTTCCATTGATATTTGACATAGGTTGGCTTGCCCGCATCGTTTATCCATTTGAAGGCATGTACGCCAAAGCCGTCCATTTCGCGGTAAGTGGCAGGCGTCCCGTCATCCGAAAACAGCCAAGTCAGCATATGAGTGGATTCCGGCGATAGCGTCATGAAATCCCAGTAGCGTGCGGGATCTTGGATATTTGTATTTGGCGCAGGCTTCAAGGAATGAACCATATCAGGAAACTTCATTGCATCGCGGATAAAAAAGACCGGCAAATGGTTGCCTACAATATCGTAATTGCCTTCCTGCGTATAAAATTTAACCGCAAAGCCGCGCGGATCACGCGCCGTCTCCGGTGAGCCCGTTCCGTTGATTACGGTCGAAAACCGTACGAACACCGGTGTTTCCACACCAGCCTCCTGCATAAAATGAGCCTTCGTGTAATTCTTCATGCTAACCTCTGTACGGAACACGCCGTGTGCGCCTGCCCCTCTTGCATGCACGACGCGCTCGGGTATGCGCTCCCGATCAAAATGTGCCAGCTTCTCTAGCAGATGGTAATCCTCTAATAATGCGGGTCCGCGCTGTCCTGCCGTTCGTGAGCTTTGATTATCGCCTACAGGCGTTCCTAGATTGGTCGTTAGGTCGTTTTCCATGATAGCACCTCATCGATAGTTTGTGTATTTAGACTTGATCTAAATCTTTAAACCAATCATATCGAATCCGTGCTGGACTGTCATGAAAACACTATGAATAATCAATGAACGTTTCATGAAGTCAGCCAGCCTCCCCGCCGCATCAAGCAACAATGAGGAGTTCCATGTTCCGAGTGCTTATCGGTCGCGTAGATCCGCAAGCCGGTAGCCTGTGCCGCGCACTGTCACAATATATTTTGGCGTTACGGCGCTGTCCTTTAGTTTTTTGCGCAAGCTCTTAATATGCGCGTCAACCAGGTTGCTGCCGCCATAGAATTGCAAACCCCATACCGTATCTAGCAACGATTCCCGCGTGAGGACAGAGCCGTCCGAGGATATGAAATGAAGCAGCAAATCATATTCCGTCTTCGTGAGCTCGATGCGCTGTCCGTCGCGATCCACTGTCATTTTCTTCAGATCGACCGTTATATCCTTGAACGAGCGAATATCGTCCGTTGCTGCCTTGGCAGCGCCATTCGGCCGATTCAGCAGCATGCGGTTGATTTGCTTGACCGCTTGCTCCGGCTTAGCCGGCCACACTAGCAGCTCCGCTGCTCCAAGGGCGAATGTGCCGCGCGTATCATAGGACTTCTGATCCAATAAAATCAGGACAGGAACGGCATGCATATCGGCAGATTCCAGCAATTCCGCTCCTGCCTGCAGCGTATTGCCGCTTGCCGCATGCACAACCGGAATCGCATCATAAACAAGCAGCTCCGGCTGAAGGCTTTGCAGCATGCTTTTGTTGAAATCATGCAGCGAAAACACGTCAAAGCATTCGGACGACAACGCCACGAGCAAGCTTTTGACCCGTTCGGGCAGCGGGCTAATAATCATGACTCGCTGGGTGAGCGAGCAAAGCATTCCGTTTTGAAGCAGGTCTTCCTCCGAAAGGCTTGCGGCCTCGTTCTGATCAGAGGAAGCTCCCGCTTTCAAGGAGGATTCATCTGCCGCGATGGATGCATTGCTTTGCTCTAAGGAAGCCAGCCTTTCCCTTGAAGCCTCGTCTTTTATGATTGCTTCGTCGCGCATGATTCGCAAACCCCCTCTAATACAACCTGAGCATGTTCAATTGTATACTTCGTCGCAAGCGCTACATTCTGCAGCCATTCGCTTGGCAATTCGACAAGAACCTCATCCACCCGGCCGCACACCGTGCACACAATGTGCTGATGCTCGTCGGTCCGTGCATCATACCGGCTTACCGCCTCGCCCAGCTTGAGCTCACTAATAAGTCCTGCATCGGTCAAATAGCGCAGCGAATTGTACACTGTTCCGTAGGCAAAGTTGAAGCCTTTCGCGCGCAGCCGATCAATGACGTCCGCCGCCGTAGGGTGATCTACAGCATGCTGCACCACTTCCAATATCGCTTTACGCTGTATCGTTAAGTTAATTTTGTTCATAAGAACATCAATCCTTCTAGTAATGACTTTAGACTAAGTATAAATTCATATGCATAATTGGTCAACCTCGATAGCTTCTGCGCGTGCCCTAAACACTCTGAACCGTCAGCTAGTTTTGTTTTGAAAGCGGTGCAATTTTTTTGTCGAATTAAATAATCTGAATATTTACAAAATTCAAATAATGATGTATACTGAGCCTATCTTAACCGAAAGGGGATATGCCATTTAAGTAGATTAGCGAAGCATGTCTTATTAAATCGGGAAGGAGTACCGAAGCAAATATTGGACATGCGGGGACAATAGCGAAAGTGATGCAAACGACCCTTTGGATGAGAAGTACTTATTGAAGGAAAGGATTTGAAACAAATCGAAAGGATGTTGATCGAGGTCAAGAAGGATAGGATCGAAGTCGATAAGGTTTGTAACAAATTCGAAAGGACAAAGAAGAATCAAGGCAAGCAGCGGATTGGAGCGTTTGAATAAATTGAATAGTAGTTTTCCAAGCACGTGAAGGGCTTCTGGTTATCATAGATAAGCAGAAGCCCTTCTTACGTCTGTCTACAGGATTGGACTGAGCAGTCTGGAGATCGATTCCTTGAAACGATTCATGAGCGGACGCTTGCCATAAATTTCAGGCGTAAGCTTCGTACAGCTTTTCATATCCGTCTCGAAAATCCGTTGCAGCTTAGCCGCCGTCTGCGTATCATAGATAAATGCATTCATCTCAAAATTCAGCTTGAAGCTTCGGATATCGAGATTGGCTGTTCCAACAGATGCGACCTTGCCATCGATGACCAGCGTTTTCGCATGAAGGAACCCTTTCTCGTACAAATAGCATTTGACCCCGCCTGCGAGAAGCTCGCCCAAATAGGAATGAGTCGCCCAATAAACGAAGAAATGATCCGGCTTGCTCGGCAGCATGATGCGCACATCGACTCCGGACATGGACGCAATCTTCAGCGCTGTCATTAAGCTTTCATCCGGTACAAAATAAGGCGTTTGCAGGCAAATCGTCTCTTTCGCGGCATAGATCATTTTGATATACGCATCTTTGATTTGCTGATATTCAGTATCCGGTCCGCTTGCGACCAGCTGCATGCCAATCGTGCCAATATCATCGCTCATGATCGGAAAATACAAATCATTCAAAATGATTTTTCCGGAAGCAGCCAGATTCCAGTCCATTAGAAACTGCGCCTGCATTTGCAGCACCGCATTGCCCTGCACCCTCAAATGCGTATCTCTCCATTCGCCGAAATGCTCGTTCAACCCCAAATATTCGTCACCGATATTAAATCCGCCAATATATCCGACCTGACCATCAATAATAACGAGCTTGCGATGATTGCGATAATTGATTTTCAAATTCAGATATGGAATTCGCGATGGGAAAAAAGCCGCTTCCCGGCCTCCGGCCGCGATCAGCTCTTGAAAATACCGCTTCGGCAAGCTGGAGCTTCCAATATGGTCATACAAAAACTTAACCTCAACGCCTTCTGCCGCCTTCTTAGCTAGCGCTTTCACCAGTCTTCTGCCAAGCTCATCGTCGCGGACAATATAATACACAAGATGGATATGATGCTGAGCAGCTTCGATATCCTTAAGCAGCGCGTCGAACTTTTGATTGCCCTCGGTGTAGATCTCAACCGCATTGTTGCTCGTGAATACCGCATAGCTCGTTTTCAGGTTCATATAGATCATATCCTGATAGCTGTGCATCGCCGGATCATGAAATGAGATTTCACCGTCGCGGAGTTGGCGCATCTGTCTCTCTATCGTATGCTCGATAATGCGCTGGCTGTCGCCGAGGAGCTTATAAAGCTTTCTTTTGCGTACCTTCTGCCCCAATATTAAATACAAGACAAACCCGAAAACGGGGATAAAGAAAAGAACCATTAGCCAAGCCCATGTCGTACTCGCATTGCGTCTTTCGAGAAAAATGACGGTAACCGCCAAAAAAATGTTAAGAATCATAATCATTGCGTATGCGTTTTGCATAATGGCCATTCGTATAATAAGCACCTCAATCTGATATAAAAGCTAATGCGATCATACTCCAAGCAAGGTGTATGTTCAAGCTTCATAATATGCTACAATTCAAGCAGAAAAGCCTAACGCTTCATTAAAGAGAATAAAGATTCACCCTACTTTAAAAATAAGCCATAAACATTAGGCTGAAACAATAGTCTCATTTCTTTTAATAAAACGCATAAATGGTACTGGAGGGACAACGATGGACATACGCAAATTTAGGCTCGACGAGAAAGCGCTCAGTACCTATAGTGAAGAGCGCGACGAATATGAGCGGGATTATGCAAGGCTCATACAATCCCCTGCCTTTCGCCGCCTGCAAGGTAAATCGCAGGTATTTGGCGCAGGTACGGGCGACTATTACCGGACAAGATTAACCCATTCGCTGGAAGTTTCCCAAATCGCGCGCGAGGTTGCACGCAGGCTGGGCAAGCAATACGGCTTCCTATCCCGCAAAGAGCATCCGGGACTCGTATTGGACCCCGCGGTCGTAGAGATTGCTGCGCTTGCCCATGATCTCGGCCATCCGCCGTTTGGACATAAAGGCGAGGAAGTGCTTAATCATCTGCTTATGGGGGAATACGGCATTCCTTACGAGGGCAATGCCCAAAACTTTCGGATCTTGATGTTTCTGGAGAAGCGCGCAGGAAGCGGAAGCGGCCTTGATTTGACCGCAGCCGTCTTGCTCGCCATTAATAAGTATCCGTTCAGTCTTGATGAGCCCGGACGGCTCAAAGGCTTATACCGTTCCGAATGGGGAGAAATCGAGCAAATTCGCCAGTCCTGGAAAATGCCGATCGGCTGCTCGACGCTGGAAGCCCAGCTTATGGATCTATGCGATGACATCGCTTATTCGACACATGACATCGAGGACGGCATCCGTGCCGGCAAAATTCAAATGAACCACGCCTTCTTCGAGGACAGCAGGCTCATTGACCATGTCGTTCAAGAAATTGTAGAGGACAAGGTCAATAACGGCATCGGCTGGGACGAGGTCGACATTTCCGCCATGGTTAAACGTGTGCTCGTCTCTTATTTCCAGCAATGGGAATCGCTATATGTTAGCTGCGAGCGCGAGCCCTCCCGCACGAGACGGGAAATGAAAGCGCGCTGGGTCAGCCTGTTCGCAGGCAAGGTTGGCATTATTGACGATACTTCTCGCGGCTGGAAGAAGGTCACGTTCGTCAACAACGGACAGCAGGATATCGAATTGCTGCGGACGATGGAAATATTGAAGAAGCTGGCATGGGTGACGCTCATTAAGGATTTCCGCGTTCAGCGTCTGCAAATGCGCAGCGAGATTATGGTCCGCAGGCTGTGGGACAGCTTTAAGGTGCCCGACTCCGGCCGTCTCATCATTCCGCCGGACTGGATCGAGAATTATGAGCTCCATAAGAACAAGTGGAGCTGGCCGCGCTTTGTCGCGGATTATATTTCAGGCATGACTGACGCCTACGCGGAGAAGGTCTATGCCGAGCTTTACGCCAGCAAATCCGGCTCGATTTATGAAATGGATTAACATCGCTTCTAGTCCTGTTCTACATTCACACTAACCGCGCCTGCGGACAAATCCGTAATGTAATCAAAGAAACGAACCGGATCTACGTCATAGACGAGGCTAACCGGACGGCCATCCGCACGCTCTACCGTTCGGCCTTGGCTAGGACCATCCTTAATGACGCCGCTATTCACCGTCTTAATCTCTACCAGTTCGGGATTGCCAACGACAGCCGTCGTAAGCACATCCCATAGATAATAGGTCGAATTGGTTTCCATGTAGACAAGTGGAGGACATGCCGCATAGCATTGCCCAACAAAGTCCAGACCCTCGTGCTTCCGAAGCGAAGCCCAGCGATTGCGAACGTCCATCGTAAGAGGAACCTTATTCGTGCTCTCCAGCGCGACAAGCAGAATCGGTATGCTGCTTGCCCATACGCGGTGCACAGCTTCCGGGTCCCAGAAGGCGTTCCATTCCGCTGTACCGTCATGCTCAGGCTCTTGGACGTTGCCCCGTTCATTATAGGTGCCGCCCATCCAGACGAGCTTCTCGATTTTCGCCTCCACGTCCGGCGCTTCATCCAATGCTCTTGCCAGATCGGTAAGCGGACCGGTAAACAGCAAGGTCACCTTCTCGTCGGAGCCGCGAATCTGCTCGATCATATGTTGATGCGCCGGCAGCGCCGCAACCTTCGTGCGAATCGTGCCCGACTCATTCAAAATAGGGAGCGCGTCTACAAAAAACGTATGCATCCGCCACTCAGCGGGGAATGGATTTACGCCGCGCGAATTCGACCTTGCGACCTCGATCTCCCCCGTCTTCGCCGGGTTGCCGAAGCGATCGATGATTTTTCGGCTAGCCTTCTCGCCAGGCTCCAAATAGCCGTCAGCCGGAATAACCGATACGCCAAGCAGCTCAACATCTTTCATTTGCAGCAAAAGAAATAACGACACCAGATCATCCACACCAGCATCATGATTGAAATAAAGCTTCATTCCCATACGAATCCGTCCTCTCAGCGTATAAAACGATATATCGTTTGTCCATCCTATAAATAAGGAGGTGATTGGTCAATGGCTAAGGACGTGCTTTGCGAAGTGAATTCATGCAAGTACTGGGCAGCAGGAAATCACTGCGCAGCCTCTTCGATTTATGTTGTCAGCAACCGTGGCAAGCAAGCCAGCAACTCCGAGGAAACAGATTGCAAAACGTTTGAACCAAAGATCTAACGAATGGCTTTATCAATAGAAAGCAGCGCAAGCACACGGAGCTAACTAAGTTTCAGCTACAGATATCGCTTGCGCTGCTGCTATTGCTTCTTATTTTGCAACCGGAACCGCGTCAAAATACTCCTCAAGCGTCTCTCCGCTCTTCACAATCTTGACTGCCAAATCCTTGCCTACATAACGAAGATGCCAGGGCTCGTATTGGTAGCCCGTAATTACTTCCTTACCCTCCGGGTAGCGGATAATAAATCCGTAATCATGAGCATGCTGCTCAAGCCACAGCGCTTCCTTCGTATCCGCAAAGCAATCGGCCGCCGCGCATTTGCCGTCACTGCCGGACACATCGATCGCCAGACCCGTCTCATGCTCGCTCGTTCCAGGAAAAGCGCTGTATGTTCTTGCCTTCTCAAGACCGTCTCGCTCCACATAGCGCTCAAACAGCGTTTTTTGCGTGCTGTGCGAGCGATAAGCGGAAACGCCTGCCAGCAGAATGTTGTTGTCCTCGGCCGCTCCAAACATCTTCTCAAGCGCCTCAGCCGCCTCTTGCCTCATTTTACGCTTGTCCACTTTTTCGGAAAATATAAAACGTACGTCCGGATATACTAAATCTGAAGGGTTATATTCCTCAGGGAGCTTATGCTGCTTATTGACGAGCACCGCCATTTCCTCAGGCTGCGCGATAACAGCCATTCCATCCTCAGTCTGCTCATCTTTTCCAGCTCCAGCGTTTTCGCTCGGCTTATCTGTCGGCGCCGACGTTTTGGTGTCCGAATTGCCGTTAGCAGCATCGCCATCTGGCTCAGCACCGGCATTGCCAGAAACTTCCCCGCCGCTTTCAACCGTTCCATTTCCAGCAGCCTGCTTCGCCGGCAGCGTTTCCGAATCACCGGTTTTCAGAAAAGAGTAACCAATGACCATGGCGGTGCATACCATAACGAACAAAAGCAGCCTACTTCTTCTTCTTTTTTTCATGTTAAGCCTCCAACTAATATTTTACATATATTTCATGTAACTATACTTGTATTCATGCTATCTCTAATTGCAGCTAACTAATAGACTACTAAAACCGAAGTAATGTTTCAATCAAATAGCTTGGTAATCATGTAACCATATAGAAATAGAACAAAAACATGTATGAACTGCTTATTTGATTATTATGAGATTGGGCATGAAGGAGCCTTTTGCCTTTTGACATTCGACTATAATTAGGAGCATAATGGGATAAGAATTTACAGAACGCATATATTTTATTATGAGCTTGCTGGCTGACTCGGAGAGAAGGCCTGTTTTTGCTGTGAAAGGTAGGCGGTTATATGACATTTTTAACACCCAAACGAATGCTAAGCACTCGTCCCATCCTGTTTTTCTCGTTTATCATGCTGCTCAAGAGCTACCTGGCTTGGTTGGTTATTTTCGAGGATGGGTTTTCTTGGACCACGATTCTAAAAGAAATTCCGTTTGTACTGATCGTGTACTGCCTCATTGAGTATTTTGCATCCAAGCGCAAGCTTATTTACTATTTGATAGCGAATCTATTGATGACTCTCATCCTATTCGCCGTCATTATGTATTATAAGTATTATGGCGTCATCGTGACTTATCTCGCGCTAGAGCAGGTCAATCAGGTAACGGCGGTCAAAAACAGCGTATTCTCGCTGATGGACCCTTACTATCTGCTAATCTTTATCGACATCATTATTATGGCAGTTGTATTGTTTCGCCCAAAGAGGGCGATTAATTGGAAGAAAGCCAGCTCCCGCAAGGAGAGCAAACGACTCGTTGTTGCCCTGTTTACCATTTCAATTGCGCTTTGCTTATTCAATATTTTGCCAAATCGTGCCAGCATGAATGAGATCGTTAAAGCGGAGCAAATGGGTATTCTCAATTACGAGGCTTATATGATTTTCAAAAATAAAGATATTGATTTCGTCGATCCAAACCATATTACACAAACCAAAATCGATAGCGTCAAAAAAATCGAGCTGCCGGCAGCACCGCAGCTATGGAAGACGGCAGCCGGTAAAAACGTCATTATTATTCAAATGGAATCGTTCCAAAACTTCCTCGTCAACCTAAAAATCGACGGGAAAGAAATTACGCCGAACATTAACAAGCTCGTGAATGAAAACTATTATTTCAAGCATTTCTATCAGCAGGTCGGCCAGGGCAACACCTCCGACGCTGAATTCGTCGTCAACACATCCTTCTACATCCCGCCGCGCGGCGCGGCAACGATGATCTACGCCGATAAAGAGCTTCCAAGCCTGCCGAAAATTCTCAAGGCAAATGGCTATGACACAACAACATTCCATACGAATGTCGTTGAGTTCTGGAACCGCGGCGAGCTTTACAAGGCGCTTGGTTTCGACCGCTATTATGATCAGAAGTTTTTTGGCGATGAGGATGCCGTATTTTTCGGAGCCTCTGATGAGCATCTTTATAAGAAAACAGCAGCCGAAATGGATCGCATGAGCCAAAACGGCAAGCCGTTCTACTCGCACGTCATTTCAATGACATCGCATCATCCGTATACGATCCCTGCGGATAAATACAAAATAACGCTTCCGGACCGTTATGAGAATACTTTTGTCGGCGACTATATCCGCGCCCAAAACTATGCCGACTACGCGCTTGGCGCGTTCATTGCCGATTTGAAGGAACGCGGCATTTGGAATAACAGTCTGATATTGCTCTACGGCGATCATCTCGGCCTTCCGATTTACTCGCTGGACCGTGATGACAAAGACCTTATGGCTGAAATTTACGGGCATGAATACGGCTATACCGATATGATCAATATCCCGCTTGTTGTCGCATCGACAGGTGTAACAGAAGGAAAAGTATTCGATCAGCTCGGCGGTCAGGTAGATATTTTGCCAACGATTGCGAATATGCTCGGCATTTCCTTGGATGATCATATCCACTTTGGCCAAGATTTGTTCAATCAATCCTATAACGTGCTCCCACAGCGTTATTATCTCCCATCCGGCTCATTCTTAAGCAGCAAAGAGCTGTTTATGTCCGGCAGCGGATACGAGGACGGCAAGCATTACTCGTTAGCTGGCGATGGCATCAAGGAGCAGGAGGCAACCGAGGATGAGTACCAGCGTGCGCTGGAACTGCTCAATCTCTCCGACAGCTACGTAAGCCAGTTGCCAAGCTGGAAGAAAGAATAAGCGAACGATAAAAGGCTCACCTTGAAGCGCGATACGCTGCTTCAGGGTGAGCCTTCTTTTATGTCGCAATCATTTAGATGCTTTTTACCGCCTCAAGCACTTCCTTGACATGTCCGTCTACGCTCACACTGCGCCATTCCTTTGCAAGCTTGCCCTGCTCATCAATTAAGAAGGTTGAGCGCTCGATTCCCATAAACTCCTCGCCGTTCCAGCTGCGCAGCTTCCATACGCCAAACAGCTCTGAAACCGAATGCTCTGTATCCGACAGCAGCAGAAACGGCAGCTCATGCATACCCACAAACTCCTCATGCGAAGCCAAATCATCGGGACTAATGCCGATAACCGCTGCGTTGTTTGTCCCGAATTCACCGTTAAAGTCGCGGAAATCGCACGATTCCGTTGTGCAGCCAGGCGTCATATCGCGCGGGTAAAAATAAATAACGAGCTTCTTGCCTGCATAATCAGCCAGCTCTACATCCTTGCCGTTTGATGCTTGCAGCTTGAAATTTGGAACGAGATCACCTATTTTTAATTGCTCTCTCATTACGCATGCTCCTCTAATTTATATTTTCAATCGTCAAACCGTGTTCATTCTTGCTCAAATACAGCTCTCCTGCCTCGCGTACGGTAACCCGCACTGGGAAGCTCTTTGCCGTTTTGTTCGAGAAATGCCATCTTCTCCCCACCGCTACAACCAATAACAAGCCGTTATGATCACCGATCGAATAAAATCTATCATTAAACGTCGAATATGTCATTAGGCCAAGCCTACCCAAATTTTCCACCATAGCAGGAACGTCCTGAGTCGGAACGCCAATCTCGCTGATGCAAATGATGTCCTGCTTCGGATCGAATGGCCGCTCTACGCTATTGTCCATCGTGTGGCGAGCGATCAGCTCCAAAATATTGCCGGCGGGGTCTTCAAAATAAATACCATGTGAATTCCACGATTCACTGTACGACACGTCCTCGCCTTCCTCCGTACTAAGTGGAATCATCGCCTCAATCCATGCTTTTGCCTCAGGCAGCTTATTCTCCGAAATGGTAAAAGCAAAATGGTAATAATGCTCCTCATCGCTGCGATGACCTTTCTCTTGAAACGTCAGCTCGCTCCAGCCAGCCTGCACCGTAAAGCTGCCTTTCCCTGCGCGAATAACCGGAAATCCAAGAACATCGCTGTAGAAGGGCTGAAGGCTTGCCGCGTTTGCCGTTATTAGCACTAGCTTTTCAATAATCATTTTACACCTCATTATGTACATAATACAAAGTGGCTTGCGATACAAATGCTTTGACCTCTTCTTCCAGCTGTTAGGCTGGATAGTCAAGCAAGAAGTCAGGGATACTGCGTGTATACGCCCAGCTTCACGTGAGAGAAGATTTTTTTGTTACAGGTTAACACCTTAAATGCGACATGTTCGCTCACATCCTTCGTTTTTTCATATTATTTTATAAATTGTAAATAATAATAATTATCATTGTCAATGCTGTAAGAAAGGCAACTGATTGTTAAGTATTGCAAATTACATGAGCCTCGCCGGTTAGATCAGCCGGTTAGGCATGAGCTAGTCCTGCGTTGCACTCTATGATAAAGACCGAGGTGACTCAAAAGATGGATCAAGTCAACGAAGACGAGCGCCGTGACTTCGGCAAGCGATATTTTAGCCGCGGCGGTGTCAAATTTGCTCTGTTAAAGCTTCTTGAGCAAGAGCCTATGCATGGCTATCAGATGATAAAAGCAATAGAGGAGCAATCAGGCGGCATGTATAGCCCAAGCGCAGGCTCCATTTATCCCACGCTGCAATTGCTCGTAGAACGCGGCTTTGCAGCTGTTATGGACGAGGACGGCGGGAAAAAGGTGTATATGATTACCGAACAAGGCCGCTCCGCGATACCTTTGCTTCCTCATACAACGAAAGATGATGCTGCTCGGAATGGCCGTTATGCACCTAAGGCCGAGCCGTTTCGAAATGATAAAATCCGTCTCAAGCTCGGACTTTCGAACGAATCTTATCATCTGCTTCAATTGGTGAAACAAGCCGAGCAGGAAGCATCCGCCAGCATGGAGCGCAAGGAGAAGCTGCAGCGTCTGCTGAGCGATCAGCATCAGCAGCTTAACGCGTTTTTGGCTGCGCGCGAGCAAGACTCGGCCGATGCAGCCCACGAGGCCCTGCTTGCTAAAAAATGAACTTGGAAAAGCCGCTGCTTGGTTATACGTGCAAGATAACAAAAAAGGGATCACCTTAATGTCTTTGCTAAGACTTTAGGCGATCCCTCTTTACATTTAACGATTAATGCGTTGAATCATGCGAGACAAGGTGGCCCTTAAGCTTTTGACCGTCATGAACGTGATTGTCTTGCTCAGCGTCCTGCTTGCGCGGCATGAACGGCCACCAGTTGGCTGGTCCGAACGTGCGCACCATTACTGGAATGAACAATGGAAGCATCAGGAGTGCGTACATGAACAGCCCGCACAGCACGATCGTCGCGATTTGCAAGAGCGACATGACGCCTGAAGGCAGCATTGCGGCGAACGTTCCGCCAAGAATAACAGCTGCCGACATAATGACTGTACCCATATTTTTCATCGCTTCCAGTATGGCTTCCTGCGGCGACAGATGACGGTATTCCTTAAAGCGGTCCATCAAGAAAATACTGTAGTCGATTCCGAGCGCCACCAGCATGACAAAGCCGAAGAACGGCACTGCCCAGCTTATGCCCGACTGTCCAAGCAGCCTTACGAATATAACCTCCGCAATCGCCATCGAGGAATAGAACGTAACGAGCAGCGATGCGATCATATACAGCGGCATTACGATGGAACGGAACAGGATGATCAGAATGATCGATATCCCGATCAGCATCAGAATAACGGTACGCGAGTAATCGGCGTTCGAGATGTTGCTTAAATCATGGTTCATGCTCGTTACGCCGCCGATAGCAACCTGCGCACCTCTGTAATCCGTGCCTTGAATGGCACGATTCACGGCCGCTTCAAGCCCATCAATCTGAGCCATCGTATCTTGGGAATACGGATTGCCGCTAAATACGACATCGAATTTTGCCGTTTGGCGGTCTTCTGACATATAAACATTAAGCGCAGTTTGGAATTCCTCGTTCGCAATGGCTTCCTCTGGAATATACCAGCCCGTCATTTGCTTATTAGGCGATCCGGCAAGACCGTTCAAGTAACCGCCGGCTGAGGTCAGCCCTTCCGTCACCTGCGATAAGCCGTCAACGCTTTGATCAAGCCCGCTCGTAAGCTCGCCGAGCTGATCATTTAACGATGCGAAGCCCGCCTGCAGCTCCTTCTGGCCATCCGACAGCTCATTAAAGCCCTGCGTTACGCTTGGCAGCTTCGAGACGATTTGACCTTGGCCTGCCGCTGCCTGCGCGATTCCCTTCTGAAGCTCCGCAAGTCCAGCAGCCAGCTTGCCTAGTCCTGAAGCTAGCGCGGATTGCCCTTCCGATGCTTGCAATAATCCGGCACTCGCTTGCGTCATGCCTGCGGATAGGCCTGAAAGCTGTTCATTCAGTTGCGACAGCTGCCCGCTAATGCCTGCTGCTCCCGCTTGCAGCTGTCCAAGCGTACTAAGCGCTTGGTTAAATGTCTCATCGTTTTGCAGCTCTGGATAGCTCTCTTGCAGGCCAGATAGGCTCTGCTCTACGCCTGATAGACCGTCAGCCAGCTTCGCCTGCTCCGATGCGATGGCGCTATAAGCACCTGTCAACTGACCAAGACCTCCGCCTAGCTGCTCATAGCTGCTTAGCAATTTGCGGCTTGCGCCAGCCAGCTGCTCTGCACTAGTTTGTGCCTGCTTTAGACCTTCGCTAAGCTCCCCGGCACCTATTGAACCATCCTTCAGCCCCTGCTGAATTTGCTTCAGCCCAGCGCCTAGCTGTACGATACCCGCTTTCAGCTCATTCGTACCTTCGACAAGCTGACCAGCTCCATCCACCGCTTCATTCAGCTTCGGGGCATTTTTGCTTAGCGCGCTGCTTGCCTCGGAGAGACCGTCACCGATTTTGCCTAACCCTTCACCGCTCTGGCCAAGACCGTCCTCTAGCGTAACGACTTGATCGGATACGAGAAATTGCTCCATCACATCGCCTGTCGGACGAGTGGCGCTGCGAACAGCCTTGACGCCAGTCGTATTCGCAAGCTCGCGGCTCACTTGCTCCAAGGCTGCCAGCCCCTCAGGCGTATCCAGCGGCTTGTCGGTTTTGACAATGACCGTTGTCGGCAATGAATCGCCAGGCCCGAAGCTATCCGAAATAATATTAAATGCCTTGACTGAATCATATTTGTCGCCAATCTCATCAAGCGAGTTGAATGAGATCGTACCTTTGTAAGCGGTCAGGAAAGGAATGATGATAACCGCCAAAATAATGAGCGCCCACACGGGCCGTTTCAATGAAAATTTACCGACTGTGCCCCATAGCTTGCTAGGCTTATGCTCCAAAGAACCCTTCGCCGGCCAAAACAGCTTCGTGCCGAGCACCGCCATAAAAAACGGCACGATCGTAAACAACGCGATCAGTAGAACCGCTACCCCGACTGCAACGGCCACCGCCGAGCGGTACAGCATAAACGTCGAGAAGCCAATAGCCGCAAAGCCGACAAGCACCGCTAAACCGGAAAATAATACGGTTTTGCCCGCTGTTCGGTAGGTCTGGATAATCGCTTCCGTCTTGTTGCCGCCGCTATGAGTCAGCTCTTCTTTAAAGCGGCTTATGAGCAGGATGCAGTAGTCCGTTCCAATCCCGAACAATACGGCAACGAGAAATATTTGCGTAAAGTTAGAGAGCGGAAAGTCAAAGTAATCGACTAAGAATGCAATAATGGATTGCGTAGTTAAGTAAGTGAAACCGACCGTAACAAGCGGTACGAGGGGCGCTACCGCCGAACGGAATACGACGAACAGGATAACCAAAATAAAGCCAAGCGTAATGAACTCCGTTTTCTTAAGCCCTTCTTGAGAGCTCTGCACGACATCCTCCGAGATGATCCAATTGCCTGTGTAATAATGCTCCACCTTCACATCGGAGATCGCCTCATATAGACCGTCGCGGAGCTCAACAAGCTCGCTGTCGCCTGCCTCGACATTGACGAGCGCAAGGACAGTGCTTCCATCCTTCGATACCATCTGCTTTTCCAGCTCTTTGGTATCAAAGTGGGTCGTGACAGAAAGAACGCCGATGGCCTCCCCTTCGCTCTTCAGCTTATCGATGCCGCTCTTCACATCGGTCAAATCAGCGTCTGATAAGCCGCCCTCCTTGTGAAAAACAAGCACGGTCGCCATGCCGCTGCTAGATCCGGCGCCGTCATTCACTCCGATTTCCGCTTCCAGCTCGCTAGCTATAGTCGATGAATAACCATCAGGAACGAATACCTGCCCCTTCGTGCGAACAAGCTCCTCCATGTTTGGCGCGCTGAGCATCAAGCCTGCTGCAGCAACCAGCCATAATGCGAGTACGACCCATCTTAATTTCAGTACGGTTCTCATCTCTTTAGTCCCTCCAATAAAATAGTACTAAGATTGCATCATTTTCCTCGCAAGCTTCTCGAATGTCGTAATAAAATCAAGCGCTTCTTTCTCGTCAAAATGGGTTATATATTGGGCTAGCAGCACTTGAATCTTTTCCTCCATCCCGTCGCATACCCGGTAGCCTTCTTCGGTAAGCGCCAAATAAATGACGCGGCGATCCTTCTCGTCAGGCAGCCTTTGAATCAAGTTTTTGACGAATAATCGGTTAATGATCGCGGTAATTGAACTCTTGCCTACGCAAAATATATCTGCCAGCTCGGAAGAGGTGCTCTTATCTCGCGTTCGCAAATAACGCATGACAGTAAATTGGTCAACGGTCAGATCTTGCGGCATTAACTCACGGATCATCGCGTTTAGTCTACGATTAACGACAAAGTTGGCGGCCTCATAGCGATCGATGATTTGTTTTAATAACGCTCGATCCACACAGGTGTCCTCCTTCAAGCGCAGTCATGAAATGACCGCTAAATTAATTCTATTATAGAATAGTTTCACAATAGAACTATATCAGACAAATATACCCAAATCAACGCTTCAATTATGAAAAGTTCGTGAACATATTTTGGAAATAAATTCGGTAATATGCAATCCTGTCGGCAGCTGCATAAGGAAAAAAGGATTATAGCTGATACTGTCGAATATTAGGGAAAATGAGTGGTGCACCGTATCTTTTGAGAAAGAGGATGTCCACGCCTACTAACAATCGTTTTTGTCACACTTCAGGAGGCCGCAGGTGAGCAAACCATTCGATCAGCCACGCAACAAACAAATGACGATTGTTTTCGCATTTGCCATATGCATGCTTCTTGCATTAGCGGCCGAATCGAACCATTTTCATTTTTTGTATGGCATTACCTTTTCATTTACGAGCTTGTTCGTACTTCTTGGCATGCGCCTATTCGGCTTTTGGCCAGGGCTCTTGAACGCTGCAGTTGTCCTCGCCTTCGGCACGCTGCTGCATGAACAGCTTGCCTCCCATTTCATCCTATTCCTTGAAGCAGCAATAGTTGGACTGCTCCTCCGTAAATATAAGAACCAGCTGTTCGGGCTTGATGTTGGGTTCTGGCTCCTAGTCGGAATTCCTTCCATCTATTGTTTTTACATAACCGAATCTACGCTTGGCTCAAATGATTTGCTGCTTATAGCAAGCATTGTCGCTCTGAACAGCATGATCAATGCCTTATTTGCCGAGATGATCTATCAATATATGCCTTTGCCAAAATGGAGCGGCATCTCCTTCGAAATGCGCCGCCCTAATTCATTCAGCAAGGTGCTGTTCCATTTCTCGATCGGAATTGTTTTCGTTTCTTTTTTACTCAATATATTTATGAACAGCTTAAGCTCCTTAAAGGAAGTTAGCCTGTACGCCGAGCGGCTCTCCTCTGCTGAAGCAGGGCGCGTCTTGGAGGCATGGGCTAATTGGTCGCTGCCGAGCACCCGCATGCTCGTGCCGGAGCATATCAGCTTTTTTCAATACTTGCTCGAAAGCACACCCGCAGACATGCGGATTGCAGTGACGAATTCAGCGCATAAAATCGTTGCATCCAACCATTCGAGCGATATCGGTCAAATACTCAACATTTCCAAAGGCAGCAAAATAAAGCCGGTAAGCCCCAAATTCGATATAGCCATACCTAATGGAAAAAAGAAATCAATACACCGTCAAACATGGCATGATGGATATTTCGTATATACAGAGACGATCGCTGCAGATCAATGGTTATTAAACATTCAGATTCCGATCAAAAATTATCAAAACTACTTGTTCTCCAAATATTTTACTCATTTCGTTTATTTGATCGGGCTCGCCGCCTTTACCGCAATCATAGTCTTTTTGATTAATCGCTGGCTCTCGCGCGGCTTAACGCAGCTAGCCGCTGCGACAACGAATCTACCGCTGAAGCTAAAGGAAATGAATACGATAGAATGGCCCGCCAGCAGTATCGTGGAAGTTCACTCGTTAACTACGAATTTCAAGCATATGTCGACCAACCTTGTTCATATGTTCCAAGAATCGCAAAAAAATAACGAGCGGCTTGAAGCGCAGGCCTTCATGCTTCAACAATCGGAGGAGCGGCTGCATCAGCTAGCCTACTTCGACATGCTGACCGGTCTGCCGAATCGGCTGCAGTTCTCGAAGAATATTCAAGATATGTTCGCCAATCACGCCAATATAACTAAATCGATCGCCGTTATGTACACGGATATCAATCGGTTTAAGCAAATTAATGATACGCTCGGCCATGCCGTTGGGGATATATTGCTGCAAAAGGCAGCCGATCGCTTCGAGGGGGCAGTCATCGGCAATTGCTCGGTCTTTCGATTGGGCGGCGATGAATTCGTCATCGCAGGATATTATGAGAATGAGGCTGAGCTTGCTCGTTACGCTCAAGCGGTCGTTGATTCGTTCAACGAGCCCTTTGTCATCGATGAAGCCTTGCTCTACTTGACCGTAAGTGTTGGCATAAGCGTATATCCGAGAGATGGCGACGATATGGATACCATTATCCGCAACGCCGATATCGCGATGTACAATGCCAAGGAGCAAGGCGACGGCTGCTATCGTTTCTTTATGCCAAATCTCGTCTCTGCGATGACAGAGAGGATGCAGCTCGAAAACGGCTTATACAATGCGCTTAAAGAAAAACAATTCTTCCTGCACTACCAGCCGAAAATGAATGCTGCTACCGGTGAGCTGTGCGGCATCGAAGCGCTCATACGCTGGAAGCATCCAGAGCTTGGCATGATATCGCCAGATAAGTTTATTCCGCTTGCAGAGCAGTCCGGCTTTATTCTGGATATTGACAGCTGGGTATTCCGCGAGGCCTGCCGTCAAAACAAAGCGTGGCAGGATGCAGGCTTGCAGCGCATATGCGTTTCTGTAAACATATCAGCAAGACATTTTTACCAGGGCCAATTGTCAGAGATGATTGTTAGGGCGTTAAAGGATACCGGTCTGGAGCCGCAATACGTCAGTCTGGAAATTACGGAGGGCGTATTCATGCGAAACCTGGATCAAGTCATCGAGACGATTCTGTTTCTGCGAGGGCTTGGCATCCAAATTTCAATAGATGATTTCGGAACGGGCTACTCCTCCTTGAATCAGCTGCAGCGTTTGCCGATTTCAGACGTGAAGCTCGATCGCTCCTTTATTCAAGGCATTGTGGATGACGAGAAAAAATCGTCCATCGTCAAAGCGATTATCGAGCTCGTACATAGCATGAACATGAGGGTAGTAGCGGAAGGCGTTGAGACAGCAGCCGAATCGCAGTTCTGTACCGATCTGAACTGCGATGAGCTGCAGGGCTATTTATTCAGCAAGCCGCTGCCGCCGCAGGAGCTTGCGCTTATGCTTAAAAAGACCAGCTGATGCAGAAATCAAGCAGCATGCAAAAAGGAGCTGTCCTCCAAGGTCAAAAACCTTGGGGACAGCTCCTTTCCCGCTATTAAGGAGTGCTTATGCTGTTGCTGCTGACGAATCAGCCGTTTCTGCCGCCGACTGCTCTTTGGAAGCAGCTCCATCCGGACATTCGCCGCGCGGGCCTTTGCCGCCAGATCCACCCTTGCCGCCCTCGCCTGGAGCTGGCAGTTCGCCGTTCACATGCTTTGTTGCATGCTCGACTGCTTCAGCCAGCCTTGTGTCGTACTGCTCCTGTGTGATCTCTCCGGCTGCAAGCTTCTCAGCCAGCTTCGTCTTCCGATCACTTGCAAGAGCATCAATAACGACTTGTACTTTAACACCCTTCTCGGCTGCAATAGCGGCAAGCGTCTTGCCAGCCTCTTGCTCAGTCCTCAGCCCTTCCGCCGTTAAGCCAAGCGCCGCGGCCGCGGCATCAAGATTTTTGCCAAACCCTTTATTACCGCCGCCGTCATGCTTCCCCATGCCGAGGCCCTTGGAATCGAGCAGCTTTTCCGCTGCCTTGGACGAATCCGGCTTCTTTAGCTCTGTCCCGGAATCCGGCTTCTTTTGCTCTGTCCCGGAATCCGGCTTCTTTTGCTCTGTCCCGGAATCCGGCTTCTTTTGCTCTGTCCCGGAATCCGGCTGCTTGTCCGTGTTCTCGGCAAGCGCAGCCGCTTCCAGCCACACTACAAGCTTCGCCTTCAGCTCCGCTCTTGTCTTCCCTTGCTCGGCCGCAACCTCCGCCAGTGTCAACGTTTTGAGCTTTGTCCGAAGCGCATCTTCTTCTAACCCTAAGTACGTCAGCAGCTGCTTTTGGATTTGTGCAAAGCCGTGTCCGCCGCGCTTGCCTGCGCGATCCTTCTTAGCTGAAGCATTCTCTGCTTGCGTATCCTGCACCAGATGCTTGTCGCTGCTGCTTGCCATTGCCGCATTTACGTATTGGCTTGCCCACAGGCCTCCGCCTCCAAGTGCCAGCGTTAGTGCGATTGCACCTGCTGTCATTACTTTTGCTTTCTTCATTGTATCTTCCACCTTTCTCTTTCGATTTGTTGTTGCAAGACCTATCATAGCCAGCATTGCTTAAGCCTCCTTTAATGCAAGCTGAAAGTTGGCTGAATATTGGCTTTATATGGATACTTTCCTTTTTTTAGCTGCTTTAATTGAATACTTTTCTAACCTAGCTGCCAGCCGGTTCAAAGCCTAGCATTATAAAATAAAAACGGCTAAGCAGGATTTAATCCCGCTTAGCCGTTTTATTTATGCCGGTAAAGCTGCGCCAAATTGCAGCTGATACATAGCATAATACTTGCCCTGATGCTCCATAAGCTCATCATGGCTGCCGCGTTCGACGATAACACCGCGGTCAAGCACGAGAATTTGATCGGCATTGCGAATCGTCGACAGACGATGCGCGATAACGAAAGTCGTGCGGCCTTTCTTCAGCACGTCAAGCGCCTCTTGAATAATTGCTTCCGTCTCCGTATCAATGCTTGCTGTCGCTTCATCGAGAATGAGGATCGCCGGATCATAAGCGAGCGCCCTCGCGAACGAGATCAGCTGCCGCTGGCCGGCTGACAGCGTGCTTCCCTTCTCGATAACCGGCGCATCAATGCCGCCAGTCAGCTGGCTGAACATTTCATATGCTCCTACATCGCGAAGCGACTGCTCGATCTTCTCCCTGCTAATCGCCGGATTGTCCAAGCTGATGTTGGAGGCGATCGTTCCGGTGAACAGGAATGGGTCCTGCAGCACGATACCCATATGCTGACGAAGCATCTGCTTCGGCATATGCTGCACATCCGTGCCGTCCACGATGATCTTGCCCTCATTCGAATCATAGAAACGGAACAGCAGGTTAAGGATCGAGCTCTTGCCGGAGCCGGTATGGCCGACTAGCGCTACGGTCTGGCCTTGGTGTGCGTGGAAGGAAATATGCTTCAGCACGTAGTCATCCTTTTTGTAAGCGAACGAAACGTCCTCGAACTTAACATCGCCCTTGTAGCGCTCCATTTTGCCCGGCACAACATCGATTCCTTCCTCATCCATCAGCTTGAAGACGCGCTCTGCGGATACGCGGGCCGTCTCCAAATTGGACAGCTGGTTGACGATTCCGACAATCGGCGCAAACATCCGGTTCATATAGTCGACGAATGCGTATAGCACGCCAACCGATACAGCCCCGCGGAGCGAATCGCCCCAGAACATCCAAATAACGATAAGGAACAAAATGTTCCGAATGACGTTAACCAAATTATGCGACGTAATCGAATTGAGGCTGAGCAGCTTGTTTTGATACTTGTAGTAATACTCGTTCATTTCCTCGAATTCCTTGGTCGTCTCCCTCTGGCGGCGGAACGCCTGAATGATCGTCATCCCTTGAATCGACTCATTGATCATGCCGTTAATTTCACTCAGCTTCGACCGTATAATCCGGTTGTAACGCGCTGCAAATTTCCGGTAAACAATAATCCAAACGATCAGTATAGGGATCAGCGGCAGCGCGATAAGCGCTAAACGCACATCCAATAGGAACAACGCTCCATAAATCGCAACCATATAAATAATGCCTGTGAAAAAATTCGCCAGCACCGCGACATAAAGCTCGCGAATCGCTTCCGTATCGTTCGTTACGCGCGAAACAACCTGCCCTGCCGACAAATTGTCGTAATAGTTCACTGGCAGCCGCTGTGTATGCGCGAAAATATCAGTACGCATCTTCCTAACGATGCGATTGGCCGACGTTTGCAGCATAAGCCGCTGTCCATAAGTAAATACCGCAACGAGCAGCAAAAATCCAAAATACATAAAGGCCAGCTTCATTAATGATGGAAACTCCGGCTTATAGAAGGAATAAAGCTCCTGCTTGCTCAGCTTCGTTACCGGGTAAGAAACGGTCTCTCCCGTATCCTTGTTCGTCACACTCAGGGTATTCCCCTCTACGACACGCTTGCCTTCCTCGGACTCGAGCGCCCCGTCCAGCCAATAAAATTGGCGTCCGACCTGAAGCACGCGAACCTCTTTGCCCTTCTGCTCCCCAGCGCCAGCGGCAAAGTGATCCTCGCGCTTATACCATTTATCTTTATAAAGAACCGCAAAGTCTTGCTCAGCCTCGACCTCATGCCACTTTTTCTCGATACCGAGAATGTTTTGGTCAATCATCCGCTTTGCAATCAATGGTCCTGCAAGCTCTGCGCATACCGCAAGCACAAGCAGCAGCAAAGCAACCAGAATCGGTTTTTTATAAAGCATGGCGTATTGAAACAATCGTTTTCCTGTGTTGCCCATTGTCCTTCACGCCTCCATTTTATTACGTTTCAATAATGGCCTCCAGCTGCTGGCGATCATACTGCTCGCGATACCAGCCGCCTTGCTCCAGCAATTGCTCATGCGTGCCTTCCTGCACGATTCGTCCCTCATCGAGGACGATGATCCAGTCAGCATGCTGCACCGCCGACAAGCGATGCGTTGTGATGAGCGTCGTCTTGCCTGCTCTTTCCGTACGGATGCCCTCAATAATTTCGGCTTCCGTCTTCCCGTCAACCGCTGACAAAGCATCGTCCATCAGCAATATTTCTGGATCGGCAATGAGCGCGCGCGCGATGCTGACCCGCTGCTTCTGACCGCCGGACAAAGCGACGCCTCTCTCGCCAACCATCGTTTCCAACCCATCAGGCAGAAACTTAATATCCTTCGCAAACGATGCGCGTTCAAGCGCCCGCTGCAAATCCTCGTCCGTACCTTCTTTGAGTCCAAAAAAGATATTTTCGCGAATCGTCTTCGAGAACAAAATAGGCTGCTGCGGCACATAGCCGATCCAGCCAAGCAGGTCGTCGATCTTCAAGCTGCTGAGCGATGTGCCGGAAATGCTGATGTCGCCTTGGCCAAGCGGATACTCCCGCAGCAGCTGCTTCAGGAGCGTCGTTTTGCCGCTGCCGGTTCTACCGACGATCCCAAGCGTCTGCCCTTGATGAAGCTTAAAGGAAACATCGCCGAGGTTATCCGTCGTAGAAGTAGGATAGCGGAACGTCACATTGCGGAATTGCAGCGACGTTGGCTCCTCCACCCGTGACGGCACGCTTGCATCCGCCACATCCTGCTTGTAGCCAAGCGTCTCGCTGACACGATCCAAGGAAGCATTGCCCCGCTGCATAATGTTAATGAGCTCGCCGATGGCGAACATCGGCCAGATGAGCATCCCAAGAAATACGTTAAAGGATACCAATTCGCCGAGCGTAATTTCGTTGTGGAACACGAGGTAGCCGCCATAGCAAAGGCCGATCAAATAGCTCGTTCCGACGAGTATTTTCATCGTTGGCTCAAATAAGGCGTCGATGCGCGCTACTGCGATATTTTTGCTAAGCACCTCATCTGTTTTGGCGCTAAAGCGCGCCTCGCTTGCTTCTTCCTGCACGAAGGCTCTAATGACCCGAACGCCGGATACCGATTCCAGCACCTGATCGTTCAAATCGCCGAACGCGTCCTGCGCATCCATGAACCGCTCGTGAATCTTTTTGCCATAATGCTTCATCGCCAGTGCCATGAGCGGCAGCGGCAGCAAGGCGGCAAGCGTGAGCTTCACGCTAATGAGCCCCGCCATAACGATTAGAATCGTAATCATAAACAAGGTCGAATCGATCAATGTCAAAATACCAAAGCCCGCCGTTTGCGCTACTGCTCCAAGGTCATTCGTTGAGCGCGCCATCAGATCACCCGTGCGATTACGCTCATAGAAGGTAGGGGTCATTCGTAGAAAATGGCCCATTAACCGCGATCTAAGCAGCTTCTCCAGTACGAATGCCCCGCCAAACAGCTTGTAATGCCATATGTACGTGATGCCGTAACCAACAACCGTGAGTGCGATCCAGCTGTACAGGATGCGATCAAACTCTGCCTGCCCGAGCAAATCCTGATGGATGCCATCAATCGTATAGCCGATTAGCCATGGAGGAATGACATCGATAAAGCCTGTGAAAATAAGGAGTGAAACGGCGAGCGTATAACGCTTCCAATTCATTTTGAAAAACCAGCTTAATTTTTTGAGTACACTAAACATGCTTCTCTACCACACCTTCCGCTATCCATCCATACATCGTTTACCTTTAATTTATTCCCGAAGCAAGCGCAAACGGTTGTCTCCGGCCTTAGACGGCTGAAGCAAGTTTTGCGTTGAAATAGAGGTGCATACCACCTCTATATGCAAAAAAAGAAGCGTGTCGCCGTAACGACACGCTTCTTTATCTTGCAGAACGCGGCCTGGAAAACGGCTGGGTCCCGCACACATAAAAAAGGCGCATGATTACAGTGACGTAACCATGCGCCTCTAATGATCGGAATATCCTTAATCAAAGAGAAACGACGCGCGGATGGATTACGTTATTCATGTTCAAACGATCGTTCATTGCTGCTGTTGGGTGAAAATCAATGTGAATGTTCATGGAACGCAATCCTCCTCTCGATAAAATATATTAGTCACTTTACCATTGGTTCAAAATACTGTCAATACCCGAAAGCGCTTTTTTTCCAGCTCGAATGTAAGACGAGCCTCCTATCAACCTCATCCAAATGCCACTGCTGTCACAAATTGTTGCGGATTACTGTGATTTGGATCACAAGGCAAGCCGACCCCTGCGTCTATACTTGGCTTATAACCAAGTAGACTTTGGAGGGATTATTCATGTTAAGCCCACAATCGGTTCAAATCATTAAATCAACGGTACCCGTACTGGAAGTTCACGGCGTAACGATTACGAAACGCTTTTATCAACTGCTGTTCACCAATCACCCTGAGCTGCTGAACCTATTCAATCACGCTAACCAGAAGCAGGGCAGACAGCAAACCGCGCTCGCCAATGCCGTTTATGCGGCCGCACTCCATATCGACAACCTGGCAGCTATTATTCCTGTCGTGAAGCAAATCGGGCATAAGCATCGCAGTCTGGGCGTTAAAGCTGAGCATTATCCGGTAGTCGGCAAATATTTGCTGATGGCAATCAAGGATGTGCTGGGCGAAGCGGCTACCGAAGACATTTTAAATGCATGGGCAGAGGCTTACGGCATCATTGCGGACGCTTTTATCAGCATCGAGAAAGAGATGTATGTGGAGGCGCACACGCAGGCTGGCGGATGGGAAGGCTTTCGCGCGTTTCGCGTGGATCGGAAGGAGATGGAGAGCGATGTCATTGCTTCTTTATACCTGGTGCCAGAGGATGGCGGCGCACTACCAAGCTTTGAGCCGGGTCAGTACGTGAGCGTCAGGGTCGATCAGGAAGGCGCGGAGCATACGCAGATCCGTCAGTACAGCTTATCTGATGCATCTGGAAAGCTCTATTACCGAATTTCGGTGAAACGCGAGGATGCTGCAGCAGGTCGTCCCGCAGGCCAAGTGTCCGCCTATTTGCACAACCATATAGACGTAGGCGCCACGTTGTGGCTGTCGGCTCCTGCGGGTGATTTTACGCTGAATACAGCAGATAAACGTCCGGTGGTGCTGCTTAGCGGAGGGGTCGGCTTGACGCCTATGCTCAGCATGCTGAATACGCTCGTTGACCGCTATCCGGAGCGTCCGGTTACGTTCATTCACGCCGCTCAAAACGGAGCTCTACACGCCATGAGGCAGCAAGTGAGCTTGCTTGCCAGCAAGCATCCTCAGCTTTCTGTCTACTACTGCTACGAGAATCCGATGGAAAGCGACAGGAAGCAGCAGCTCTTCCATAAGGAAGGTTACATCGATCTGCCTTGGCTGCAGACGGTGATTGCGGAGAAGAATGCTTCCTTTTACTTCTGCGGTCCGACACCGTTTATGGCAGCCATTAATCATTCGCTTCGACAGCTTGGTGTTCCAGATTCGGATATCCATTACGAATTTTTTGGCCCTGCAGCTAGTCTGGAGCTTGCCTCCGCAAACGGCTAGAACACTTACTCTACCTTTCCCTTGGACTGCGCGCGCAGCAGCCGATTGACCGTCTCGCGGCGAAGGCCGATAAGCTGTCCAATCTCATCTTGGGTCAGCACATCGGTGATCGCAGCGGGCGAAGTGTAAGCCGCGAACCATTGCTGCAGCTTGCTCAGCTTATCGGCGGGCGCAACCTGCGTCAATTGATCGATTCGCTGCTGCATCATTCTCAGCTTGCTTTGCAGGAGCAGCGCAACCTGGCGGCTTTTCTCTGCGCTTTGCTTGAGCTCCTCGTACCATTGCTGAGGCGGTACGATATCCACCTCGCAGGTTACGAGCGCAACCGCCGTACCATGATAAGGCATCGGGCTGATCAGCGAATGATGCGGAATGATTTCATTTGGCAGGATGATATTGACGAGATATGGATTGCCATCCTCATGCACGCGAACGATTTTCAGCAAGCCGCTCCTCAGGTGAAAGAGCGAGCCGCTTTCCCCTTGATGGAACAACGTTTCTCCTTTATGCAGCAGCATCGAATTCCCCTTTTTCTATTGAGTCCATCCGGTTTTCCGGCTGGGCTTTTTTTTGTTTTGGCGCAGCAAGCCGAATATCGGCTAAACCGAAATCCGACACCGCCATGTTACAGAAACGGATTACCCCTTCCACTCCTCCGGCAAAAGCCGCTGGTAATGCGATTGCAAATACCGATCGTCTATGAGCACGAGCGTTCCGCGATCAGTTTCCGAGCGAATGAGGCGCCCTCCCGCCTGCAGCACCTTGTTCATCCCCGGGAAGACGTAAGCATAATCATAGCCGCTCTTGCCCTGCTCGTTAAAATACTCCTTCAGCATATTCCGCTCTACACCCAGCTGCGGCAGTCCAACGCCAACCACGATTACACCGATTAATCGGTCGCCAGCCAAATCAACGCCCTCCGAGAACACGCCGCCCATCACCGCAAAGCCAATCAAAGACTTCCCGCTCCCAGCCTGAAAGGTCTCCAAGAAACGATCGCGCTCTTCCTCCGACATATCCGGTCTTTGCAGCAGCACCTCTGCATCCGAGTCATCGCCGGCAGGAGTCGACCACTCCTTCAGCTCCATATACGTCTCATAAACCGCGTTCATGTAGGCGTAGGAAGGGAAAAACACGAAATAATTTCCCGGCCGCTCGCCCATTAGCTTCAATATCAGCCTCGCGATCGGCAGCTTCGATTCATCCCGGTCATGATATCTGGTAGAAAGAGGATTAATGACGACATCAAGCTGCTCCTTTGCAAAAGGTGACGGCACCGCGAGCGTATAGTCATCCTCACCCGCTCCCAGCATGTCCATATAATACGAGACCGGCGAGAGCGTGGCAGAGAAATAAATATGCGAGCGGTAGCCTTTGCCCATCTGCTGCAGCAATTGCGAAGGATCTAGGCAAAACAGCTTCAGCCTTACCTCGTTTTTCGATAGCTCAATATAGACGACATAGCGCTCATCAAACAGCTTTGCCGTTCGGATAAAGTTTTGCGCGTTAAAATAAGCATCCAGAAGCGTTCCGCTTCCGGTAATGCCTGCCGCCAGCGCTTGCTCCGCTGCAGACGCGAAAGCATCCGCCAGCCCGACCAGCTCCTCCGGCAGCTGGCGCTCTACCAAATGCGGAGCGCCGTCGCTGTTTTTGCGCAGCGCGATAAAATAATCGTTGATTGCCTTTGCCGTCCGGTAGCCCTCGTTATGCACGCCCTTCAGCTCACGCTGCAGCGCAAGGAAAGGAGCCTTCGTCAGCTCCCCGGAGAACATCTCCCGCGCCCGGTCGACAAGGTTATGCGCCTCATCGACAAGCAGCGCCGTCCGCTTCTTCATCTCTGCATATTGACGCTTAAACGAAATACGCGGGTCAAAAATATAATTGTAATCGCACACGACCGCATCTGCTGCGTAAGCCAAATCGAGCGAATATTCGAATGGGCATACGCGATGCTTATGTGCGTAGGCTTCGATCACCGATCGGGTCATGACCGTCTCATTTTCCAATATATCAAACACCGCTCCATTGATGCGATCATAATAGCCTTCCGCATACGGACAATGCTCCTTCTCGCAGCGCACTTCCTCTTGAAAGCAAATTTTATCTTTCGCTGTTATCGTAACGGCATGCAGGTGCAGCCCTTTGCCTTGCATCAACAGCAGAGCATCCTCGGCTGCCGCTCTCGTCGTCGTTCGCGCCGTCAAATAATAAAAGCGCTGCAGCATGCCCGCGCCCATCGCTTTGAGAGTCGGATAGGTCGTCGAAATCGTTTTGCCGATGCCGGTGGGAGCTTTCGCAAATAAACGAACGCCCTCCTCAATCGATTTATAGACTGCCCCTGCAAGCTTCCGCTGCCCGGCGCGATAGGTATCAAACGGAAAGGCCAGCTCGCGAATGCTCTCGTTTCTAACCTGTTCATGCCTGCGGCGCAGCTGCGCATAAGGCGCGTAACGGGAAATAACCTCATGCACATACTGCTCCAGCTCCTCGAAGCTAGCCTCTCTAACGAATCGCCGCTCCTCCTCCGTCGCAGTCTGGACATAGGTGAGTTGCACGCGCATCGCCGCCTGCTCATGCTCCTTAGCGTACATATAAGCATAGAACAAAGCCTGCGCCCAGTGAACGGGATAACCATCCTCGGTTATTCGATCCAAATCACCGCCAGTCGACTTTATCTCATCAACAGTAAGCAACGGTTCTGTCCCAAGCAGCCCGTCACAGCGTCCATCCACAACAAACAACAGATCATCCACCGCGATGTCCGCTTTGACGTAGACCTCCTTCTGATCCTGCTCGCCGTAGGTACGCTGCACTCTCTGATGCGCCTTCGTACCTTCATGCATCGTATCGATTGCATTTAGTCTGACGTCGATGCTTCCGCTAAGAAACACATATTCGACTAAGTTTCTTACCGAAATCGTGACCGTATCATGGATTTGCATAACGTATCATTTCCGCTCCCATAAAGAACATTTGTTCTTCATTGTAACACAAGCCGCGCTTGCGCAACCTTATCCCATGCATAAAAAAGGGACGCCGCTGCGTCCCTCCTTACGTTACTTAGTCCTATTAGAGCACTTCCTCATCCGTCTCATCCTCCGGATGATTGCCGACGCCGTTCAACAAGTCAGTGCCATGAAACTCCTCGCTTGGCGATGCAGGGTCAATCGGACTGCCTTTCGCAACGGCATCCGCATCGGGTACAGCTGCCAGCTCCTCCGAAATCTCCTCTGCTGTATCGACCTCATCAGAGCTTAGCTCATCTTCACTCTCTATTGCTGCTGGAATATGCGACTCATGCACATGCGCGTTCTCATGCGGATGCTGCTTTTGCAGCAGCTCCGATGCGTCAGAAACCGCACCGTCTTGCACCTCTTCCGTAAATAAACCAAACGATGGGTCTATATCCTTCTCCGTCACTAAGCTGCTCGATGTATGGTTATCGCGATCATGTCCGTTTGCCATTTCAATTACCTCCTCAGTCGTTTCTACCCTATAGTACCCACAATCTGGGCTGTTCTAACCAAAAAAAATGCTACAGGCTGCAATCACGATGGTCGCATTATCTTGATAGGGCCTTTGCTTCGCGAGGACATGCTCCAAAATAAAGGCTGCGGCATCTTGAGGGGATTGGCGCACCGCCTCCTCCAGCAAAGTCCCCGATAAATCATCATAAAGGCCATCGCTGCAGAGTATAACCCAATCACCTGGCGCCAGTTGCAGCGACATTTGGTTAGCATCGATCTCGATTATGCGGGGAATGCCGAGATAGCTCGTCAATAAATGACGCTCTGGATGCGAATCGGCTTCCTCTTGGGTAAGCTTGCCTGCCTGAACAAGCTCATTCAACCGATTCGCAAATAAATGGTCCCGCGTCAAAGGTATAAGCACGCCGTCTCGATACAAATAAATGCGGCTGTCCCCAGCCGATATCCAGTGCAGCTGTCCCTCCTGAATAACGACGGCAATAAGCGTCGTTCCAACGCTCCATTCCAGCTCATGGTACAGCGCCAGCTCATAGACCGCTTTATTCGCCAAATGCAGCGATTGCTCCAATACCCGCGGAATGGAATCCTCCCCTTCCGTTATGCTTGTAAACTCGCTTAGCATCGTCTGCACCGCCAGCTCACCTGCCTCCTTGCCCATCTCATAACCGCCCATCCCATCAGCCAACACGGCAAACACGCCATTGCTCTTCATTTCATCCGAATTAGCCAAGACCGCTAACCCAAATGAATCCTGCTGCTCCTCGCGCTCGCCGATATGCTGCGCATAGCCGGTTATAATTTTGATTGCGGCAGCTGCGGCGGCTGCGGTGGCTCCGTTATCGGAGCTTTGTTCGGCAACGGCTGTGCCTCCATCTACAGAGCTTTGTTCAGCAGTAGTTGCGACTCCATCTTCGGATATATGTACATCAGTGACTTCGTCTCCATCTTCGGATCTTTGCTCATCAATGGCTGCTTCTCCATCATCGAATCCTTGTTCATTAGCTGCTGCGTCTCCAGTATCTGATCTTGGATCTTCAGCGGTATGTGCAGCCGACGCTAGCGGTTCCATGGATAGCTTATCAATGGGTGGTTGTATTAGACCATCTTTTGGAATAATTGTTGAGGGAACTTTGGGAGGGTCTGTTGGAGGGTCTGTTAATGTAACTTTGGGAGGAATTATTAAAGGTACTGCTGCTGTATGCGTATTAGTCGTCGCTATGGCGAGATCCACTTTGGGCCTAAGTTTAGGATGAGCAGCCTGCACAGAGGCATCTCTTTCATTGCTTGTGCGTCTCCGACTTGAAGGCAGATCGAACACAAATACAGCCAGCAATGCCCCAAAGCCGATCATGGTGCCTACGAGACCCCTTTCGAAAAACTCGAGTTGCTGCTTGCTCCACAGCTGATCAAGCTGCTCATCCGGTATAGCCTTTATTCCGATAAACGCCATTACGAGCAGCAATAGAACAACTGCCAAACCCCTATTTATCCATTTTCTGATCATACGATCCCCCGCCTCGCCTCAGCTTGTCACTCATCTACATTTTTATTTCTCGGCGCTTCGATTTATTCCGAATCCATTATCATTGGCCGAATAGAATGACAACATAATGAGACAAGTCAAGCTGTGCGACAAAATCGCATGATGTTTAGGACATATTGTATGAGAATTGCTTAAGTACCGAGGCGACTCATCTACGATCAAGCGTGATTTTGGAACAGAAAAGAAGCCAAGCTCGGCATGAACGGCTGCTGCCATTCGTGCGAAGCTTGGCTTCACTCTGCGATTAAGAGCCACCTATGCGATCGGTGTGCCCTTCTTGAGCATCTTCATATCACTATTGGAGTTATTGAGAGCGGGCAGCATTTTCTCGCCGCTGACCATCGGTTCATGGCAGATCAAGCAAGTAGGAACGTGATCAAAAGCAAAGTTATCCCGCATCCAACTGTTGCACCCTTCCGTCTCACATGTCCATACCTTCGTGTTTTCTTCCGGAATCTCTTCAAGCGGTTTTTTACGATTGTACATGGTCAGCCCCCTTTGCGCTAAAAAAGGAAAAACTGCCTCGAACTTATGAGTAAGGGGCAGTTATCATTTATAAACAGCAGTGTATTGTGAATATTTGCTTCAAACTTGCAATTGATTTCATTGTACCATATTTCGTCCAATAAAGGCAAATCTCAGCCTATAGTTTTGCGCCTTTTTTTTTGGAAAATCGCTGTAATAAGCAAATATCTGCTCTACGGGCTTGAAATACAGATGTCCGTCCTCCCATGGCTGAAAATGCAAGTCCATTCTGGCGATCGGCCAATGGACTGGCGTCCCGGATGTGCTTAATTTGCCGGGCAGCACAGGCTCCTCCACGATTGCCGGGAATTCCTGATAGCCAAACAGCAAATTTTCGTGCAAGCTGATGCACCTCTGTTCCCTGCTTCGCCGCTTCAATCGCTTCCTCTTCAAAGCCTTCCTTTATGTACGCCCGCGCCATTGTATTATTCATTTGTTGTCCCTGTGACACATATCGCTATCATAAGGGAGGACAAGCGCTGCTTTCAATCGCTATTTTACCAATATACGGGCTGAGCGCCGGATTTTTTTGTTGATTGGATATTCTAATTAATGAAGTTGTGAAGCATTGCTCAAAATAGAGGAGGATGAGTGTATTGGAAAGCACAAGCGAGTTTGTCGCAAAGTTAAAAGCTACTCAGCACAAGGCTGAGCTTAACAAAAGACGCAACGGTAACGGCAACCCGGCTGAGCGGCTGAGCACTAAGCAGCACAGCACCAATAAATAGCAGCGAAAGCAAAAGCAGACCCCTAGCGAACTACAGCTAAGGGTCTGTCTCATATGGTCTTCAACCCTCGAAAATTACGCTAATGAGCTAAATTAGTGAGAGGCTCCAGCTCGCCAAGACGAATTAGGTCAAATATCTCCCTGCTCCAACTCGTTCCTTCCGCTTCATTAATCGTCTCCAATAGAACAAACCCATTCGTGCTCGGAAGCGCGGCTAGCTCCCTTCCATTCACCTTGATGGATGTTAACTACATTGGTTTAAGCTCCTTTTCATTCGCTCCATAAGCTCCTTTTCATACGCTCAATGGCTTTATCCTTACAGCCACTCGGTCAGCTACCCACTCCAGCAGCCTCATATCTTGATTTCGGCCCGCGATAAAGGAAATGCCAATTGGACAGCCCTGCTCGCCCGCAATCGGAACCGTCACCTGAGGCAGTCCTGCAAGTCCAGCCACGCAGCTCATTTCGAGCGTTTGCAGCCTGCGTCGCTCGACCTCTGAGCCCGTCATATTTAGCGGCGGCGCAATAGCAGGCACAGTCGGCGCAACAAGCACGATATCCTCACCTAGCCATTCATCCATCCTCATGCGTATCTCTTCTCGAAGGATATAAGCTGCTCCGCTTTCCTCCAGCTTAAGCGTGCTTGCCCAGGCAAATCGCTCGGCGATGCCCGGCCCGAAGGAAGGGTTCTCGCGTGTAATCCACTCCTGATGCTCCCGCCAAATTTCCAGCCCTTGAATTGTGCGAAAAGCATTCATCCATTCCCGCAATCCGTTCGGTGCTACAACGATATCCTCCAGCTGATCGGCTAATTCGCGCAAAGCCGGAAAATAACGCGACGCGGCAGCATATGAATGCTCATCCGTTAATGACCATAAATCATCTGCAAATGCCATTCGTGGAAAAGCCGCTTTTCCACTCCTTTGCGAATCCAGCAGCACACGACCCACATCTAGCAGCGTCTTCGCATCGCGGGCCATCCAGCCCACCGTATCGAAGCTTGGCGCAAGCGGGATAAGCCCGCTCACATCAATAACTCCATGAGTAGGCCGGATGCCGTAAATGCCGCAGTAAGCGGATGGAACACGAACCGAGCCTCCCGTGTCGGTGCCAATGGCAAAGTCAGCCAAGCCAGCTGATACCGCAACCGCCGAGCCGCTTGAGGAGCCTCCCGGAATGCGTCCTATCGCTTTCGGATTCACAGGCGTGCCATAATGCGCGTTCTCGCCATTAATGCTGTACATGATCTCATCGGTAATCGTCGTTCCCATTAGCTTCGCGCCGCTGCCAAGCAGCTTATCTACAACCACTGCATTTCGAACTGACGGTTCATGTGTTCGAAGCCAATCCGGATTGCCTGCTCCCGGCGTGTGGCCTGCAATATCGAACACATCCTTAACTGCAAACGTCTTGCCGCTCAAGCTGCCTTCACTTAGAGGCAGAGCAACCACTTGTTCATTCGCATACGCATTCCAGTTACGCTTCATCTATATCTCTGCCTCCACGTCACTCATCTTCGATCTACCAACCTATAGCCGCGCCATCGCTCCGCGGGTCCGAGCCGCCTTGCAGGAAGCCCTGCTCGTCGCGCAAAATCGCATGAGCATGCCCCATAACGCCGTCAAAATCATTCACCTTCCGCACGATATGGCCGGCTTGTGCCAGAGACTCCAATACTTCGGCGGAAACGCGTCCCTCTATTTTCAGCTCCTGCGTAGCCTCTCCCCATGTGCGGCCCCATACCCACCTAGGCTCGTTAATCGCTTGCTGCGGGTCCATGCCGTAATCAATCATCCTCGTAAAAATCGCAGTCTGCGTTTGAGGCTGTCCTTCCCCGCCTTGCGTGCCGTATAGAACAGCAGGCTTGCCATCAAGGCAAGCCAACGCCGGCATAAGCGTGTGGAACGTCCTTTTGGCCGGCTTCAGACTGTTCACATGGCCCTGGTCCAGCGAGAAAAACGAGCCGCGATTTTGCAATAAAACTCCCGTATTGCCTGCCACGACGCCAGATCCAAACTCGAAATACAAGCTTTGGATAAAAGAGACCGAATTGCCCTCCTCGTCCACGACGGCTGCATAGGCGGTATCGCTGCCAAGCACCTCTGATTTTTCCGTTGAGGCACGATTTAATTCAATAGAAGCAGCTAGGCTCGCTGCATAGCTTTTGTCCAGTAGCCGCTCAAGCGGCACGTTCGTAAATGCGGGATCGGATAAATATTTATTACGGTCGCGGAAGCTCAGCTTAAGCGCCTCAATGCAAAGCTGATAATAATCATGCGAGCCATGGGCGATATCGCCCAGCTTGAACTGCTCCAATATATGAAGCGCCATAATGCCAGAGAAGCCCTGTGAGTTCGGGGGCATCTGATGAAGCGTGTAGCCTCTGTATGACCCCTCGACCGGCGTTACCCAATCGCCATGGTGATCGGCAAAATCATCCGCTGTCAGAAGTCCATCATGATTCCTAAGGAAACTCGTAATCTCCTTTGCGGTCTCGCCTTTATAAAATTCATCGCGTCCAAATTCGGCTAAGCGGCGCAGCGTCTTCGCAAGGGCAGGCTGCTTGAAGCGCTCCCCTGCCTTAACCGCATGGCCGCCAGGCAAGTAAATATCCGCGGTCTCAAGCGTCCTGGCAAGCACAGCTTCGTTTTGAACCGTATTGTTATATTGATCCTTCGTCATTGGAAAGCCGTTCTCAGCATATTCAATAGCGGGAGCCAGCACCTCCGCCCATTCCAAGCGCCCATACTCGCGATGAACCGCATCCCAGCCGTCTACCATTCCAGGAACCGTTACAATGCTGCCTATGCCTCGGTTCGGAATCGCCGCCATCCCTGCATATGCGCTGATGTTTGCGTTATAGCCCGATCTGCCGCTAGCGTTATAACCGCGAACCTTGCCCTCGGACTGCTCATAGCTAAGCCAAAAAGAATCTCCTCCGAGACTCGTCATATGCGGGTAAACGACTGCAAGGCAGGCGCTGACAGCGACAGCGGCGTCAAACGCATTGCCGCCCTGCGCTAAAATACGAGCGCCAGCAGCAGTAGCTAAATAATGAGGGCTTACGACCATTGCTTTTGTACCGATTACGGACTGATTCACGGCTACCACTCCCAAAAATAGTGTCATATTGAATGAGTCATGCAAGGCGATTTGCAATATGGTAGATAACATAACATCTTATCTGAATTTAAAATACCATCTAAATAGGAGATAGGCAACTAAAATGTAATCACTTTTAACATAATGTATTGAAAACGAATGAGTTTGTGTATATATTTATACATATGGTAATTAAATGATGATATTACAAGACATCTTGAATTGACACCAAATGAAATTGGAGCTGATATAAACTATGCAAACAAAACCAGCCGTTGAAACCTTCACAATGGAAATTGATGATATTGATCGTAAAATCATAGCTGAACTCAATATTAATGGAAGAATATCTTACACAGACCTCGCAAAAGAGATCGGTTTATCGCGCGTAGCCGTTCAATCCCGCATTAATGCGCTCATGGATGGCGGTGTAATCGAGCGCTTTACGGCCGTTATTAACCCAGAGCGGATCGGCATTCACGTTTCAGCCTTTTTTAACGTTGAGGTTGAGCCCAAGCATCTTCACGCTGTTGCCGATCAGCTTTCAAACGAGCCATTCGTAACGAGTCTTTACCATATGACCGGTCCGAGCAAATTACATATGCACGGTCTATTCCGCAACAATCAGGAGATGGAGCATTTTCTGAAGGAGAGGCTGTACACGCTGCCCGGCATCATGAGCGTTGACTGCCAGGTTCTTATTAATCGTTATAAGAGCCGTATGGGAATGAGGTTGTAACGCATGGCGAGCAAAATAATGAGCAACCACTACATGCAGCTGTCGTGGGCCATGATGAAAACAGGCATTATCGGTTACGGCGGCGGACCGTCCGTTATTCCGCTTATTCGCTACGAGGCGGTTACGAATTACAAATGGATTGAGGATGAGGAATTTGGCGAAATTCTCGCTCTTGCAAATGCTTTGCCCGGTCCCATCGCAACGAAGATTGCAGCTTATCTTGGCTACCGGGAAAAAGGGACTCTAGGCGCCATCGTCTCCGTGCTTGCTCATATTGTCCCGTCAGGCATTGCGATGATCTTGCTGCTATCGACCGTTCAATTTCTAAGCAGCGCCGCCTTCATTCAGGGAATGATCGGCGCGGTCACACCCGTTATTGCCGTCATGCTTGGCATGATGGCCTATGAATTCGGTGAACGGGCCGTCAAAGGGCTAGGCAAATATGTCGGATTCGGTTTCTTTGCTTTGGCATTCGGATTGCTGCAGGGCATTCATATTCATCCCGCTATCGTTATCGTTTTATTTCTTGGATATGGCGCCTTTCATCTCAGAACGGTCGCTGCCCTTCAGCGAAGAAAACAACAGAAGCAGCAGCGCAGCGCACAGCAGAAGGAGGATGTAACGCGTGGAATGGATTAATTTGGTCATCGGCTTCTTTATTGCCAACGTGCTCGGCTACGGCGGCGGCCCCGCTTCGATCCCGCTCATGTACCGGGAAATCGTGACCAACCATGAGTGGTCGACGCCGGTCGAATTCTCGAACATACTCGCCCTAGGCAACGCACTCCCAGGCCCGATAGCAACAAAGATCGCCGCCTTTGTCGGCTACGATGTTGGCGGCTGGATCGGCTCTATTGTCGCCTTGGCGGCAACCATCGTACCCTCAGCCGTTGCGCTCATTCTACTGCTCAAGGTGCTCCAGAAGCATCGCCAATCACCCGTCGTAAAAGGGATGACCCTGCTCGTACAGCCCGTCATCGCCATTATGATGTTGCTGCTCACTTGGCAAATGGCCCAGAGCTCCGTCGAATCTATCGGCATTATTCAATCGTTGATCATTGCCGCCGTCGCCTTCTGGGCGATGCAATTCCGCAAGATCCACCCAGCCATTGTCATTGTGATCGCATTCGTATATGGCGGACTTGTAATTCCTCATTTGAACGTGCTGTGATAGCATTTGTAAACAAACAGGACTGCCCACCCGCTACGCTTTCTTTTTGGGGAGGACAGTCCTGTTTTAACATCTTGCGATCGCTTTGGGAAAATTTCGACTTTTCATTGCTCTTGACACAATCCGAGATATTCAAACGAAGCGGAGCACCGTCATGGATGCTTTGCTTTATGTACGTCATCGGATTGATCTCTGAATGCTCATCGGTTGTACAAATGAGCGCACTGGCTGGCAACGATGCTCTACTTTAACTCATGTTTAAACCCTACAAACTCGCACAATACACGCTCAGCCGGTTTTTCACATTCCCCCATTCATGGCTGACCTTTGGGAATAAACGTGTTGCAAGACTTTATGAAGAACTAGAAACTGCGCTTCAAGAAGGCGATGTTATTAATCTCGACGATACGCATAACGTTCATCCCTATGCAAAGAAGCTACCGTTTCTGAGCTGGCTCATGGACTCTTCATCGAAAACATACAACTGGTGTATGAACCTCGTTTTCCTGAAGGCGGTGCTCGGAAATGGACTTGAATATCCGTTGTTCTAACGCGCTTCACAAAGTGTCTGGCGATGAGGCTGGCATAACCAAGTTTGATTTAGTCAGACAAATGCTGCTCATGCTGCGTGAGTCGGTCACTTGCCGCCTCTGGGTAGCGATGGACCGATGGTATTTATGTAAAGACTTTTTCGTTTTCTTGGCCCAAGAATCTCTCCATGAACATGTAGCCGATTTATCCAAGCATAGATTCTCACAATTACCGATTAATCTCATGAACTACATGAATCTCTGCATGAATAAACCGGCCACCAAGGTTTCAGAAGAGTCTTTGGCCCGTACGAAGAAATAATGCTTACAAAGCGGAAGAAGCTTGTAAGCGCGCCACGTATGCAGCTTTTTTCAATGCTCAATGATCGATCTTTTTGCATGATAGCAGTCATTTGGAAAGATTAAATTCGCAACTCATAAGCAAAAAGTATGATTATTTTTCATGGTTATCCACAGTTCTGCCCACAGCGCTCTAAACGATCACACCGATAATGTACTGATCGATAAATAGGAAGGTAAGAATCATAAGGGAAAGGAGTACCAAACCACCTGAAATAAAAGTCGGTGCTAACTTCTTCTGAAGGTTGAAGCAAATAAATAAGAAAAAGCCTATACGTGTCAATAACAATAAAACAAGCGCAAATAAGATGTGCATACATAAACTCCTCTTTATAACAAAGGCCGCTCCTTTAAGGGAGCGGCCTTTGTGTTTTATTTATTAAATGGTTTAACCTCGAAAGCATGAACGGTTACATTTGTTACATTCAATCTGTCCCGAATAGAATTTTCTAAAGCAACATGATCGACTAGCCCGTTTTCGTCTTCTTTTGACTTGTCCTCTAAATCCAGAATGATGGTTAATTTACCTCTCACAGTATAACTTCTTTTCGTGGCCAGAGATTTCTATTCTCATGTCCAGCATTGTGATTTATTTAAAAATTGAGCCAACACATTAATGAGATCCTCCGGATGCAGCGTACCTAAATATATATCAATTTTATGATGAAGAAGGGGAACATACATGGCGCATTGTGCGACAGATGGCTTTTGCAATCCAGCAGCTTGCCAATGGACAAGGGTGAGATTCTTGCTGCCCTTACCCCGTTCTTCATGGGATGTTACTTTAATCACAATAGATCGATTATCTTTTGTGCTTTTGTGGTGAGTAATAATTTACTCACCAGTGAGTAAAATTTTACCCACCCTTTAAAACGTGAAAAAGGTGCCTTTCGGCACCCTTAAATTAGATTAACTGGTAGTTTGTATTTTTTTCTTTCGCCCTCAATCTCGATGTTTTTAAGAGCATTTTTAAATATAGCTGCTGTTCCATGATCAATTTCTTCCTTCGGGCACAACACAAGATATTAGGATTTACAAACCACACACGAGAGTTATAAACCTTGTTTTCTTCCTGATCCTCGTTTGCTATTTGTTTTTCCTTATAAATTTCAGTTTCGGCTACCGCCAATATCCCTTTTTTAAATAATGAGTTCATCACTGTTGATATAGTTTTTCTCTCTACCCAGCTTTTCGGCAAAATATGTAGGTGTCACTGGCTTACCAACAGATTTATCCTTTTTACGCTGCTTCTCAACCTTTTCGACCAGAACATTATATTTAAAATGCACATGAGAACCGAGTTTAAACAAGAAAGCACATTCTACGTATGATAATTAATCTCCCTACTACTTTTAGAAGTTTTGGAAAATATTTGACGTTGATCCTTTTTCATTAATTGTGTTAAAGTACCTTAGTACTAAAAAATATATATATTAATGGATTTGGAGAGTTCAAGCTATGAAGAAAAAAAGCGCATTGTTAGTAGGTTTATCTGTTTTATCTTTGACAGCAGCCATTACAGCTGCATCTGCGGCACCAGCAAATAATGTAGTGGTCCCGTCCGCAAATTCGATATCTAGTGAGGAAATCGAAATCACTCCTATGGCAGTTGATAAGGAATGGCATGATACAGCTACTGGTAAAGCAACAGTACCAAGGCCCTTTAGTATCAACCCGAATTACGGGCATATAAAGTTGTTTATGAAGAACTATAGCACCCAAATTGTGACTGTAAACTTGGAGCATGTTAGTACTGGTCTTCTGTATTTCAGTAAAAAAATTGCCGCTGGTGGTACATTAACATGGAAAAACTTTGAAGGTGGGTTTCCACAAGGCATGCGTACCGGAGATTATATACTTACCTGGAACAGCGGTGGCGCTACTAATGTTAATGGAGAATATTGGGGAAAAGCGGCATCACTAACAACAGACCTTCCTTAATGCCAAGATAAATTAAAGGGCTGTCCTTCGGGATAGCCCCTTGTTATTTTTTGCTTATAATGCCTGGTGTAAGCTTTTCCTGGTCCTCATCATCAAATGGATACAAGACCCAAACAAACATCTCCACGATTATAATTCATATAGGCAAATAAATATATATTCATCCTTTGCCTCTTCGTTGAGCGCAATGGATAGCTGCGTTTTTCGAAGGATCGACTTCCGCTTAGCCTTCATAAAAATTTGCTCCATTTCTGCAAAGCTGCATGCTTGCAACATATCCGGTTGTTTGTATTGCCAAAGAACTGAAATCTCCAACCATTATTGTTTACATCATACTGTAAACCAAAATCGAGATTGAAATGTTTATTAGATGTACCGCCTCCCGTTTCGATTGTCCAAAAAACAGTTGGATAAGTACCAGATTTAATATTCCAGGAGTCTGGCATTTGGAACGTAGTTTGAGAGGCTTTATATGCTCCCCAATCATTATTTGTTCTATGAACTTCCGCTCCATATGCAAATGCACTCATCGGTAGTGCTGCTAACACGAATAAAGATAAAATTGCTGCAATAATACCTTTTTTCATTATTGATTAACCTCCAATAAATAATTTTTTATAGAACGCTGGCCAGCATTCGAGTTTGAGCATGACTTATGCAGTTCATTCCAAGCGATGGAAATTAGAAATGTAAGCTAAAAGCCTGAAAACCCCTTGACTTTTGGGAATAACACCAATAATCGCGAAGAATACCTTTTCTAACGGGTATATCTCTCAAGATATTAGGTGATTTCAGTGAAACAAACCCTTGAAAATCCACGATTTCGTAAGCTTTCACAAGGCGAATGCGCGGGAGCGCCAATCTTGCGATCGCTTTGGGAAAAGTTCGACTTTTCATTGCTCTTGACACAATCCGGGATATTCAAACGAAGCGGTGCACCGTCATGGATGTTACGCATAGCGCTCATCCCTATGCAAAGAAACTACCGTTTCTGTGCTGGCTCATGGACTCTTCATCGAAAACATACAGCTGGTGTATGAACCTCGTTGTCCTGCAGGCGGTGCTCCAAAATGGACTAGAATATCCGTTGTTCTACCGCGCTTGGCATAAAGTGCCTGACGATGAGGTCGGCTTAACCAAGTTTGATTTAGCCAGACAAATGCTGCTCATGCTGCGTGAGTCGGTCACTTGCCGCCTCTGGGTAGCGATGGACCGATGGTATTTATGTAAAGACTTTTTCGTTTTCTTGCAAGAGCATTCCTTTGATTGGGTAACCAAAGCCAAGCGTAATACTGCACTGTACCGAAAGGTTACGGTCCCCGGACGTCGTGACCGGTATGTGCCTGTTACGGCGCGACAGCTTATTCAGGATGGATACAAGCGCTTATCTGCATCCGAAAATGGACTGTCTGCCATAGCTATGTCCGATATCTATATGAAAATGCCTTATCTTGCCGAGGGAAGGAAAGGACAGCCCGTAACGAAACAACGATTCGTTCCCATCGCTGCCGTTGTCGCCATGCGTCTTAAAGAAGACGAGGAAATCGTTAAAGTAAGGGAAGACGCCCAAGATGAACCGGCAACTTACAGAGGGGCGTACTTGATCATTAGCAACCGACATGATGCGCCTAAGAAGGCGCTTGAAGTATACGGGAAGCGCTGGCGAATTGAAGTGTTTTTCCGCACAGCCAAGCAAGAACATGGTTTTGAAAAGTGCCACTCGACATCCGAAGCACACCAGCATGCGCATATGAAGCTGCTTTTTGCTGCGGAAACGTTGCTTGCCTATGCTTTATGGCAAGTAAACAAAGAAAAAACGAGTGATGAGAGCCACACCCACGGCGAAATGGTTCGCGGTCTCTTCCACACTCGTTGCCAGGTTCGCACAAGAAACCACAAAGGTTTAAAGCGAATCTACATCGATTTTGACATAGAGGCACGCCGTTTTGCAAGCCTTATTTCCGCATACTGGCCCAAGAATCTCTCCATGAACATGTGGCCGGTTTATTCAACATAGATTCTCACAATTACCGATTAATCTCATGAACTGAATAAGTCATGTAACATTTCATTATGTCCAAATATTATAAATTAATCTACGAAAATCCTATTCAGGAAAATGATATTATATTTCATATTGATCATAATCTACCTTTTCAAATATAATCTAGTAAACATAGAACATAACAAAACCCAGCATCTCCTAAAGCTTATACAAAATAAGAATAGCTGCTAGAAGAGAGCCCGCATGAAGAATAGCATTTTTAAGGAGGATTACAAACGAATAATGTTATATTCCTTATTGTTTGCATGGGCTATTGTTCTTCTGCTTGCACTATATTTTATTCGAAAAAAAGTTGAACCTAATAAAAAAACTGCCTTTAACCTTCTTGTATTCATTGTAATGCTCGGTTTATTTTGTGCTATAATGGCACTATTTGATGATAAATACCCTCTCGGATTCACTGGTTTTCTTGTTCTAATGGGAGTTCTAATTCCATCGTTTTCATATATCTTTTATGTGGCTTGGAAAAATAAATCGAACCCACGAAGATTTCCATTCTCTTCTCTACAGTAAACAAACGAGGAGTGATTGAATTGAATCCAATTTTTTTGTTTACATTAGTATTGAATATGACTAGCTGTTTGATGGTACTTTGGTGCTTCTACTATGAACTTAAACAATATCGGATGACCAAAAATTTCAAATACATCATGCATATTTATAACTCTACTTTATTTGTAGCCAATAGGAAGTTAGTTTTAATTGTGCTGGCCTATGCAGCCGTTATTACGATTTTGTGGTTAATGTTCTTCTTTGGAGTAAGCGATTTGATTAATAATCACTGGTTTGCATATGGTTACCCCATCTTTCTTACATTTATAATCTCACGCGGAAATATAACTTATTCTATTGGGAATGACGGCGTGTACATTAACGATAGACTTTTACCGTGGGCGGATATTGTCCTTTATCATTTGAAGGAGTCTGATCGTTTCGAAAACAAGCTCATATTAGAAATACAGACAAAACGTAAGGTATTACGAGGAATTTTTCCCGCTGATGCGAAAACAAAGCTGCTTGCTTTGCTTCAAAATATCCCAAGCAACGCTTAATCATTAACTCGCTTACCTCCTCAAAAACAAAAAAACAGCAGCCCCAGGTTCCCCTCAGTCTACTGTTTTCCCCATCTACACCCGTCCGCGTATCCCATCAATATAAGCCTTTGACTGCGCCATCTGATGCTCTTTCGCTTCCTCCATAATGATGTGTACATGCGGCTTATATTGATTCAGAAGCTTCATATACAGCTCATAATTCATCGCGCCAAGGCCGGCCGTCACGGTCGCCAATTCGCCGCTCTCCAGAAGTGTGCGATCCTTCGCGTGAGCCGCGATAATGCGGTCGCCCAACAGCTCGAACGCTTCTTCGATCACTTGATCCTGCTTCGTAAAATTAGCAGCTGTCAGCAGGTTACCGGGATCAATCACGACACCGATATTCGAGGATGGAACCTCCTCCAGCATCCGAGCAAGCTCGGGAGCCGTTCCAATCAAGTGGCCGTGGGCCGCTTCCAGCCCGACAAATACGCCCCACTTCTCAGCTTCCTCGACCAACTCTTCAAGCGTCGCTTTCATAACAGACCAGTCGCGGTCGGTGTAATCCCCGCCCTCATTTCGTCCGGTTTCCGCTGCCACCATCGGCGCTCCAAAATACTTTGCATAGCGCAGCAGCTCCTTGAAGCGATTCACGTTAGCGCGGCGAACCTCCTCGTTGCGATCGAACAAATGCACGTAGCAGCCAAGCACCGAGATCGCTACACCGTTCTTATCGAACTGCTCGCCGATTGCATTCGCAAGACCCGGACTTAGATTGCCGGGCTTGCTGAAATCAACATCGCTAATCGCTTTCCACAAAGCTAGCTGCACGTGGCCGAAGCCGCTTGCCGCTACTTTTGGCGCAAGCTCCTTATAAGGCAGGCTTCCGAATAAATGAGCCAATACACCGACTGACATCTGATCGTCCCCTTTTATACGCTGCCTTTAAGTGCAACCTCCACCTTCGGAGTGTACACTCTCTTGGCTAGATAGGATTGTGCAATCATAAACAAACCGCCAGTTACCCAGTAAAGCGAGATAGCTGCAGGCGCTGACAATGCGAAAACGCCCATTATAATCGGAGATAGATAGCCCATGAACATAAGCTGCTTCTGCTGGGCGGCATTCGCGTTCGGCTGCGCCGTCTGCGACACCTTGAACTGTACAAAATAAACGATCGCCGCAATAATGGGAAGCACAATATCAGGCGAGCCCAGCTTAAACCAGAGGAAAGAATGATCCGCCAGCTCGGGCGTCAGCTTGATCGCTGAATAGAGTCCCATCAGTATCGGCATTTGTATGAGCATCGGCAAGCAGCCAATCGCAAGCGGATTAACCTGATGCTTCTGATACAGCTGCATCGTTTCCTGCTGCATCTTCTGCTTGGAATCGGCATCCGTTTTGTTCTTGTACTTCTCTTTAAGCTGGTTCAATTCCGGCTGCAGCACAGCCATCTTCGTTTTCATTAGATTTTGCGAGCGATATTGGCGCATCATGAGCGGCAGAAGTACAAGCCTGATAATAAGCGTAATGCCGATAATCGCAAAACCGTAATTGCCGCTGAACAGATCGGCGAGGTATTGAATAACTGCCGATAGCGGATAAATCAAATAGTGGTTAAATATTCCCGGCGTATTGCCGTCAATCGTTCCGCTAGCCGTACTGCAGCCGCTTACCAGAAGTAAAACTGCCAGCATTATGCCGGCCAAAAACAGACGTCCATATTTTAATGAAGGGAATACATTGCTCTTTTGCATAAAAATCCTCCTCGTTTGTTTGAAAGTTGCTGAGCAAACGAGGCGGAGCAATCTGCTATGTCGTCATCGGGTGATTCCTTCCGCTTCACCTTTCTGGCTAACCAGTGATGCAGCGGCACGGTATGGGTCATAACCTGCGGCAGTGAAATATATAATATATTGATGACTTGATTCCGTTCCCAATACTCATAAGCTCCCGTATGCAAATAAGAAGCGTAAGCATAAGCCAAGGAGTAAAGCAGACTGATCGAAATCAAATACGGTATGACGTCATGCAGCTCTAGCTCAAACAATGTATTCACCTCCCTTCCTTAATTGCTATCTTCCAATACAGCTTATGAAGGGCACCGTTTCGCCCTGAAGCTGCATGCATCTAAATAGATTTCATTGTATCTGGATATTATAACAGTTAATTCTCACCATAGTACGAATACCCTAATTACAAAAATGTTACGAATCGTTTCTTATTGGTTATTTACAAAGGGTAGCGAACACCCTATACTTTCTAATGTTACAGTCACCAAAGACAATTAATGAAGAAGAAAGAGGACAACATGAATCGACAAAAGCTGAAAATCATTTATTTATCACTCATAACCGCAACGATTCTGTTTCTGGCCATTGGACAAGTCTTTCCTATGGGAAAAGGCGGCTCTAGTTCCGTAAGCGCAGAAAGCGCATCTGATACTGCGGGCACCGAACAGAAAAAGAAGCTTATCATGGGTACCTCGGCGGATTATCCGCCATATGAGAGCGTAGACGCTAAGAACAACGGTGAAATCGTAGGCTTAGATATTGATATAGCCAAGTATATCACCAGCCAGCTCGGTTATGAACTGGAAATAGCGAACATGGATTTCAATGGGCTTATTGCCGGGCTCCAAAGCGGCCGAGTCGACTTTGTCATGTCCGCAATGTCCGCTACAGATGAGCGAAGGCAGAGCGTCGATTTTTCTGACAGCTATTATGCTGCGCGGAATACGATTGTATCTAAGAAAGCAGCACCGCTGGAGACGGAAGAATCGCTCATTGGCAAAACAATCGGCACCCAGCTTGGTTCCACGCAGGATCTGTATGCGGAAACCATTGAAGGCGCAGTGCTCAAAAAGCTCAATAAAATTCCTGATCTCATTCAAGAGCTTAACTCCGACCGCATCGATGCAGCTATCGTTGAGGACGCTGTAGCTATCGAGATGACTAACCTTAATTCGGAATTAGTGATGAATTTCCTGCCTGCCGAATCTGCAGATAATGGCTATTCCCTTGCATTTCCGAAGCAATCGCCCCTTGTGAATGAATTTAATGGCGTCCTTGCGGAAATGAAGGCAAACGGCAAGCTTGACGAAATAGTGCAGACATGGTTTCCTGAACAAAAGGAAGCGTCCGATAATCTGCTCAATATCGACTTCAGCATTCTTAAAGATTATATTCCCTATATTCTAAAAGGCGTTTACGTCACCTTGCTCTTTACGATTGTCTCGGCGTTGTTCGGGCTAGTGTGGGGTACGATTTTATCTTTGTTCAAAATATCCGGCATTAAGCCGCTCGAATGGTTCGCGACCGCTTATACATCCGTATTTCGCGGCACGCCGCTGCTCGTTCAGCTTACGCTCATTTATTATGCGACCCCGCAATTATTCGATTATAAAATTCCTGCGCTTATGGCTGCCGGTCTGGCATTTGGTCTCAATTCAGCGGCCTATTTGTCCGAAACGATCCGCGGCGGCATTATGGCCGTCGACAAGGGTCAGCGCGAGGCTGCCATCGCACTCGGCGTTCCTTACCGGACGATGATGCTGCGCATCATTTTCCCACAGGCGCTGCGCACGATTTTGCCGGCGCTCGTGAACGAATGTGTCGCTTTGCTTAAGGAATCATCGCTCGTTTCTATCATTGGCGTAACCGATTTGATGCGCCGGGCAGACGTTGTGCGCGCCGACACATTCAAAGCCTTTGAAATTCTATTATTTATTGCCGCTATTTATTATGTGCTTGTCCTTATCTTAACTTCGTTTGCCCGTATGCTCGAAAGGAGGCTGCGCCGCAGTGATTAATGTTACCGACTTAACGAAAGCCTTCGGCAAAAACCAAGTGCTGAAAGGCATTACAACGACAGTAGAAAAAGGGGAAGTCGTGGCGCTGATCGGACCATCCGGCTCAGGCAAATCCACTTTCCTTCGTTGCTTAAATATGCTCGAGACGCCAACTAGCGGGACGATTACGATTGACGGAACGGCGATTACCGATTCGAAAACAGACATTGCCCGCGTTCGCCAGCGGATCGGCATGGTGTTCCAGCATTTTCATCTGTTCCCGCATATGACGGTTATCGAAAACATTACATTTGCTCCCACTCAAGTTAAAGGCTTGTCTGGTGAGGAAGCTCGTTCCAAAGCTACGGAGCTGCTCGCTCGCGTAGGTCTCTCGGACAAAGCGGACAGCTATCCCTCGCGCCTGTCAGGCGGACAGAAGCAGCGGGTAGCTATCGCCCGAAGCCTTGCCATGGAGCCCGATATTATGCTGTTCGACGAGCCCACCTCGGCGCTTGACCCCGAGATGGTGAAGGAAGTGCTGAACGTCATTCGCAGCCTCGCAGACAGCGGCATGACGATGCTGATCGTGACGCATGAGATGAAGTTCGCCCGCGAAGCAGCGGATACGATCTATTTCCTCGATGACGGCAAGCTTGTTGAACGGACGGATCCGGAGCAATTTTTCACGAAGCCGCAAAGCGAGCGCGCCGCGCGGTTTCTGGAGCAGGTGCTATAGTTTGGTTCTTCGCTGTAGGATAGGAAGAGCTAGGCACATGCACAATCGTATCCGTGCAGTTCCGTTGCACAAACTGCAATGTAGGTGAAGCTAATCTGCCTCTGCCGATGATTGACGGAGGTTGATCGATAAGTTCCATATTTCCAAACAAAGCTCTGCGGCTGCAACAGCCGCAGAGCTTTCTCATTACATAAGCGATTCCATTTCGACGCATGCCATGACGAACGCGCCGACGCCGTGCAGATCGTTCTCGCAAGTTGGACGAGTGACGTAGTTTTCGTAATCGCCAGCCGAAGTGCCGATGCAAATATCCGGCAGGATGAAGCCGCCTTGCTCGTCATATTGCACCACACGCAAAAGCCCTTCATATCCTCGTTTTGCCGCAGCTAAGCAATCCTCCCCGACTAGGCCAAGCTTATAGGCTCTAGCGAGCGTGTAAACGAACAAGCAGGTGCAAGAGGTCTCTAGCCAATTATCCGCCAAATGGCCTTTATCCACTACCTGGTACCAGAGCCCGCTCTCCGAATCCTGATACTTAATAAGCGCCCGCGAGAAATCAGCAAGCACAGGTTCAAGCTCGGCGCGCCCTGCTTCGCCCACCTCTATTTCATTCAAAAACTGAGCTATTGCGAGGCCATACCAGCCAAGGGACCGTCCCCAAAATTCCGGTGAGCAGCCTGTCTCGGGATCAGCCCAAGGCATCTGCCGGCTCTCATCCCATGCATGATACAGCAGCCCCGTCTTCTCATCCCGCATGTAGCGGCGCATAAGCTGCTCCTGATGAAGCACCATATCACGCAGCCCCTTGTCCCCGTAAGCATTCGCATATTTTAGCGCAAATACACCGCCCATATATAGACCGTCCAGCCACATATTGTAGGCGTACTTGTCCTTATGCCAGAAGCCGCCCTCAGATGTGCGATTGAGCGTGTTGAACAGACAGCGCAGTTTGTCTGCCGCCGCTCGGTATTTGCGCTCACCGCTCCGTTTATCAAGCCGGAACAGCAGCAACCCTGCCTGGATCGCATCCAGCTCATCGCGGGCAAAATCGAAATTGCCGTGATCGTCAACCAGCTTATCCACGTAACGTTTGATGTAGGCATCATAGCGATCATCCCGCTCCGACTGCCATAGCAACTCCATGCCGCAAAGAAATACGCCCTGATGATAATGCCAGCGGCCCGCAGGAGGAAGCTCCTCCGGCAAATAAGCGCTCATTAAATAGTCGCAAGCGGCTCTTGCCCAATCAATCGGTGTCGTTAACCGTTCGGTCAGCATCGTCATTAGTCTCCTCTCCATTATCCAGCAAGTTTCGATGCGCTCGCTACTAGTGATCGAGCAGCACCTGCTCATCTATACAATCCATAAAAAGGACCCATCCTTCAACAGTTCCAAATCCATGTTCTTGCTCATGAACATTCATTAATCCTCCTGCCATCAGCCTTTAATCGACCCCAGCATAGCCCCTTTGGCGAAATGCTTTTGCAAGAACGGATATACGACCAGAATAGGCAGTGTTGCGACGACGATAACGGCCATTTTCACCGTCTGATCAGGCGGCGGCACGGCAGCATCCAGATCAGAGCTGTAATCCAGACCGCTGGCAAGCACGACGATTTGGCGAAGCAGCACTTGAATCGGCCATTTGGCGCTGTCATCCAAATACAGAATGGCGCTCAAATACGTGTTCCAGTACGTCACCGCGTAGAACAATGAAATCGTCGCGATAGCGGGCATGGAGAGTGGAAGCACAATGCGGAACAATATGCCGAAGTCGTTGCAGCCGTCTATTTTTGCCGATTCCTCCAGCCCCTCGGGAATGTTTTGGAAAAAGTTTTTCAAAATAATCAGGTTAAACGCACTGATCGCCGACGGGATAATAAGCGCCAAATAGCTATCGATCAGCCCCATCTCCCGCACCACAAGAAACGTTGGGATCAGCCCGCCGCTGAACAGCATCGTGAATACGACGAGAAACATGATGGCCTTGCGTCCATCGAGGTCTCTCCGCGACAATCCATACGCCATCAAGGCAGTCGTGAGCATGCTGAACAGCGTGCCGAATAACGTAACGCCAGTCGAAACCGCCATCGCGCGGAAAATCGTATCGGTCGAAAAAATGAACTTGTAGGCATCTAAGCTCCATATCGTTGGCACAAGAATGAACTTCTTCATCGCCATCTCGGCGCTTGTCGTGAACGATCCGGCAACGACATGCAGGAACGGAAGCACCGTAACGAGCGCAATAATGGCGAGCAGCGCAAAGTTCACCATCTGGAAAAGCCGGCCGCCGAGCGTTTTGTCCTCTACCATGCTGAACCCTCCTCAATTTTTTTGCAGAAACGCCCTGCCTTAATAAACGCCTTCCTCGCCCATCTTCCTCGCTAGCCTATTCGCTGCCATGACAAGCACGAGCCCGATAAACGATTTGAAGAAGCCGATCGCGGTGCTGTAGCTGAACTGCCCCTGCCGCAGCCCTGCCGTATACACATACGTATCAATAATTTCGGCAACATCCCGATTCATCGAATTCAGCAGCAGATACACATGCTCGAAGCCAAGCTCAAGCACATCGCCGATTTTTAAAATAAGCAAAATAATGATGACGTTTCGAATCGCAGGCAGCGTAATATGCCACACCTGTCTCAGCCGGCCTGCGCCATCCATGCGCGCCGCTTCATAGAGTCCAGGATCTACGGAGGCGATTGCCGCCAAATATATGATCGTTCCCCAACCCGCTTCCCGCCAGATGACCTGAATGATATACGTTGGTCTGAACCACTCGGGACTGAGCAGGAAATTGACTTTTTCGAATCCAAAATACGCAAGCAGCTCGTTCACGATGCCGCCATCCGACGTCAGCATGACGAAGCTGATCGACACGATAATGACCCAGGACATAAAGTGAGGCAAATAAATAAGCGTCTGAAACGTTCTTTTGAAAAACGACAATCGAACCTCGTTAAGCATGAGCGCCAATATGATGGGCACCGGAAAAAAGAAAAGGATATTCATACCAAACAGCAGCAGCGTATTCGTCAAAATGTTCAAAAAATCTGGCTCCGTAAACAATCGCTCAAAATGCATGAAGCCAACCCAGTCGCTTCCGCCGATTCCTTTGAACGGCTTATAATCCTGAAAGGCGATCGCAAGGCCAAACATCGGAATATATTTGAAAATAATAAAATAAAACACGCCCGGCAGCAGCATGACATAGAGCCATTTGTTTTTCCATATGCGCTTCTTAAGCTCGCTTGTTCTAGGCTGAGGCACCCTTGCCTGCTGAATGACCGTATCCTGCATAGGGGTTCTTCCTTTCCACGGGAGGTTGGGGAGACTGCCCGGTCGCCCGGACAGTCTCAAATGCTGCTGTATCAAACTCGTTAAGCTCGGCTAATCGTTATTTTTTGTACGCTGCATTGTATTCCTCGATAATTTGAGCTCCGCCGCGCTTCTTCCACTCCTCAACCGCCTTGTCGAACCCTGTCTTATCGATTGCCCCGTAAATATATTTGTACGTCGCGTCCTTAATGATTTCCTGAAGTTCCGTGCCCTTCTCCGTATACGTTGGCGAATCTAGCGGCGCTGTAGGATCGGCAACCGCGATCTTCTCGTTCTCGATGATGAGCTGCTCCGCATGAATCCGGGCAGGAAGCTCGTGGAATCCCTCCAGCATGCCATTCGTTTCCGGCTCGCCGATGACGCTGTCCTTAAAGCCTTTGACCTCGCGCTCCGTCAGCTCTTTGTCTGACGATGCTTTTGCTTTGCCATCCACTACCGTATAATGAGTGCCTTCAATGCCCCAATACATCATATTCGCCACTTCCGGCGTCATCAGCTTATCGAAGAAGGCCAAAATGTTCTTCAGCTCCGCTTCATCCTTGATCGCGGACTTAGGGAACAACGCTACGTTGTTATAGCCTGGAATGGACCATGAAGCCATTTTCCCGTCTGGCCCGGCTACCATGCTATGCGTATCAACAACGGCCGTCGGCACGTTTTTGACCAGATCCTTCACTAGAGAATCCACATCCTGCATCGAGCCGATATATACACCCGCCTTGCCGCTCGTAAACATATTGACCTGATCGGTCTTGCTCGTTGCGGCAAAATCTACGTTCATCGCCTTCGCATCACGAATTTTTTTGATATAATCCATCGTTGCCGCATACTCCGCTGTTGCGAATTCAGGCACGAGCTGACCGTCCTTCTCGCCCCAGTTGTTTGGCGTGCCAAACCATGCGGAGACGGTTTTGAATGCGCCATAAATAAGATCGTTGCGATCAGCTAAGCCGATCGTATCGGGTTTGCCGTTGCCGTCCGGGTCGCCGGTCGTAAATTTCTCCATCATGGCATACAGCTCATCCACGTTTGCCGGAGCGGCAATGCCAAGCTTATCTGCCCAGTCCTTGCGGTAAATAACGCCTTGGCGGGCTAGCGGCCTGCCGATGTACACCGAGTACAGCTTGCCGTCTACCTTCGTATTGTTCAAAATCTCTTCCTTCAGCTTGCCGAGGTTCGGGAACTCGCTTAGATAAGGCCCGATTTCCCAGAACTGGCCGTCACGGATCGCTTCCTTCATTTGGACGAAGGTCGCTTGATTTTTCAAATAAGTAACCTGCGGCAGCGAGCCTGTTGCAAAGGAGGCGTTCAGCTTCTCCTCATACGTGTCTGCCGGGAAGAATTGGTACGTCAGCTTCGTGTTCGTCAGCTTTTCCAGCTCATTCTTGATCGTATCCGGCGGTGTCTCTGCGATGTTAAGAGGAAGCATAATCGTAATTTCGGTCGGTTTCTCCTCCACCTCTGGTTTGGCTGTTTCTTCTGTCTTAGCCCCGCTGTCATCGCTAGGTGCCGGCGTCGTCTTATTGCTCCCGCCATTCCCGCTTGAGCAAGCTGCGAGCATTAAGCTAAACGTCAAAACCGCGCACATCAGAATCGAAAACGATTTTTTCTTCATACTGCGTTGACCTCCATATATCGTTTTAGGTTGCTGCCCCTTCAAGCTACCATCCGCGATTCGAGTGCCGAAACAATCATTTGCACATATGGCGAGCAGGTTGCGGAGCATCTGAGCTGATGATTACTGCCCTAACGGATGACACGTCACCTGCAAGCGGCTGAATCTACCGTTTCCATGCACAGTAAAAAAAAGAGCAGAACGAAGCATACGCTCCACCCTGCTCTTTCTGTCGTTCTTACCGCTTCCGCTCGTTACCTCTGAAAATAGGCATCCGTATACTCGCTCATCATCAAGCTTCCGCCGCTCCGCTTCCAGCGGTCAACCTCCGCATAGAAGCCCTGCGCGCTAATCTGACCGAGCATATACCGATACGTCGCATCGGAGACGATTTTGTAAAGCTCCATGCTTTTCTCATCATACGTCTTTGATTCCAGGCCAATCGTAGGGTCCTTCACGATAAATTTATCGTTGTCCGCGCTAAGGCGCTCCGCCATCTCCCACATCGTCTCTTTCTCCGCTGCCTTCAGCACATTTGGATTGCTAAGGTCGGCAATCATGAGCGCATAAAGCGCATTTACCTCTGTAACGCGAAGCTGCGAGGTTTCCTCGGGCAGCTGCACCTGATTGCCAGCCATATTATAATGCTTGCCTTCTATGCCGTAGCGCATGAGATTGGCAACATCCTTATCCATCGTGCGATCGAAGAAAGCCAGCTGCTCCAGCAGCTCCTCCTCGGTCCGAATCGCCTTTTTCGAAAATAAATAGAGGCCATTGTAGTTCGGAATCGACCAGACGCGGTAGCCCTCCGGCCCTTGGATCCGGTTCACCAGCGTGAAGCGCGCCTCGGGATTGATCTTCTTCGCCTCGTCCGACAGCCGCTGCACGTCAGTCATGCTGCCAATATATACGCCCGCGGCGCCTCGGATTATTTTGTCCCGCTGCACATCCTTGCTCGTAACGGCAAAGTCCGCGTTCATCAGCTGCTCGTCGTACAGCCGCTTCATGAAATTCATCGTAGCCATATACGGCCCCGTTTCGAATTCAGGCACGATCTTCTTATCCGTGATGCCCCAATTGTTCGGCGTGCCGAAATACGAGCTTAACGTCTTAAAGGCTCCGAACACGAGATCGTTACGATCAGCCAGTCCAACGGTATCCTTTTTCTCATTGCCGTCAGGGTCGCCCAGCGTAAATTGCTTAATAACCTCATACAGCTCCTCAAGCGTTCCCGGCTTATTCAGCCCCAGATTATCCAGCCAGTCCTCCCTTAAAATAACGCCTTGCCTGGAAGAAGGACGCTCCGTGTACAGACCGTATATGCGGCCATCAATAGCGGCTTGCGCTAGAATGCCGGCATCCAAATGCCGCAAATTCGGGAATTGCTCCAGGTATGGCCCGATTTCCCAGAACGAGCCGGAACGAATCGCATTTTTCACAAAAATATAGTCGGTATGCTTCACAAAGGTCGCCTTCTTCAGCGAGTTCGTGGAAAGCGCCGTGTTCATTTTATCGGTATAAATGCCGTCCGGCACCCAGTTGATATCCAGCTTCACATTCGTTAATCCCTCGAGCAGCGCTATGATTTCCTCGCTTGGCGGATGGGGAAAATGCAGCGGCGCCATAATAGAGATCGCCCTCGATGCGCTATCGTCATTCCGCATGCTTGGAGCTGAGGATGCCGCACAGGAAGCGCATAGAATTAGAATCAGTAATGCTATAAAAAAGCGACAGCTTATACGCAGTCCTGCGACCCTTGAACCGTTACCCATGTTGCAGCCCCCTTGTCTTATCAGCCTTTTCTGCCCATAATCTAAGGAAATGATTATCGGCTGGCCAGATGATTATTGCTCTAAATGTATGCGTTTACTAAAATAAAGCTAATGCTCTCTTATTCCTAGACAAGGTGTTGATAGCTGTGCGATCCTTAACCTTTCTGAGCAAGATGACGATCTTCGGCTTTCTGCTCAGCACGCTTCCGGTTATCTTTATCGGCGCGTTCTCTTACGCAACATCTTCCAAGGAAATCCAGAAAAATGTAAACGCAGGAAAAATGCAGCTTATTATGCAAATTAACTCAAATGTAGAGCAGAAATTGACGACTGTCAACCATACGCTCAATCAGGTCATTAATTCTACGGTATTGAAAAAAGCAATGAATCAGCCGCTGACCGTGGGCGAATTTGTTATGTACGACGACTTGCGCAGCGAGATTCGGCATATGCAATCCTTCGATACGAAGCTCGAGGATGTTATGCTGATTAACGAGCGGCATAACTGGATGATCAAAAACTCCGGCCTCTATGCATTCGAGCAATACGCTTATTATGAGGAGCTATCCCGTCTGACGCAAATACCCGAAGGCACCTCTTGGGTGCTTAACCCGTCCAGCTGGTTTTATAGCGAAGAGGCTGCTGGCAGTGCGGCTTGCAGCTACAGCATCAGTCTAGTGAAGAAGCTTCCGACGAACGGACTTGAAAAGTACGGCCTGGCGCTCGCCAACATTCCGACCTGCAGCCTCCAGGAGCTGCTAGTGAGCGATGAAGGGAACTTCTCAAATATTATGATTTTGGACGATCAATATCGTATTTTGGTGCATCAGGATCAATCGCTCATCGGCAAGCCCGCAGCAGTAAGCGGGCTGCATACGGAAGAGCTGGCGGAGCCCTTCGGCCAATTCACGGCGTCCATCGAGCAGAAGGATTACTCCATCACCTATTACCGCTCCGAGCTCAATGGCTGGATCTATTTGTCGGCGACCTCCATCGCAAGCATGACGAAGGAGTCGAACAAAATCGGCACCTATACGCTTTACGTTTGCCTGTTCATGCTAACGCTGTCGATGCTGCTTGCTTGGATCGGCTCACGCCGCATGTATTCGCCGATCCAGCTGCTGCTGAATCAGGTCGGCGAACGATTGACGGATGTACAGAAGCGGAAAACCAATGAATTTCAAGTCATCGGCGAGCGCGTCTCCCATCTCTTCCAATCCAAATCGGAGCTGGAGAAGGAGGTTCGGCAGCATATTTCACAGGTGCGCACCTTCTTCTTCATGAAGGCGTTTCAAGGCAATATCAAGCAGAGCGAAATCCATGAGAAGCTCGTCCAGTTTGGCTTTGGGACGCAGATGAGCGAATGGAAGACGATGGCTGCCATTACGCTGCAAATCGATTTTTCCGATAACAGCCGTTACTCGAAGAGTGATCTGGAGCTGCTGCTATTCGCTGTCCATAACATGATTGAGGAGCTTATCCCTTTTGAGCAGCGGCTTGCACCGGTCATCATGGATCAAACGATCGTCACGATAATCGGCAGCACGGAGTCTGACCTTGATGCGTTCCATAATGCCAAATACGCGCTGACTGAGCATCTCCAGCAGCAAATTGCCAGCTTCCTTCACGTGCAGGTCAGCATCGGCATGAGCTTGCCTTTCAGTTCCTTCACCTCGCTTGCGATTGCATACAGGGAAGGGCTTGAGGCGCTGAAGCACCGCATGAAACTAGGCCAGGGCATCATCATTCAATACGAGAACGTCAACGCGGGCAAGCATTACTTGAATCTCAACTATCCCGCGCATATCGAGAATGAGCTTATGGATGCCATTAAGCTGGCGGAGAAGGATAAAGCGAAGGAGCTGCTGAGTGCTTTTTTGCAGGCGGTGTTCGCGGTAGAGCTGTCGCCTCAGGAATATCAAATCCCGCTTGCCCGGCTGCTGAACAACCTGCTGATCGTCATGCAGGAATCCGGGGTAAGCTTGAGCCAGATTCACAAGTCAAAGGGCTCGCTGCTCGAAGAGCTGCTTGAGCTGCATATCGTTGCCGAGATTGAGGACTGGTTCTGGTGCGGCGTCGTCTACCCGATGATCAAAATTTTCAAGGACAGGCAGGAAGCGCAGTATCATAACATTTCGGAGAAAATCATCGATATCGTGCAGCATCAATATGATACCGATCTTACGCTAGAGGAATGCGCGTCGCGCCTTCACTATAATGCGAACTATTTGAGCAGCGTGTTCCGCAAGGAAACAAACTACTCGTTTAGCGAATATTTGTCGATGTACCGTTTCAAAATGGCCAAACAATGGCTTGCTGACAGCGAGCTTCCGATTAAGGATATCGCAGCCAAGCTGCGCTATAACAACCCGCAAAACTTTATTCGCTCCTTCCGCAAGCAGGAGGGCATTACGCCCGGCCAATATCGCGAGAAGAAACGCATTGTGTAGATGGTAATAATATACATTTAATTTGGAAGAAGCTGTGCTATAATCTTCAAAATAAGAAGGAGGCTATGCGAATGCTGCAACGACCATCAAAGGAAGAATATATGCCTTATTATGAGCAATATATTGGATTGGTTGGCGAAGGCTCTGTAACGGACATACTCGAAAAGCAACTGGCAAGCACGACCGAATTGCTCTCAAATCTGTCAGAAACGCAAGCCGACTACCGCTACGAGGAAGGAAAATGGTCGCTCAAGGAGGTTGTTGGCCACATTTCGGACAATGAACGCGTCATGAGCTACCGTTTGCTGCGAGCAGCGCGCGGCGACAGGACGCCGCTTGCCGGCTACGATCAGGATGAATTCATGAGCGGCTCTACGTTTCAAGACTGGACCTTCTCGCAAATTATCGAGGATTACATTTCCGTGCGACGGGCTACACTTACCTTGCTGCGAGGCTTATCGGAGGCGGCATGGCTTCGCTACGGCGTAGCTAACGGAGCCGACATTACGGCTAATGCGCTAGCTTATATCATCGCAGGGCATGAGATTCATCATCTGAACATCATTCAAGATAGATATTTAGTGAAGTAGGCAATTATTGCTTATAGCTTCCTCTCATAAAATCATGTATGTAAACCAATTGATATGATAATATGGTTAACACACATGATTTTTTCTTATAAGGAGCGGTAATGCGATGACAATACGTTTGCGCGGTCACCATCTGCTTTGTTTGCTCGGCTACCGAGGCATGGGGTATTCGGATGATTTTTGCGTCAATATGACTGCGATATATGAACAGCTGCGGTCGGAGCCAGAAACCGAGATTGAGATTATAATTGGTCCCGACGACGTGTGCAGAGCCTATCCAGCGGACAAAACCAATCACTGCGAGGGGGCTGTGTATGAATTGGATGCGGACGTACTTGCAAAGCTTGGACTGAAAGCAGGCGAGAGCGGCAGCTGGCAATCCATCTGCGACCGTGTAGCTGCTACTATGGTGCCGGAAGACATCAGCCATCTTTGCGTATCCTGCCCGTGGGAGAAGTATGGCGTTTGCGCACAGGGAGTCGGACTGATTGTGGAAGGCAAGCCGCTGCCAAAGGTAGGTGCTTGAATCGGAGTACAGTTCTAGTTCATACGAGGTTTTTTCAATTTCCACATGACAAAAATTAAAGCGACTAATGACAAAGCTGCTGTAGTTCCATATACCATAGACAGGTTATTAGTTGATTTAGCTTGCAATCCTTCAATATTACTCCCACCATACAATATTTCACCTTTTTCATTAAATTGCTGTTTTCCTTTAAGCTTTGTTACAAGATCATCTGTTATTGAAATATTTTTATTAAGCGATTGCTTAATTTCACCTTTCGGCCCTTCACTCACCAGCATATCGACATCATTAATCCTTACTAGCTTAGTATTATCTCCTTCGCTAGTAACTTTTGAGATTGAATTATTAAAGGCTGATACGTCTCCGCCTCCACTTATCAACATATACTGACCATTTTCAAGACCTATTGTAATCATTGTTTTTGGCGCACCATTTAAGGTGACTACAAAACTCCATTGGTCAAGTGGCTTAACAATATCCGATATTTCAGTAGAATTACTTTTTTCTAGTTTTTCCCTGTCAAGCCCCCACACCTGAAAACCATTTCCAAGTTTGGTCGATTTAACCTCTTCCGCAATACTGAAATCGTATTTATAATACCTTTCTGCGATCATACTTTGAAAATTTATTAGTTCCTTCTCTGCGGCAGCAATTATTTCAGCAGGAATCTCTTTAGCAGGATCATTAGCTGCGAATGCTGACATTGATGACATGATTAAAAAGATTCCTATTAGTAATGACAAGCTAAGTACTTTTTTCATTTTTTTCCTCCATTCTTATACATCAAATGCCCACATATCTTTACGTCCTTCTATCCAAGTACGATCACCTAGACCACCATTAAAATTATTATATGTTAGAATTTTATGCGTACCATTTCCTGGATCCATATACTCAACAATATTGTTTCCATTAGCATCAACATAATATCCTTCGATTCCCACAATGTGACCTGTGGAACCGTTAGTCCACATCCATCCTGCTACAATAGGTTTATTACCATTAATAGTACCATCGCCCGAGATTTGTGCTTTTATTTGGGTCCAGCTCAATGCATTTGAGTAATGATTACTTGATACTCCATAACTATATAATCCTGAAGCCGTTTCATCCATTGTACTAGCAACATTGACGCAGCCTGTTCCTCGCGGAGTGAATAGCGCACACAATCAAAAGTAAACCTGTTCGTATTTATGACGTAACAAGTCTTACTTTTGTTTGAGAAAAATAAAAAACTTTAGATAGATAAATTGTGATAGCCATGTGATATGCCGGGGCAGCACGATTCAGGAAGTTAAGAACGCATATCCGGATATAAAAATAGCGGATGAAGGAAGAACCGCCGAACTGAATGATGAAGAGTCCAATACTTTACGATTTGAGGTAGAGGAAGGGATCGTAACCCAAATAAAGATCTATCATTCCATCCCTTAATTGTAAGTTCTACTCTCTCCGTACTTATAGATTTCGACATTGCGGCAAGGAGGTGCATGAGCACTGCTCCTTGCCGCATTTTTTATCTATTGGATCGTTAGCCGCTTCATTCCGTTCATATAGGGCTGAAGCGCTGCTGGTATGCGAATCGAGCCGTCCTCCTCTTGATGATTTTCGAGAAGCGGAATGAGGATGCGCGGGCTTGCCACAGCCGTGTTGTTGAGCGTGTGACAGAACTTTAACGCGCCGTCCTCGGCACGATATCTGATATTCGAGCGGCGCGCCTGAAAATCATGCAGGTTCGACGACGAATGCGTCTCCCCGTAGGCAAGGCGGCTTGGCATCCATGTCTCAATATCGTATTGCTTATACGTTTTTTGCGACATGTCGCCTGTGCATACAGCCATAACCCTGCAAGGCAGCTCCAGGCATTGCAGCAGCTCCTCGGCGTTCGCGGTTATTTCCTGCAGAAAAGCTTCCGACAGCTCGGGATCGGCCTTGCACAGAATAACCTGCTCGACCTTTGCGAATTGGTGTACCCGGTATAAACCATGAACGTCTCTGCCTGCCGAGCCTACCTCGCTGCGGAAGCAGACCGATGCGGCTGCAAGCTTGATCGGCGTCTCTGCGTCTACGATTTCGTTCGCGTAATAGGTAATCATCGGCACCTCCGAGGTGCCGACCAGCCATTTATCGTCGCCTGTAATCCGGTAGCTCTGGTCCTCGCCGAGCGGGAAAAATCCGGTATTGCTCATCGCATCGGTACGAACCATCAACGGGACATCCAGCGGCGTGAAGCCTTTTTGCAAAAGCAGATCAAGGGCAAGCTGCTGTACAGCGCGGTGGAGCAGGACGCCCGCTCCCTTCAAGAAATAGTTGCGGCTGCCCGCAGTCTTCACACCTCGCTGCACATCCACCATATCATGCAGCTCACCGAGCGCCATATGATCCCTCAGCTCGAACGCAAAGCTTGGCGCTTCGCCAACGCGTCTCAGCTCCACATTGTAGGCATCCGAGCGACCGTCCGGCGTATCTGGCGATACGATATTTGGAACAAGTACCATCAGCTCTGCTACATGCCGCTCGGCCTTTGCAAGCTCCGCTTCCACAGCAGTCAGCTTCTCATTCGTCTCCTTTACGCTTTGCTTCGTTTGCTCTGCTTCTTGCTTAGCACCTTGACCCAGCAGCGTGCCGATATCATGCGAGAGCCTATTGCGAATTTGCCGCAAAGCCTCTGTCTCCTGCAGCAGCAGCCGCTTCTTCCCATCCCACGAAAGCAGATCAGCAATGGAAACGTTAATCCCCTTCTGATTTGCTACCGTCTGAACCTGCTCTTCGTTTTGCCTCAACCATTTCATGTCCAACATGTCACCGCGCTCCTTTTCGTTTGGAAAAATAGAAAAAACGCCCTCATCCCATATGGGACGAGGAGCGCTTTTTACTCGCGGTGCCACCCAAATTGACCAAACAGACGCACTGCCTGATCCTCTTTGTTCCGCGATAACGGGCGGGCCCGGTAAACTTAGGGGGAGGGTGCTTCCCTTCCCTTGACGAGAACGCCTCCGAGTTGGATTCTCTTCACTGGCGTGATCCGATAATTAATTTTGTAGTAATATAACATATTCATCATAAGAAATACAAGTGTGCTTATTTGGAGAAAAACAACTTATTGCCAGAGCGGAATGCTATCTTAGTTGGTCTAAAAAGGTTTTGCAGCGCCCATTCACGAATAGTACAAATAGGATAACGATCTCTTAATTACATGCTGGACACTGTATTAGGCAGGCCGCTTGAGGTAACAGGCCTCTCCTTCGGTTAGATCTCGTTTTTTATTGTCCGCAGCCTGCATTTCGACAATGAGCAGCTGACGCCTAATTCACGTATATCAGCTGCTGTGGCGCCTTGGCTTGATCAGGTCGGCCGCGCGCAGGGCTATCAAATTGTCAAACTCGATTTACTCCTCTACTGTAGGAACATATATGTTTTTACAACCGTCTCTCACTCCCGCACACGCCGATTCCACGCCATAAGCACATATGCGTGCTTAAAGACAACAAACACCGCATGTTACTCCTCTATAAGCACATATATGTTCTTACTGCCTTCTTTCGCACTCCCGCACACGCCGAATTCACTCTATAAGCACATATGCGTGCTTAAAAGCTGTCATTGAACAATCTACACCGGCCATGATTGAAAACAGAACGATAGGTTTAAGATAGTAAAGAGAATTAATGGATGGGTCAGACGTACCCGCCAATCCTATAGGAGGTTCAACATGTTGAACAGCATGACGGTTTTACCATACACTAAACGCAAGAAGAAAGGTTTTGCCGCTTTTGCGGCATTTGGCATAGCAATGACCTTATTGGCAGGCTGCGGACAAACGGGGACAAGCAACAGGGACGCTGGCGCTAACAAAGCCACCATTGCCCCTGCGAATCAAGCTGAAGCGACGAATGCGATGAGCGAGGAGGATAATCCTTTCGAGGCTGCTGGCATTAACGATCCCAAAGCGTTTATCAAAATGTTTGAGCTTGCCAAGTCAGCCGTTGCCGCAGATGAGAAAGCCGCTGTCGCAGAGCTGATCCTGCTCCCGCTTCAGGTCAATGGAGAGACACCTATGGAGATTAAGTCCAAAGAGGAATTTTTAGAGAAATATGACCAGATCATGACGAAGTATGTAAAAGACGCGCTGGCCGCGCAAAAGGTTGATGATCTTTTTGTTAGAGATCAAGGCGTTATGGTCGGAAACGGTCAGCTTTGGTTCGGCGCATCCGCACAGGAACCTCAAGTGTACGGCATCATTGCCGTTAATCCCGATGTCGCTCTCACAACGAATTAATCACTAAACCAAAATTAAATATCGCATCTTTGCTTCCCATAATCCCATACACCAAAATAAAGACGCCAGCGACCGCGCTGGCGTCCTATCCTTTATGGCTTAGCAGGCAGTCCATTCGCGCTGCGAATCAGCGAGAAATACTGATCGGCGCGAACGGGAACATACTCAGATCCAAGCGAAGCTTGCAGCTCGGCAATGTCAGAAGGCGTGAGGCTCCAGGCGAGCAAGCCTAAGGATACGAATAACGGCGACTTCCCGTCCCACTTAGCCTTGGCATCGGCAAGAATCTTCTGTCCGTCCTGCACGGTGCTGATGCCTTGAATCGTCGAGACAGGAAGCTTGCCGCCCACAATCTCTACGCCATAGCGATTTTCCCAGCTTAGGAACAGCCCCTGAGCTTTGTATTCCTTGATGTAAGCTGCTGCATGTGCGTCGCTTAGCGGTACATTCTCACTGTTGACGCGGTTCAATACGTAAGGAATCGTCATGCCCGTCTTCTCCATGTACGAATACGACTGCTTCAAGAAAGCGGCAAACGATTCCGCTGGCCATGCATTCGGGTAGAAGTAGCCTGCGCCGGATGGTCCTGCGATAAGCAGGTCATTTTCTGTAGCGGTCTCCTGAAAATAATTCAACATCGCAGGTGCGCCATCATAGAGCAGCGGGCTGGATGTCCAGTTCAGCGGCACTTTGCCGCGGCTTGGATCATCCCATAGAATGCGCATTCTATGCTGATTGTATTGGAAGTTGTCACCCTCGCTGAACGTATACGTTACATAAATTTTGTTCTCCAGCTTCGGCGTCTTCGCCGCCTTTGCTTTGACAGCGTTCGCCTTTGTTCCGGAGAATACCGTCAGGTTGCTGAACCAATCGGCTGCAAGCACATAGACGCCGTGATTGGACAAAATCTCGACACCGCTGAACTCGCCGTCTACGTCATTGCTGAACCAGCCTAGGTATGGCGTGCCCGGCTTCACGTCCGCTAAAATTTTCTCGAAGAGCGCCTTCTGCTCAGGTACGTTGGAATCGAGCCAGAACACCATCGCTTTATTTGCTACGGCATAATCTCGCAAGTAGCCGTAAGGCTCCTTCTGCTCGGAGGATACTGGCTGCTCATTGCCAACGGAAACCTTATATTGATTCCACATATCGACGGAAGCCGTCAGCCGTTTTGTACCAGCAGGCGGAGTAAATTTATAGATGAAGTAACGGTTGTTGTCGGCAAACCGATGTCCGCCGTTGCCCTCAGACACTTGAGAGCTCTGCCGATCATACAAGAACGGCTCTTCTTCCGGTGTACCCGGGATAAATTTCGCGATGGCCTTGCCGTCCGCCGTAATCGTTACCTCATGCACAGCCGTTCCCCAGCCGTCCTGCGAGAACGCATCGTCGAAGCGCAGATATACATCCGACTTGCCAAGGCTCGAGCTTAGATCAAGATCATACACCTTCCTATTGGCACCGTCACGCTCCTGCGTTGTATCTTGCGCAATGACTTTGAACAGATCCTCTTGGCCTGCCGGAAGCCTGATCGACGTGTCCGGACTAAGACCGACAAGCATCCGATGCGTCGTCTGGCTCCATAGATTATCATACTGCCAGGTGTAAGCGTCCATTCGATCCTTGAATTTCCCTTGAAGATCGTCCAGCACTTTCAAGCTGTACGGTTCGGCCTGCAGCTTCTCCGCCAGCTCAGGGCTCGCAACCACGCCGCCTTTCAAACCAGCTAACGTTGTAGCCACGTTAACGGAGTCCGGTACGTTCGGATCGTATATAACAATACCGTTTATTTCGTTCTTGTATTTACGGACGATCTGCCAATAATCGTCTCTCACCTTGTAGGTCACATCTAAGTCATTTAGCCATGTGTACTTGCCTTCCTCCTTGTTCTCCAGCAAATAAATGCGGGGCTCGACACGATTAACAATACCTTGCAAGGTTGCCATTAGAATCTTTATATCGCCTGGCGCATCATAGATATCCGCCACGTCCAATTGCTTAATCTTCGAAAAACTTGGAAGCGCTTGCTTTTCTGGCCAAGCAATCGCGCTCGCCTGCGGCTTCTCCTTGGATTCAGCGGCAGATGCACCTAATGACATGGACAACGTACAAACGACTGCAAGTCCGATAACGGTAAGCTTACGCAACATGGTCTACACCTCAGTTTAATAGTGGTTTGGAGGACAGCCTCTTGACGCGTGCGTTTTCCCCTACGCCTCCTTTACTCGGCAGCATCATTTCACTTCCTCACAAATATATATTTATTATATTGAGTATATAATTACAACCACTTCGACAAAAGCTCTCATCTTCCCCTATCATTTTGAGTCTCTTTATACAGACATCATCTGTGTACCTAGTCAAAATATCCTGTATCAAGTAGGACGAATCACAGGTTTTATCTTCGAAAATTGTATATATTATACATAACAAATATACCACTCTCCTTGCCATAAAGAAAAAAAGCGCCTGCGGCTACGAGCCGGCAAGCGCCTTGCGAACAGATAAAATATATTTGGATTGATCGAGCGGATTTACGCCACGGCGTACCCGCTCCGCTTTCACATCTGGCGGACATTCACGATAACCCGCGAATAAGGTTGCCAAGGCGCCTCTCCCCTTCGTCAGCGAGCCGAATCGTGCAGGAAAATCGAGCGAAGTAGCTACCGGAAGCGTGCCTTCAATCTCCATCCTCTCCTGCCTGACAACCGGCGTATCGAACTCCCCGCGCATAAGAATGAGCTCGTTCATCAGCTTGCCGCCCGTCTCCTCCGGAACGGAGATACGGAACGACAGCATCGGCTCCAGCAGCTTCACCCCTATGCGAGATAATCCATCCATGATGCCCATCGGCGTTGCAACCGCAAAATCAAGCGGATGCGTGTGCCACACATGATGCTCCCCTTCAACAAGCGTCACCTTCAAGTCCGTTACTTCCCAGCCAAAAAGACCCTGTTGAAGCGCCTCGGGAACGGTTCTGGCTACTTCATTCTGATAGCGATCGAGCAGTCGTTCCGAGCGTACAACGGAGCTAAAGGTTATTCCGCTTCCTCGTTCGCCAGGCTCGATATGAAACCGCAGAATCGCCCAGCACGGCTTCGGCATCGTATACGCGATGAAGCCCTCTCCTGCCTGTGCAGGCGTCTCTTTATATATAACCGACGGCTCGCCAAAATCAGCCTTCAAGCCATAGCGATTGTGCAGAACATGCGTGAGCACCTCGATCTGAATGGGCCCCATCACTTTGAGATGCAGCTCCCGCTGCTCCTGCAGCCATTGCAAATCGAGCAGCGGGTCCTCATCAGCCAGCTCCTGCAGCGCAACTACAACTGCCGGATACTCGGCCTCGTTGCTCCAGCGCACCTGCACTGTTAGGAGCGGCACGGCCAACCGCGTCTCGCCGGGAACATAATCGCCGCAGCCGACAATATCGCCAATGCGCGCCTGATTCCAGCCGCACACAGCCGCAATATCGCCTGCCGCAAGCAGCCCAACATCCTCGGCCTTCTGCCCATCGATTTTGCGGATTTGCGTAACCTTCTCTTCGATTTGCTGCGTCTCATTCCGAACGGAGTCACGGTTGCGAATGACGCCGCTATACAAGCGCACATAAGCGATTCGCCCCATCACGGCATCACGCTCGATGCGGAAGACGACGCCCGATACCGGTCCGTCAGGCGCAACCTCAGGCGGGGGCAGCAGCGCAACCATCGCTTGCATCAGCGGCTCGATGCCGATTCCTCGATTCGACGCGCCAAATAAAATCGGAAACAGCTCACCGCTCTGTGTGAGCGAGCGCAGCATCTGATTCAGCTCCGCCTTCGGCAGCGTCCCGCTGTCCAAATAATGAAGCAGCAGCGACTCATCCTGCTCGGCCACCGTTTCCTCCAGCAGCTGCAAATAGGACTGCACCTCTCCTGTATCGCCAGCTGCATCATCCAGCACGCTCACCGCGCCGCTAAAACTATCCTCCACGCCAAGCGGTGCCTGTACCGGCGCTGCCTGAGGCGAAAGCAAACGACGAATTTGCTTTATCGTCCCAAGCGGATCGGCTCCAATCCGGTCCATCTTATTTACGTAAATAAGCGTCGGAATATTTCTCTCCCGCAACGCTTGCCAAATGACCTCCGTCTGCGCCTGCACGCCCTCAACCGCCGAAAGGATGAGCACCGCTCCGTCCATCACGCGCAGCGACCGCTCGACCTCAGAGAGGAAATCGACATGTCCCGGCGTATCGACCAAATTGACCGTAGCGCCTTGCCAAGCAAAACGCGTCGCTGCCGCTCTTACTGAAATCCCTCTGGAGCGTTCAACCTCCAAAAAATCCGTCTGCGCCGTACCCGCGTCCACGCTGCCAAGTGATCGGATGCGACCGCTGCGAAATAAAATCTGTTCCGTTGTCGTCGTCTTCCCTGCGTCGACATGGGCGAATATGCCAATATTTCGTATATGTTTTGACTCATTAAGCTCCATCCTGCATATCTCCTTACTTGCTGTTCCTTTCTTTATCGTAACTCTGAAAGCGCATAACAGCAACAAAAAACGGCTCACCGCTGCATTGCACGGTGAGCCGTTTTCTATAGGCGCTTTGCCCCAAGGGTCCTTGCCAGCGCCTTCGAAGCTAACGGCAAACTTCTCGGTACGCGTCAAGCCATGCAGGCTCACGTCTCCGACACTTAGACATCCTTATATATTTTACTATGAATACTTGTCATCCTATTACGAATGCAGGACTGACGCCTTTTCCTTGCTCTCGCGCTTGACCAGCGCATGCTTCTCCCACGCTCTGCTCCTCCAGCGGAAAAACATAATAACCGCGCGCAGCCATTCGTCGGCCGCAATCGCAAGCCAAATGCCCGCCAAGCCCAAATCCAGCGTAAAAATAAAAAAGTAACCGAGCGGCAAGCTCATTGCCACCATAGAGCCCATGCCGATCCAGAGCGGATATTTCGCATCCCCTGTTGCCCGCAGCGAGTTGACGAGCACGATATTGATCGTTCGTCCGGTCTCCAGCACGATACTAAGCAGCAGCACGTTTACACCCAGCCGAATAATTTCCTCATCATCCGTGAACATGCGCATAAGCGGCTCGCGGAATGCAATAACGAGCAGGACCGCGAACAAGGTTACGCCGCTTGCCCAGCGCACGCTTTTCCACACGCGATGATAGGCTGTCGCCTGCTCGCCCGCACCCACAAGTCTACCGACGATAATCGACGTCCCCATGCCAATGGCGAAGGCGAATAGATACGTAAACATCGAAATGTTGTTTGCATAGTTTTTGGCTGCCAAGGAAGCCTCGCCAAGATAGGTCGCATAAAATAAGAACATGATTTGGCATGCTTGGTACATCACCTGCTCAAGCGCTGATGGAATACCTATTTTCAATATTTTGGAAACATACTCCTTGGATAGCGAGATATAGTAGCGCAGCTCCACTCTCACCGACATAATCCGATACAGCAGCCAGAAGAAGACGACCAGCGCCAGCGCACGGCTGATAACCGACGAAATCGCTGCGCCTTGAACGCCCATCTCAGGAAAGCCGAACTTCCCAAAAATAAGCAGATAGTTGCCCACGATATGAACGATGTTCATGCCGAGCGATACGTACATCGCTTCCTTCGTAAATCCATGCACGCGTATGATGGCAGAAATAGAATTAATAATCGCTTGCAGGAAGATCATTCCGCCTACGATTGATAGATAGCTTTTGGCATGAACGAGTATCTCGCCCTGCAAATTCAGCATCTGCAGCAAATGCCCGCCAAACAGCACGAACATTAAGCTGATCATCAGTCCGACTACGAGATTGAGCGTAACGGCCAGCGCTGATATTTTCGCCGCTTCTATAAACTTCCTTGAACCGATATATTGCGCGACTACGATCGATGCCCCGTTACCGATTACCTCTAGCAGCAAAATCGCAATATGCAAATATTGATTGGATGCTCCGACGCCGGATACCGCATTATCCGAAATCGCGCTCAGCATCAGCGTATCCGCAATTCCCATAAGCATAAACAAAAAGATTTCCAAAAATATAGGCCATGTCAGAAAAAATAGATTCAATCCTTTCTGCTCATGCTGCCCTTGTGTACTACCGGCCTCTGCCGTTGCCATGATGTCACCTTCTTCTAAATTGGAAAAGTAAAGCACAAGGTATCGTAGCATATTGGGCTGTCTATTGCACGCGTGTTTTATTTATTTCCATGCACTAAATGATGGCAATATCTATGAAAGCGCATAAAAAAAGACTGTGCTATGATCGCTAGTAAACGACCTCAGAACAGTCTTCCTCTTTATAGTTTAAAATGATTGATATCATTATTGCTCTTCGGACTCTTCTTCAGCAGCTTCTTCCTCAGCCGCCTCTTCTTCCGCTTCCTCTGCTGCTTCTTCCTCAACCGCAGCAGCCGCTTCTTCTATTTCCTCTTCCAATTCAGCCTCAACAGCATCTACCGCTTCTTCCGCTGGAGCCTCTTCGGAAATCAGTTCCACGGACTCCTCCGCGCCTTCTTGAACTACTTCTTCTTCTTGGCTCATATCATTCACCTCCTACTTCTTAATACCTTAATTGTAGCGCTTTCATAGAACTAAACAAGAGGTGTAAAATGTCGTTTCATAGGAACTATTTCCGCAATTTGTAGCATTCGAGTTCATTCGCTTTTCTTCGACCAAGACTTCCCAAAGACTCCCCGCCAGAGGTCTAGGACTGCGTTCCGACTTACGGCGGTTTTGCACAGCTAGTGAACTAGATAAGATGAATAACGACTAGTAAACGGTTTCTCATACTGCACGCAGAGGCATAAATAATCCCACGCTCAGGAGGCTTAGTAAGATGTATTCACTACTCACTAATTTGGAGCTCGGCGCCTTAATGCTTTTTGTTGTTTTCTCTTTTATAGCCGCTGGCAAAAGCATCCAAGCTCGTATACTTTAATACGGAGAAAATGCTTTACCGCAAAACCCGCAAGCTGCTCTTCTGGTCGATCAGCCTTAGCTTGCTCGCCGCTGCGGTGGCCACAGCCGATACGATGCTGGCCGCAACCGCTCATCCATTGTTTTGGATGGACCGGCTGCTCATTCGAACACCGCTTGCCGTACTCCCTGTCCTCCTTATTTGGTTTGGCTCCTTTCCTAGAATGCGCAAGTCGCAAGTTTACGCTAACCGCGCAGCAGAAGTCCGTGACCTTGAGCTCCGGCAAGTTTTACTCCTCCTAAGCAAGGTAATAGCTTCTATTTTTTGGATACCTTTATTCAAGGTTGATAAGCAATTGGCAAGCGTATAGGAAATAAAAAAAAGGAACCATATGAGGAATAAGCCCCCCTGCGGTTCCTTTTTTTATTTCTTATACAGTCTCGTATTTAATAAAAGTCATCTGTTGTTGAGGTTGTTTTACCCTTCCACTTCTTCCGCATTGTTAGAAGCAAATCCAGAGTAAGCAACATTTACATTAGCAGAGGAAGATCTATAGGTAACGGTATAATCACCACTTCGCATACCTTGTGGGAATTTTGCAGTGCTTCTCCAAGTAAAAGACTTACTTGCATTAACTGTTGTTGTAAAATACACCAGGCCAGTATCAACATGCGTTACAGATATTATAGTATCGCTTGTTCCATTATTAAGAAAATACAACTTTACATGTCCATAAGTTCCTGGCACTACAAATGAAGAGCTGGTTTGTTTAGCACCTGATGTAGTACCAGACCAATTGTTACCAATAGTAAAAGGAGTGATAATACCTCCTCCAAAATTATTACCTTGTTGAGTTACTGAAGGCGGCGTTGGAACAGATCCCGTATTGTTTTGATCCGCTGCTGAAACCCCCTGTACCGAAACTGTCGCCAGTAAAGCGACCGCAGCCAAAGTAGTCAAATATCCTTTTTTCTTCATTTTCTATCTCTCCTTCTACTTTGTTACTAATTTAAACCCAATGAATACCATACTATTTCTGCTGAATGATAGCAACGCAAACTTGATTGGTATTTTCCGAAATCAGTTTTTCGCTAAATTTGGTAAATTAAGAAAAACAATATTATTAAATCATGAACTTTTTTAAATTATTGCATTTCTTCTGAATAACCCATAATGTCATTAACACTTAAATACTCATTACTATTTATAAACGATTAATGGCATTAAACGGAGGATTTGCAGCTTACGATACCATTAATGGCGAAGTATTTCCGAATACCCCCATGTTCGTCGTGAAGGAGGGCGAGCTTGTGAAAACAACGATCGTCAACCGCAGCTCGGTAGAGCATCCGATGCATTTGCATGGCCACCATATGCTCATATTATCCCGCAACGAAGAGCCGGTTACCGACAGCCTGTGGTGGTCGGATACGCTTGATGTTGCACCGGGCGAGGTGTATGAGGTCGCCTTCCGCGCCGACAATCCCGGTATCTGGATGGATCATTGCCACAACCTGGTCCACGCGTCTGCTGGCATGACCATGCATCTTATGTATGAAGGCGTTACATGCCCTTCGAGGTCGGCACGGCTACCCACAATCATCCGGAGTAGGTAAAACTGGACTTTAGTCCAGTTCCACTTTTTACCTGCAGCAGGAGGACAGCTATTTTCCTTGTATGCTATGCTGAAGGCAGCGAATAAAACGAAGATTGGGGTGTATTAAAACAATGAATTTAAGAACAATTGGCGGGCTCGTCCTCCTGCTGCTCGGTGCATGTTTATTTCTGAATCAAGGCGAAGCTTTTGGTCCAGGCAAAATATTTGCTTACTTCTGGCCATCGATATTCGTCATCCCGCTCGGACTATTTTTCCACTGGCTGTACTTCGTCATGATCGGCAGAAAAGGAGTTGGCGTCTTGATACCTGGCGGCATCTTGCTCACAGCAGGCCTAGTAAGCCAGATCGCGATGCTCTTCAATAACTGGGTTTACATGTGGCCCGGCTTTATCCTTGCGGTTGCTGTCGGCTTGTTCGAATTTTATTGGTTCGGCAACCGAAACAAATGGCTGCTTATTCCGGTCAACATTTTGACCGTGCTCTCGCTTCTCTTCTTTGCAGTCTTCTCGATAGGCTCCATCTACAACAAGTTCGTGCTTAGCCAGCCAATCTTCGCCATCGTGCTCATTCTCGCCGGCGCTATCATGCTGCTGATGAAGAAGAAGGATATTTAGCAGCTTCCTCCTGCTGTGTGGTATAATCACAAGCATCGCAACAGCTGCTGCGCAAACCTAAGCTGATGCTTACGAAGTGGTTTGCTATCGCAAACCTAAGCTGATGCTTACGAAGTAGTTTGCTATCGCAAACTTTTAGGAGGAAAAATCAACCGATGCTATCTTTTGAACAAAAGCTTGCTATAATCGAATCCTTTCCCGAATTGCAGCGAAAGGATGTTTCTCTCGGCCGCACGAACTTCCATTATGAAGAAAGCGCCCACGAGAAAAAATCGGTCGTGCACCATCTGCACCCGAACGGAAATGGCTATGTATTCGCCGGCTTGGTGAAAGGCGTCGCAACCGATGATAAAGGACTCGTCAATATCCGGGATTTCAGCGAAGAGGAGCTTCGCTCGCTTATCGAGAAATCGATCAGCTCCCTTGCGATTGCACCGCCGGATAAGCCCGAATCGAAGAAAAAGAAAAAACGCAACACTCCGCAGGAGGAGCGCTGGATCGGGCCAAACAATGCTGTTTTAACGCTTCTGTTTGAAGAGGATCTCTGGTATTTGTATGCCGATTTAAATTTGGAATCCGCCTTCGAGACTTACGAGGAAGCGGAGCAGTACTTAAAAGAAGAGCAGTTCTCGCGCGCATAACGGAGCAGTACGAACCATTTTCGCCAAACCGTGCGTATAAACAGTAAATACCGATGGGGAAACATATTTATGTTTCTCCATTTTTTTATTGGCAAGCATACAGGATTTTTGTCGACCCGTGTCAAATTGTAGTATGTGCACCTTAGATTCAGGGAGGGAGATCCTGTTGTCCATCAAAGTTAAACTATCTTTTTCAATTTCTATTATTGTCGCCGTTATTCTGGCTCTCTATATATCGATTTACTATGTTTCATCCAAAGCCGAGGTACAATCTGGCCTTGAGCAGCAGGTAAACAATATAGCAAAGCAAATAAGTCTCACGCTTGAAGCATCGGAAAGTGCAAGGCAGTCTATGGAGGATATGATTGGCGAGAAGCTTCGGATGGCTGCGATCGCAGCAAAGGAGCAGCTTGACCCCGATATCGATAATGTCAAAAACGAGCAGCTGGTAGAGTTAAGCCATAAGCTTGGCGTCGATCATATTACACTCTGGAAAAAAATAGGAGATGACGTAATCGCTCTTAAATCATCCGATCCAAACGAAATTAATCTAAGCTCCAAAACATGGGATTATTGGTACCGTGCGTTTCTTCAGCTATTCGAAAACCACAACGTTACCATTCCCGAGGGGCAGAAGCTTGAAAACTATTGGTCGGGTCCGTTTAATTTCTCCACCTCAGATCCCAAAAAGATTAGAAAATGGGGCAGCTATAACGACGGCACGACTAACTACATCATCAATCCGTACGTGAACGCGCAAGTGCTGCTTGATTTCGACTTTACGATCGGGACGGATGCCATCGTTAACAAAATCATTGCAGATCAACAGGATATACTTGAAATTACCGGCTTTGATCCTCAATTTTTTGGTAAAAGCCCGATTATAAAAATTAAAAAGGGAATTCCCGTCTACAACCTGGACGTTCGCGACATTCCCTTTGGGCAATACACCTATAAGGATCAAGAGAATGATTCCGTCAACATCCAATACGCGTTGAAAAGCGGCAAAGCCGTTACGGTAAAAAGCGCTCTAATGGGCAAGCGTGTCATGAAAACATTTATCCCGATTAAGATCGATAAAACGTATGTCATCTGTATCAGCTTTGATCAAAATTCTATTTTAAAGCCGCTCAATCGGCAGCTTCTCATTCAATCGCTCATCTCGCTCGGACTCGTTCTCGTCACGCTGGTAGCAAGCTACTTCATTGCAGGCTTTATGATTCGCGGCTTGAATCAAATTTTGAGCAAAGTTAATGCGATTGCAGCAGGAAATTTCGGTGAGGCCATCACCATTCGCAGCAATGATGAATTCGGCTTGCTCGCATCGCGCATTGATACGATGGGCAGCAATTTGCACAGCTATACAACGCAGCTGAAGGATGCAGCCGAAGAGCTGCGAAGCACGAAGCAGTATTTGGAATCCTTCGTAAATCACACATCCGATGCGATTCACGTAGCGGATTTAGCGGGTGATGTCATTCAGGTCAATCGAGCCTTCGAGACGATGTACGGCTGGAAGGAGGAAGAGGCTTTAGGCAAGCCGCTGGACAATGTGCCAGACGACTATCTCGGCTCTCACCATGAGCTTCAAGACACTGTACTTCAAGGCGGCTCCGTTACCGATTTCGAGACCGTTCGATACAGCAAATCCGGCAAGCTCATTGATCTAAGCATCACGATCTCGCCAATCCGAGACGAACTAGGCGAGATCATTGCGATAGCTACTATTTCTAGAAATATTACATCCCGGAAGCAAACGGAAGAGATTATTAGGCGCTCCGAGAAGCTATCTGTCGTCGGCCAAATTGCGGCAGGCGTCGCGCACGAGGTTCGCAACCCGCTTACTACGCTTCGCGGCTTCGTGCAGCTGCAGCAGCAGACCGGCTCTCTCTCTGCCGACCATCTCAAGGTTATGCTTGGCGAGCTTGATCAAATCAACATGATCGTAAGCGAGTTTCTCGTATTCGCCAAGCCGCAAGCTAACTTGCATCAGCCGATAAACGTGCTCAGCATTGTTGGCGATATTATGATGCTTCTGGATTCAGAAGCAAAAATGAGCAATGTCCAGCTTGCCCTGATCGCTGATCCCAATCTTCCTGAGGTTATTGGCGAGGCTAATCAGTTAAAGCAGGTTTTCGTCAATGTGATGAAAAACGGTATTGAAGCGATGCCGGGCGGCGGCGAGCTTACCGTGAAGCTTGAGCATGCCGCGGACAATATGCTTACGCTGCAATTTATTGATCACGGCTGCGGTATTGCCGAAGATGACGTTCACCGTTTAGGGGAGCCTTTCTTTACAAAAAAAGCGAACGGCAACGGTCTTGGCCTTATGGTCAGCCAACAAATTATTGCCGCACACAAGGGCTCAATCGTCTTTCGCAGCGAGCTTGGCAAAGGAACCTGCGTTGAAGTTTCTCTACCAACGGGCAGCTAGGGAAATCACCCAACTGCCTGCTTTCATAATATTTTGAAGAAGTACAAGCTACTATGGTAAACTGTGTCCGTAGCCATTGTTCTTGTACTGCGAGAAGTAACAACTAATTCCGCTACACTCGGGAGCCACTTATGTCGATGACGTTTAATTCCCCAATTTCACAATATATTATTTTTGTCATTATTTCCGGCGTTCTTAGCGTGCTGCTTGCCATATATGCTTACTACAACAAGACAAGCTTCAAAGGCATGAAAGTATTTTTGTGGTCGACCGTATTGTCCGCCGTATATACCTTTGCCTATGCCTTTGAGCTGGCAAGCGATACGATTCGCGAAATTCGTTTTTGGATAAATATTGAATATGTTGGCATGCCATTTATCGCTCCTTGCTGTCTGCTGATGGTCATACATTATGTTGGGCTAGATAAGTTCATCACTCCCAAAAAAACTTGGGGGTTGTTCGTCTTTCCAGCCATCACGCTGCTGATGGTCACGACCAATGATTATCATCATTTGTTCTATAAGATGCTTTATTTGAGACCGCTTGTTCCAACGCCAATGGCTGACGTTGTTCCTGGCATCTGGTACTACATACATGGCAGCTATTCATCCGGAGCTATATTTGCCAGCCTCTTTATTTTGGCACGCTACTTGAGAAAGACGAAATCGGTCTATCGCAAACAAATGATTACGCTCGCTATCGGCATATCGCTTCCACTACTGGGCTCCCTCATTTATGTGCTGGGTCTCACCCCGCTTGGGATGGATCCGGTTCCGCTTCTGATGTGCGTAACGTCGGCGCTTTACCTCGTGTCCATATTCTCGACTTCTCTGTTAACCGTGGCCCCCATTGCACGCGAGCATATCTTCGAGAGTATGCGCGATGGCGTGCTGGTGCTTAATTTAGAAAATCAGATTTTGGATTTTAACGGTGCCGCATCACAAATCATACCAGCGCTTACTCCATCGGCGATTGGTCAAAAGCTGGAGGATATTTGGAAGCGCGGCGCCGAATCCGGCGCTTTCTCATTTGGCGTAGACCCATCGGTATTGCATGAGCAAGAGCTCAAATGGATACGAGGCGGAGAAACGTTCTATTATAGGATAAGAGCATCAAACCTATTAAGGCCGAATGGTCAGCTTGCAGGTAAAACAATCGTTATGATCGATGTAACGGAGCATACACTGCTTCAGAACAAGCTGCGCTATCTAGCCGAGATTGATGGACTGACATCTATTTATAATCGTACTTTTTTTATGGAAAAAAGCAGACAGCTGCTTAACGCCGCTCATCAAGCAGGGCGGCCGATCTCCTTTATATTGTTCGATATCGATCATTTCAAGCAGATTAATGACGGCTATGGCCACAGCGTCGGCGATTTTGCACTTCAGCATATCGTCTCGATATGCCAGCAATTGCTCCCTAAAGGCGCATTGTTTGGACGTTACGGCGGTGAGGAGTTCGCTATCGGCTTACCGGGTGTTACTCTTGCCGTGGCTGGAAAAGTTGCGGAGCAGCTCCGCAAGGCAATAGCCGGGAATCCGATGTACAGCTCTGCCAAAGCCATCACGATCACAGCCAGCTTCGGGGTATCGCAGGCCAAAACGGCTGACGTGCCGCTGGAAGCGCTGCTGAGCGAGGCGGACATTGCCCTTTATCGCTCGAAAAATAGCGGACGAAACGCTGTTCATCTGGCAAACGCTGAGCAATCACATGCAATCGATAAAAAATAACCATACTAGCACGAAAGAGACAGGTGGAGTTGACTTCATGCCAAATAAAGCATCCCTGCGCGACAAATTGCGATTTCGGCCAAGTCCGCCTCAAGTGATGACCTTCGGCTTCATTTTGATCATCTTGATTGGAGCTCAGCTTCTATCTAGGCCGATATCGTTTACCGGCGACAAATCCATTTCGTATCTTGACGCTTTATTTATGTCTGCCAGCGCCACATGCGTGACAGGGTTGACCGTTCTTAGCACCGGAGAGCATTTCTCCACTTTTGGACAAGTCGTTATTATCACACTCGCCCAAATCGGAGGATTAGGTTTTATGACGATGGCAACCTTGTTTGCCCTGTTGTTCCGGAAGCGCATTTCGTTCCGCGAGCGCCTTGTGCTTCAGGAATCGATGAACTATGGCTCTACAGAAGGCATCGTACTCCTAATCCGCAAAGTATTGCTTTATGCCTTAGTCATCGAATTGTCAGGAGCGCTGTTGCTAAGCAGCTATTTCATGCTGGAAATGCCTGTAGGGAAATCGATTTATTTCGGCATATTCCATAGCATTTCGTTCTTTAACAATGCGGGCTTTGATTTGTTCTCCCAATTTCCCGATCGGGCGAGCAGTCTCATCCATTATGTAGAGGACCCGTTCGTTAACATCGTCTCCATGCTGCTCATTTTCTTTGGAGGGATTGGCTTTATCGTCATCTCCGAGCTCGTCACCTATCCGAAAAATAGAAAGCTCAGCTTACATAGTAAAGTCGTATTGTCCGTTACCGGCTGGCTTACTGCCTTTGGGGCAATCGTTATTTTTGCGCTTGAGTTCTCCAATCCAAATACGCTCCAGTCGTTATCCGGCATGGGAAAAGTTTTAGGTTCTTTGTTTCAATCGGTTACGGCGCGTTCGGCTGGTCTGAGCACTCTCGATCCTGGCATGCTTAGAGAGGTTACGCAGTTTTTCCTCATCCTGCTTATGTTTATCGGCGCGGGTCCTGGCTCAACAGGCGGCGGCATACGGGTGACTACCTTCGCGATCCTGATCGGAGCGATCATTGCGATGATTCGCGGAAAAAACGATGTCGTGCTGTTCCGCTACCGCATTGCCAAGCAGCAAATTCATCAGGCTATTATGTTTACGATGATAGCTTTCTCGATTATTTGCGGGGCGACGATGCTTCTCAGCATAACAGAGACCGGTTCCTTTCTTGCCATATTGTTCGAGGCGACCTCCGCCTACTGTACCGTTGGCATGTCGGCGGGATTAACGAATCATCTAAGCGAAATCGGCAAAATCATTATCATTTTGCTGATGTTTGTCGGACGCCTTGGACCGGTCACTCTGGCTTTCGCGCTCAACACTCGCTCGAAGAAGGAGCTTTATCGCTACCCTGAAGGTAAAATCACAATCGGCTAAGCGGCATTTGCATCTGCAAACTTGCGAGTGATACGATAGTAATAAGCAAGCTGACAGGTTATTAAAGGAGATTATGTAAGGATGCCATCACATTCAAATACCGATTCTGTTCATGCAACAGGTAGTGAGCCTGTCATAAGCGGGAAGCGTGTTCTGATCGTGACCGCCGTTGACGCCGAGCGCGATGCCGTGCTTCGCGGCCTGCAAGGAATGGCGGGCGTTGACGTTATCGCGGCTGGAGTAGGAGCGGCAGCTGCGGCTGCTGGTACAGCCTTCGCGCTCGCTTCGGCAGCCGACTATCGCTTTGTTATAAGCGCCGGAATTGGCGGCGGCTTTGCTGGAAGAGCTGCGATCGGCTCGCTCGTCGTTGCCGAACTTATCGTCGCGGCCGATCTAGGCGCAGAGTCGCAGGATGGGTTTATTAGTGTAGATGAGCTCGGATTCGGCACTGCACGCGTTGAGGTAAATGTTGATTGGAATAAACGTTTGGTTGCTGCTATTGAATCGGCTGGATTATCGGTTAGCAGCGGCGCTGTTCTCACCGTTACGACTGCAACCGGCACCGCCGAGACCACTGCTGCGCTTGCTGAGCGGATCCATGGCGCAGCGGCCGAAGGGATGGAGGGGCATGGCGTTGCTGTCGCCGCTTCCAAGCTCGGTATTCCCGTTGCTGAAATTCGAGCCATCTCGAATGCGGTCGGTCCGCGTGACCGCACTGCATGGCGTATCGGTGAAGCATTAGCTGCATTAGAAGCGGCAAGTAAAGCAATACGGGAGGTATTACAATGAATATCGCTTTTTCTCCATGCCCAAATGATACATATGTCTTCCACGCTTGGACGCACGGTCTGATCCCCGGCGCGCCTGAACTGGACGTGACCTATGCAGATATCGATATAACGAATAATTGGGCCGCCCAATCCAAAGGCCCCGAAGTGATGAAAATTTCATACGCAGCGCTGCCTTGGGTATTGGAAGACTACAAGCTGCTGCCTTGCGGAGGCGCTCTCGGCAGAGGCTGCGGCCCGCTCGTATTGACGAACGGCAGCGGCGAGGAAACGAATAATCCCACGGCGCTTTCCGGTAAACGAGTTGCGGTTCCCAGCGAACGCTCAACCGCCTATCTTCTCTTTCGATTGTGGGCTGCCCGCCACGTTCCCGGCGGCGTAGGCGAAATTGTCGTCATGCCCTTCCATGAAATTATGCCTGCCGTGCGAGACGGTCACATCGACGCCGGACTCGTTATCCATGAGGCGCGGTTCACTTATCCTTCTTACGGGCTAAGCATGATGACGGATCTCGGAAGCTGGTGGGAGTCCGATACGGGGCTGCCTATTCCGCTCGGGGCTATCATTGCCCGGCGCTCGCTTGATACCGATGCGATTACCGATTGGATTCGCGCATCCGTTGATTACGCTTGGACTCACCCAGAGGCTTCGCAAGCCTATATTATGATGCACGCACAAGAGCTCTCGACAGATGTCGCTCAAGCGCACATCGATCTATACGTCAATGAATTCACTGCGAACTTAGGCGAGGACGGTTACGCCGCGATTACAGCCCTCCTTGGCCGCGCAGCTGAGGAAGGCCTTGTCCCAAGCTTCGACCTTACGCTGCTGCGATAACGTACTGCCACAAGCTCCAGCTATATCGACTTAATATCATAATCGTCAAAATGACCCCCAATTCTGCGGAATTGGGGGCATTTTATTGCTTCTGATGTCATATTTCAGCATAGTTTCTCACGGTAGGTGCTCCTGTCAACATACCACGATTACTTTGCGTGCAACAATCGTTACCTTAATGGAAGCTTAATTGTTCCCTCTAGCTTCGGATAAGATTTAAGGCTCAGTTAACGCTCTGTTATACAGGATCTAAGTCTGGCTTGTTAAAATGAGGTAGACAAAAGCATGGATACGGGATACATGAGCCCAATCAAACAATCGTCGGTGCATTTTGACAAACAAATTATACGAAGCAACAGGAAAGGAACAGAATAATGAAAAGAATGTATAAAATTTTGCTTAAATCGATAGCAGTAATCCTTATTGCAATAGCCATTTTTCTAGTCATTGCTTTTACAGTTAATATGATCTGCAACAAATTGGATAAAGGAAAAATAGAGTCCTATGGGCAGCTCGTACCTGTAGATGGAAAAAATATGAATGTGACGATTCAAGGAAAGGGCGAAGAAACGATAGTGCTGCTGCCAGGCTTCGGAACAGGAGCGCCAGGTATTGATTTTAAGCCGCTAGTGGAAGAGTTATCACCCTATTACAAAGTAGTTGTCATTGAGCCTTTTGGTTATGGATTAAGTGATGTAACTGAAAAAGAGCGAAGCATTGATAATATTGTAAAAGAAATTCATGAATGTTTGCAAAAACTAAATATTGATCGATATACGCTAATGGGTCACTCCATATTCGGCATTTATGCACTAGAATATGTGAACAACTATGAAAACGAAGTCCGTGCATTTGTTGGGATTGATACCAGTGTTCCAACACAAGGCGGCATGGATGAATTTCCATCAGATAGCTATAGCGTGCTCAAAAAATTAGGTTTCTTCCGATTGCTAATGATATTAAGTCCTGACCAACTTGTTGCACCAGAAGTAGATGATCAAACAAGAGAGCAAATTAGAATGATTTCTCTCAAAAACACGATGAATCCAAACATCTTAAGCGAAGGAGAAAATTTAAAAAATAATTTTAAAGCTGCCGAAGATTTAAAACTCCCTGAAAATCTTCCTGTTATTTTCTTTTTACAAGCAAATAATACGGATGTTGAAGGCTGGGAACCCAAACATAAAGAACAGATAAAAGATTCTGTAAATGGGAAAATGATGACCTTTGAAGGAGGACATTATTTACACCATACCAAATCAAAAGAAATCGCTGAAAACTTTAGAAGCTTTATGGAACAGATAAAATGATAAGGACCCAAAAAAAGCCGTAAATAAGCGCTAAAAAAAGGAGCTGTCTATCAAGGTCTAATACCTCGTTAGACAGCTCCTGCTTCATTAACTGATTGATCTCGCTTTTATTCGCTGGAATCCCGATCTGCCAAAGCAAGTGGGCCGAATGGCTCTGCATCTGCGGTGTCGCTTGATTCAACAAAGCGTTTAAGCGCAATTAGTTTATTTTCCCAATAGCGCTCGTAATAGGCCAGCCAACGCTTGAGCTCAAGCAGCGGCTCCGGGTCAAGCCGGTAGCGCGTCTCCCGTCCAACCTTGCGGTCCTTCACCAGTCCCGCATCCGCCAATACACGCAAATGCTTGGATACCGCCGTTCGACTCATCGTAAAATGACCGCTTAAAACGGTGACTGGCAGCTCCTCATCGCCTAGCAGATGCAGCAGCCTGCGTCTGGTCGGATCGGCAATCGCTTGAAACACATCATGCTTCGGTGCGGCGTCTGCCATCTTAAGCCTCTACATACTTGCTGAGTTTTTCCACGAGACCGACCCAGCCTCCCGACATTCTGCTTCGAACCTCATCATGAGTCTGTCCGAATTCAGTAACCTTGGCTGCATCCCAGCCTGCATGAATAAGCGTAAATTCCGTTTTGCCTTCCAAATCGATAAGCTCGAATGTCAACGACCAGTCCTTGCCCCATTCAAACGTAAGGCGGCTAGGCGGATCAAGCGCTGTTACTTTACATGGTGACTTACCGAATGGCCCTGCTTCCAAGTGAAACTCATAGCCCAGCTCAGGCTGAAAATCATTTGGCATGAACCATGCCGCGATGCCTTCAGACGTGGCCACCGCATCCCATACCTTCTGAACCGGCGCGTTAAGTACTAGCGTTTGTCGGATATCCGGCAACGCACCCTGCGTATTGTTGTTTCCCATTTGATGACCTCCATCAATATTGCCATATCTTCTATTTGCGATAATACGAAACCATTTGGTTTCATATTTTCATTATAGGACACCCTTAGATTTCATGTCAAATGAGAACAATAATAGCTCCGAGCATCGTTACGCCAAGCAGCAAGCTTTGCAATATGACCAGTACAATGCAGCATGCCGCTTCATCGTTGATTTCATGTCCAAATATACCATGAATGCTGATCTCCCAATGCAAACGACTCCTTTAGTATAAAAAAGATACTATCTTACTTAAAAGTTGGTACTTGCAATAAGTACGAAATATCATAATAATAGACATGATGATTGATTCCTTGTTAAAAGGATATCATACCTATGTCGCGTCATACGAATCAAGAAAACAACTGCAAGCAGAGGAGAGATTAACATGGAATTAAAAAATAGATCAGCTATCATTACTGGTGCTGGAAAAGGAATCGGCAAAGCGGTTGCAATCGCGCTCGCCGCAGAGGGCGTAAACCTTGGTTTGATCGCTCGGACAAGCTCCGATTTGGAGGCTTTGCAGGCTGAGCTCGCGAACCAATACGGCATAAAAGTCGCCATTGCCAAAGCGGATGTATCCGTCAAATCGGATGTCGATCAAGCTGTTGCCGCTCTGAAGGAAAACCTAGGCTCTATTGATATTCTAATCAATAACGCCGGAATCGCATCGTTCGGCACTGTGCTGGATATGGACCCGGGTGAGTGGGAGCGCATCATTCAGACCAATGTGATGGGCACTTATTATGTGACTCGCGCCGCGCTTCCAACGATGCTTGAGCAAAGCAGCGGAAGCATCATCAACATCGCTTCGACCGCAGGCGAGCGCGGCTTTGCAACCGGCTCCGCATACTGCGCATCCAAGTTCGCCGTCATTGGCTTGACCGAGGCGCTTATGCAGGAGGTTCGCAAATCGAACATTCGCGTTACCGCTCTGACTCCAAGTACAGTGAACACCGAGCTCGCTTCGAATGCCGGTCTCAAAATCGGCGACGAAGACCGCATGATGCAAGCTGAGGATGTAGCCGAGCTGGTTCTGGCAGCGCTCAAGCTGCCTGACCGCGTGTTTATCCGAACGGCCGGTATTTGGACAACAAATCCGCAATAAACGCCATTTTATGCAGCCCCTCGCCCTTGCTGGCGCTGGGGTTTTGCGTTTAGGTTCAGTCTGCTAGCCATACTTGCTCTATGCTGCGAATCCATTTCTGCGAAACGACAATTATTCCGTTTACGCTCTACCTAGGAGGTATAACCCGCTATGACTATTTCTAACATCCCCTTTTCCATATTAGATCTTGCTCCAATCGTTGCCGGCAGCACGCCGGCTCACTCGTTCCGCAACACGCTTGATCTTGCCCAGCATGCCGAGAAATGGGGCTTCAATCGATTTTGGCTCGCTGAGCATCACAATATGCCCGGTATCGCCAGCTCCGCAACATCTGTTGTCATTGGCTACGTAGCCGCAGGCACGCAGAAAATTCGCGTCGGCTCCGGCGGCATCATGCTCCCGAACCACGCACCGCTCGTCATTGCGGAGCAATTCGGTACGCTGGAGTCGATGTATCCTGGCCGTATTGATCTTGGCCTAGGAAGAGCGCCAGGCTCCGATCAGGTTGCGGCGCGCGCGCTTCGCCGCGGACTCGGCAGCAACGGCGAGGATTTTCCCGAGCAGCTTAGCGAGCTTCGCCATTATTTCTATCCCAGCGCAGAATCGCGCAGCGTGATGCCAAGAGCAGTACCGGGCGAGGGGCTGGACGTGCCGATCTGGCTGCTTGGCTCAAGCGGCTTTAGCGCTCAGCTTGCCGGGCACCATGGCCTTCCGTTTGCGTTTGCCAGCCATTTTGCGCCGGACTTCCTGCTCCCTGCCTTGAAGCTGTACCGCGATAACTTCAAGCCATCCGAAGTACTTGATAAGCCTTATGCCATGGTTGGCTTAAACATCATTGTTGCGGATACGGATGAAGCAGCTGCCTTTCTCGCCACCTCGCAGGAGCAAGCGTTCCTGAACCTTATCCGCGGACGGATGGGACAGCTTAATCCTCCTGTCGACAGCATGGACGGACTATGGAGCGAGCAGGAGAAAATGATGGTGCAAAGACAACTCAGCTTCACAATTGCGGGCACAAAAGCAACCGTCAAGGGCAAGCTAAGCTCCATCATTGAGCAGACGGAGGCCGATGAACTCATTGTCGTCAGCCAAATCTACGATCATGCAGCGCGTCTTCGTTCCTACGAGTTGCTTGCCGAGGTTGTTAACGAGAGTCGTTCCGCAGCCGTGCAGCAATAAACAATATAAGCAGCAGCTCAAGGGAAGAACCTTGTGCTGCTGTTTTTTTTGATGCCCGGATAAACTGTTCTCCCTCCTCCGGCTGAATTAGCACACTATCATTAACAATTCCGTGGTGTAGATTTTGGCTTATTCAGCAATACTAAGAAAAACATTTTTTGGGAGTGGGAACATGGGACATATCTGGGCCATTTACAGCAAGGATCTTCACCATATTTCTCGAAACATCGCAGCTGCCATCATTATTCTAGGGCTCACCTTTCTACCTTCCCTATATGCATGGTTCAACATCAAAGCGTCCTGGGATCCTTACGGCCAGACCAGCTCACTCGCCATTGCTGTCGTGAATAATGACAAAGGCGCCGAGCTGCGCGGCACGCCGATTCAGGTTGGGGATGAAATCATTGCCTCCTTGAAGGAAAACAAAAAGATAGGCTGGGTATTCGTTGAGGAGAAGAAGGGGATCGAGGGCGTAAAGCATGGCGACTACTATGCCAGCATCACCATTCCAGCCGACTTCTCGGCCAAAATGGCAACCGTGCTGACCGACAAGCTGCAGCAAGCAGAGCTCGACTATGCCGTGAACGAGAAAATTAATGCGATATCGCCAAAAATCGCCCAGAAGGGCGCGAGCGGCATTATTGAAGAGGTTCGCGCAAGCTTCGTCAAAACCGCTAATGAAACGATTTTTCGCATCTTCAATCAGATCGGCATAGAGCTGGAAGCTAATCAGCCTGCGATCGAGAAGGTTCGCAATACCGTATTCAAGCTGGAGGCGCTAATTCCGCAAATTAACGAGGCGGTTGCCCTTGCGTCTACCGATATCGATAAATCGAAAAAAATCGTAGCAACCGTTCAAACAGAGCTGCCAAAGGCAGCAGAGCTCGCTAAGGACGGCGAGGCGTTTACGAAGCAGCTCGGCACTTTTTTTGACCAAAGCGGAGCGACACTCGATACGGCAGGTCCGCTCATCAAGCAGGATTTGCAGCTGCTTCTTGAGACGGCCAACGCGGCTCAGGCGCTCACCGGTATTTTGCAGGACAGCTCGATTGATCCAGAGGTCGTAAAGTCCACCTTAGCGCTGGCAGAGAAGCGCTTAACGAACGCTGTTACGGTGACGGGCGGGATGATCAATCTGCTTGAACCTTTAAACGAGACGGTTGAAGGCAAGCTGCTGTCGTCTACGATTGACCGTCTGAAGCAGGTAAATAGCCGCTTTAAGCAGCAGCTTGCGCTCGTGCAGCAGATTCAATCGGCCATTGAGCGAGGCGAGCAGCCTGCACAGACTCTTATTGACCGCCTAAGCAGCTTGTCCAAGGAAACCTCTCAGATTCTAACGGACGTATTAGGCCGCTACGATAGTGAAATCTTGCCGCGCATTAAGCAAGCGGCGGACAACGCCAAGCAGGCGGCAGCAAAGGCTCAGTCAGTATTATCGGAGGCAAACAAGCTCGTTCCGAGCGCCCTGCAGGTGGTGGATGATGCGGCGAAGGGGCTTGAGCTAGGCGGCAAGGAGCTGGCGAAAATCCAGAAAAACTTGCCTGCCGCGGAGCAAAAGATTAAAGACTTCGCACAGCGTATTCGCGAGCTTGAGAAGGAAGGCAATTTGAATGAGCTCGTTGACCTGCTCAAAAACGATGCCGAGCGCGAAGGCGCTTTTTTCGCGGAGCCTGTCGTATTGAAGGAAAACCGGCTGTTCCCGATACCGAATTACGGATCGGCGATGTCGCCCTTTTTTACAACATTGTCCTTATGGGTCGGAGCGCTGCTGCTCGTTTCCTTGCTGACCGTGGACGTTCATCACCCAGACCATACGTACCGGAGCTATCATATTTATTTCGGACGCTTTCTCACCTTCCTGACGATTGCCATCGTGCAGTCGTTGCTCGTAACATTAGGCGATATTTATTTGCTCAAGGCGTTTGTCGCTGATAAAATGTGGTTTGTGCTGTTTGGCGTCGTGCTTAGTGCCATATTTATGCTCATTGTGTATACGCTCGTATCGATATTCGGCAATGTCGGCAAAGCGATGGCGATCGTCCTGCTCGTGCTCCAGCTTGCCGGATCGGGCGGTACGTTCCCTATTCAGGTGACGCCGCCGTTTTTCCAAGCGATACATCCATTCCTGCCGTTCACGTATGCCATCAGCATGATGCGCGAAGCGGTAGGCGGTATTTTATGGGATATCGTCGCCAGAGATCTGATCGCTCTTGCGATTTTCGCCGGTATCGCGCTGCTTCTAGGGCTTGCGCTGAAAAAATGGATCAACCGCTATTCTGCCAAAATGGTGGAAAAAGCGAAGCAAAGCGGATTAATTCATTAGAAGATCATTTGACTCCCTCCCTATTTTTATGAATAATAAAATAAATAGATATAAAGCTCGATAGGAGGAAATCTTATGTCCATCATTCCCCGCATGTTGGAATTTAACAAGCAGTTTGTAGAAGAGAAACAATATGAAGCCTATCTAACCGACAAATTTCCCGATAAAAAGGTAGCCATTCTTACCTGCATGGATACGCGGCTCGTTGAGCTGCTGCCCAAAGCACTTAACTTAAAAAATGGCGATGCCAAATTTATTAAAAATGCAGGCGCCATTCTGACTCAGCCGTTCGGAAGCGCGATGCGCAGTATTCTCGTTGCCGTCTATGAGCTTGGCGCGCGTGAGGTGCTCGTCATCGGCCATCATGGCTGCGGCATGACGAATCTTGACACAGCTGGCATGGTCAGCAAGTTCGCTGATCACGGCATCGACCCGCTCGTTCTGGAGACGCTCGAAAATTCAGGCATTCGCATGGATAAGTTTTTACGAGGCTTCTCTAGCGCCGAGGAAGGCGTTATGCACAGCGTGAAGCTCATCCGCAAGCATCCGATCTTTCCGAAGGATATTCCGGTTCATGGCTTTGTCATCGACCCGGAGACGGGCGCGTTGGATGTTCTCGTACAGGATTACCGCGAGGATTAGTCACCAGCAGGCACTTCAACTTTAGGTTGGAGTGCTTTTTTTTATGTGCTTAAAGCGGTCATTCGACGTGTGCGGATGGGCGAAATACGACCGTAAGCATACGGTTTGAACGATTGAGTCAGAAGCGAATAGTTCGAGACAAACTATCCCGTCAATAAGCAAAAGGCAGCCATACAAGGCTCGCTTTGCCTTGTACGACTGCCGTTTGCTGGCTTTATTTTACCGCGATATAGATGTCGACCTCTGCATCTGCTGGATTAAGATTTCGGCCATCATACAGCTCGAAATCGCCTGTGTAGGTACGCTTTAAGGACGAATGCTCGAAATATGCCCAAATCTCGTTCCACGCTTGCACTACAACCTCGAAAACAGGGCCTCTCTTCGTCCTGAACACCATATACTGGGCTTCTGGAATGTTTGCCTGCACTAAGCCCTCCGGCACTTCAACCGAAGCGTCACCGCATTCATGCCCGACAACAACGGTGTAAGCGCCGCTTGCATCACTCTCGTAATGGGTATATAGACCATAGATCAAATGGCTGTTGCTGACCTGCGTCTGCTCGGCGATACCGCTTGCGAAATAAGTGTTCCATAGCGCAGGCAGCCGCCCGTTAGGACCTGCTTCCTCCGCATTTGTCGTCCGCGCGGCTACTCCAATTAACGTTATTGCTGGTTTTTGAATAAGATTCGTATTCATCCATCATTCCCCATTTCTTGAATATGGTCTTATTGTACTTGGGGAAAGTGGACAGCTGTCTGTCCTAGTTCTCGTAACGGCTAATAATATTTTTGGCGCGCTGTATCACTTGTTCTGCCAAGTAGGCGGGATGCTCCACCTTCACTGCATCGCCGTGGCTGAGAATCATGCCATAAAACCATTCATCTACCGTAAACTTACTTTCTACACGCAAGGACCCATCCTCCAAAACCGTCACTTGATCCGAATGAAAGGAATCGCCGACACGATAGCGCGCCTGCGGGCGGAAGAGTAGCGTTACTTCCGTATCCGCATTTTTTGTCCATTCCAAATCCCATGCGTAGCCATCCAACGAAGGCACTTGGCGACGCTCAAACGGATCAGAGCGCATTTGAAGCTGCTGCACGCGAGACAAACGAAATACGCGAAACTGCTCGCGGAGCAAGCAATACGCCTGCAAGTACCATACATTTGCCTTCAATAGCAATGCATAGGGCTCGACCATTCTCTCCGACTCCGAGCCATTCATATTGATATAGCTAAACTGCACCTTCTGGGTTTCATCGATAGCCCGCTTTAACACATTCACCTTTTGGCGCGCTTCCTGCCCCTGTCCCCATGGGTTGAGATCGAAGACCAAGCGCTCTCCCGTGTTGCCTTCTTGGTGCTTGTCCGATTGATGCAGCAGCGTCTTGACCTTCTCATGCAAGCTCGCATAGGATGCATCATCCATGGCAGTGCCTATTCCTTTAACAGCAGCAATAATAGATGAGATTTCTCCTAACGATAAATATTGACGCGATATCGTATACTGCTCCATAATCTCGAACCCGCCCGTTGTGCCTTGATGAGCGAGTATTGGGACGCCCGCTTGACTCAGCGTATCCATGTCGCGATAGATTGTTTTTGTGGATACTTCAAAACGGTCAGCCAGCTCCTTCGCGCTAATCCGCCCGCGATTAAGGAGAAGCACGGTCATCGCTAGTAAACGATCGATTTTCAGATAGTTCCCTACTTTCTATGAACTTGCTCCTACTTAAAACGGATTTCGGCAATCGTTCCGCTCTCTACGAAGCCTGCATTTTTGTATACTTTGTTGGAGTCTGGGTTTTTGGTGTCTGCATACAGCATCGGCTCTCGGTTCTCTTCCTCCAAAATAGAGCAAAGACCCGCTACTATAGCGCTTGCATATCCGTTCTTTCGCAGCACCTGCGGTGTATAGACGGCATTTATCCTTCCGTGCCGTGGAGATCGGTGAGCGATGTTCGCCATCGATACCGGAAGCTCGTTAACGGTCCAAAAATATAAATCGCCTCTCATGATCATGCCCTCAGCAGCCGGAAGCTGGCTTGCAGGTATAACCGACGCGCCGTAAGCATCCTCGGTGAAACCAGCCAAAAATTCGGCGACAAGCTCCACATGCTGCCGAGCAGCCCGGATCATTTTCCCCTTGACCTTTAAGGGCTTGATTACCTTTGGGCATGAGTACGTTTCCATCAGCATATAAGCGTGATATTCCAGTTGATTAGCCTCTGCATACAGCTTCGCGAACAGCTCTGCCGTAGGCGGTGCGCCGCATATGCCGGACAAATCGGTGCCTTTGTAATAGGCAATAAGCTCCTGCATCAGCGCTGACCTTCGATCATCGGCAATGTCCTCCGACAGCCATAGCCATGCATTATGTCCCGGCGAGCCCGCAAACAGCATACGGCCGTCAGGCGTTTTCAAAGTAGTCGCCCCTTCAATTGAGGAAATCAAATGAATCAAATTATATTGCAGCTCATCTCGCATAAACGGGTACTGGTTCAAAACATAATCATCTGGATGCAGCTTCTCTAGCATATCATCTCTCCTCCTGCTGACCGCAGAGCTTTCTACGAAATGTAGAATAGTCTAATTATTTTCGTCCAACACCAATACCCACAAAGCGAACCGCTGTAACAACCACGTTCTATGATTCTCTTCTTTATTTAGCAAAAAACCACCTTGACTAGGTGGCCATTTGATCAAGCATGCCATGCATACAGCGCTTCGCGCAACTAGAATCCAAAATCCTGCTGAGTCATGTCTGTATTGGCGCCAATCGCTGCTTTGCTTCCCTCACCTGCCGCAACAATCACCTGCGCGGGAGCAATAATAGAGGTATCTCCAGCCGCATACACACCTCTGACGCTTGTTCGGCCATAGTCATCTGTGACAAAGCCGCCTCCCGGCGTCATCGCGCAGCCAAGCGCTTCACCGAAGGGTGCCGCCTGATCCCATGATGGAGAAACGAAGCCGCCCGTCCGCTTTGCTTCAGCGTTATTCTCAAAAACAACGCGGCTAAGCCGTCCATTCTCGCCATGCAGCGCTTTAATCCGGTGCTGGCTCACTTGAATGCCCTTCTGCCTAAGCTTCCCGATTTGCTCGGCGCTTAAGTTATTTGCACCATTTGTGCATAAGAGCAGATCCTTGCTCCAGTTATAGACGATTTTGGCCAAAGGGAATAGATTCGAGCCCTCCGAAATAACGATCAGCGCCTTATCTCTCAGCTCCCAGCCGTCGCAATAGGGGCAGCTGAACAAGCTTTTTCCATAATAGTGATGGATGTTAGGCACTGCAGGCAGCACTTCCTTCAGTCCGGTCGCCAATAGGATCGTGCGCGCTTGATACATGACACCGTTGCTCGTCGACACCTGAAAGCCCGCTCCATTGGGAGACACCTCCGTCACCTTGTCTGGCTTAACGGTCACCGAACGGTACTTGGCAATATCGGCATGGGCAAGCCTTCGGAACTCGCGCGGCTCTATGCCGTCTCGCGTAATGAAGCCGTGCGACTCATGCGTTACTGCGTTTCTTGGCCGGTTATGATCGAATAAAATGACATTCCTCCGCGATCTTCCAAGCACAAGCGCAGCATTTAAGCCCGCTGGCCCGCCGCCAATAATGGCACAATCCAGCCACATAGCTATATCTCTCCTCTTTATTTTGGATATGAAAAGTTTCCTTGCAGCTTTCTCTTCTTATTTTAAAAAAGGATTGCTTATCCTTATTCACAAAATCGAGGTTGAATGCATTCAGATTATTTGAGAGCTATGCTATCTTGGGCAGCGTTCATTTGGCAGAGGTTAAAAAATTAATATCTTCTCACATGAGTTTCCTCTAATCGACAATGTTCGGCTTGGACTGTATAATTTTGTTGTTCGTTCAAAATATATCGGTGGTGACAACTATTTTATACGCTATCGCTTTGCTATTGTCCTTTGCTATCGTTTATTTCTTAATCCCGCCGTTCGGCAGGCTGGCATTCCGTCTTGATTTTGTGGACAAGCCCCGCAAGGACGTCGAACGCAAGCTCCATCGGGAGCCGATTCCGCTTACGGCAAGCTATGTTATTTTTATCGGCTTTTTCCTTACCTATTTGCTTGTCACACAGGACTTTTCATTAAAGACCGGCGCTATATTCCTGGGCGGTGTGCTGCTGCTCATCATTGGCACGATTGATGATTGGTATAAAACAAAGGGCAAAGACTTCCCGTCGCTCCCCAAGTTTATCGTGCAAATATCCGCGGCCGTTCTCGTCTATGCCTCCGGCATAGCGTTTACAGGATTTTTCAATCCGTTTTCAGGCGAATATGTGGTGCTTCCGGTCATTTTGCAATTTTCACTTACAATTTTATGGATTTTTGGCGTTACGACGGTCATTAACTTTACCGATGGCATGGACGGGCTCGCTGGCGCTCTTTCCGCCATTTCCGCGGTTACGCTGTTCATTGTCGCCATAGCCAAAGGACAGTCCAACTCCGCCATTATGGCTATTATTTTGGTCGGTGTAACGATTGCGTATTTACGGTACAACAAGCCTCCCGCAAAAATTTTCATGGGCGATGCAGGAGCAACCTTTCTGGGGTTTATCTTAGCGGTTATTGCGCTGGATGGCGCATTCAAGCAAGCTACGATCATGTCATTGTTTATTCCGATTCTTGCGCTGGGCGTGCCGATCTTCGATAACTTGTTTGTCGTCGTGAGACGCATGCTGCAAGGCAAAGCGATCTATCAGGCAGACGCCAGCCAGGCGCATTATCGCCTGCTGCGTGCAGGGCTCAGCCATAAGCAGGTCGTCATGTTCCTTTGCTTGATCAGCACATGCTTATGTTTATCGTCCATCATATTGCTGCTTGTACAGATTTAAATGTTGAAGAACCGAGACTTGGCGTCTCGGTTCTTTTTTTGTTTTATGTGGGGTGGCTGTAAGCATGTATATGCTCTTACTGTCCAAAGAAAAAGCAAACGCTATTGACAAACAATCTACTACGTGTTACTTTATAGCAGTAGTTAGTATCACTTCATACCAGTGGTACAGAATAGAGAGGGGTGATTGTGCTGGAAAACCTAACGGAAATGCTCAAAGGGTCGCTTGAGGGCTGTGTCCTTGAAATTATAAGCCGCAAAGAAACCTACGGCTACGAGATCACGCGGCGGCTGAACGCCCTCGGCTTTACAGATGTTGTGGAGGGAACGGTGTACACCATCCTGATCCGGCTTGAAAAAAACAAGTTGGTGGAGATGAACAAGAAACCATCCGACTTGGGACCGCCGCGCAAGTTTTTCGTGCTCAACGACGCGGGGCGCAAGGAACTACAGAAGTTCTGGGAAAAATGGGAGTTCGTATCATCAAAAATTAACGAGTTAAAGGAGGAACAATAATGAATTTTTGGGAAAAAATCACTGGCAGCGACATGACTAAAGAAATGAAAACTTTTGAATCGCGTGCCAAAAAGCTGCCGGCTGATTATCAAGCGGCATGGAAAAAAATTAATGCCAATCTTTGGCCGCACTCCGATTTCACCGGTCGCAACCTCATGCCAATTCTTGACGGTGTGCTTGGCCTGCTCGAAGAAACGGCGGCGGACGGTCAGAGTGTCCAAGAGGTTTTGGGTGACGATATCAAAGGCTTCTGTTCAGCGCTGGCCGGCGAAGAAGGGGCAAAGTCTTTTCGAGACAAGTGGCGCGAGCAGCTCAACAGTAATATCGCTAAAAAATTAGGTAAATAGGAGGATAAAATGAGAATACAAGATATCATCGAAGGCAAAAAAGAATGGCGAGCGCACATGGCGCGTGTCAAAGCGCTCCCGCAAGATTATCAGATTGTTTATAAAGAGATTCAAAAATATCTCTTTAAGGTCGGACCTGTTGAGCTAACCGACGGGACGGGATTGCTCTCGGGGATTATCGATCTTTTTGAAGAGGGCGCGGCCTTGGGGAAAGGCGTACTCGAAGTGACGGGCAGTGACGTAGCGGCTTTCTGCGACGATCTAATCAAAGATTCAAAAACTTACGCTGACATCTATCAAGAATCTGTTGACCAACAAGGTAACAAGGCCATAAAAAAGGGGACGGATAAGACAAAGTAAAAGGGGGATATCGGGATGGAAAAAGCAATCGAAGTGAAAGGTCTGCGAAAGTCTTTCAAGGACACGGAAGTCCTAAAGGGCGTCGATCTTGAAGTAAAGCGAGGTGAGATTTTCGCCTTGCTTGGCTCCAACGGCGCGGGCAAGACGACGATTGTCAGAATCCTCACCACGCTGCTCAAACAGGACGGAGGCACCGCCACCGTAAACGGATTTGACGTCGCGTCAAAACCCGATAATGTGCGGCAGGCGATCAGTCTTACCGGGCAATTTGCCGCCGTGGACGAAATTTTGACTGGACGGGAAAATCTGATCATGATTGCCAAGCTACGATACCTCAAAAATCCACGTCAGGTTGCGGATGACTTGCTTAAACGCTTCGGCTTGTCAGACGCCGGCGACCGCAGGGCGTCTACTTATTCGGGTGGTATGCGCCGCAGGCTAGACATCGCCTTGAGCCTTGTGGGAAAACCGCAGATCATTTTTCTCGACGAACCTACCACTGGGCTTGACCCCGAGGCGCGCATCGAAGTTTGGAAGACTGTCAAGGAGCTTGCCGACGGCGGCACGACGGTACTCCTAACCACGCAGTATTTGGAGGAGGCTGAGCAGCTTGCCGACCAAATTGCCATTCTGCATGAGGGCAAGATTATCGCCAGCGGCACGCTCTCGGATCTAAAAAAGCTATACCCACCCGCAAAGGTGGAGTATGTTGAAAAACAGCCGACTTTGGAGGAAATATTCCTCGCAATCATCGACAAAAAGGAGGGAAAGTAAATGGAGACGACAAAGAAACACTTTTTCAACGATATGGGCGTTATGCTTGAACGTTCCATGCGTCATATTTTCCGCAGTATGGATACCATCGTCACAGTCTGCATCACTCCGATTGCGATGATGCTGCTGTTCGTCTATGTGTTTGGCGGCGCAATCCAAACTGGTACGGATAACTATGTGAACTACCTGTTGCCCGGTATCCTGCTGATTGCGATTGCAAGTGGTATAGCCTATACGTCTTACCGCCTGTTTTTGGATAAGCAACGGGGAATAATTGAGCGGTTCCACTCCATGCCGATTTCGCGTTCCGCCGTTCTGTGGGGGCACGTGCTGACCTCGGTGGTATCCAACGTCATATCTGTTATCGTCATCATTCTCGTAGCGCTCATTATGGGCTTTCGTTCGTCGGCGGGGCTACTGCCATGGCTTGCAGTAGCCGGCATACTCGTGCTGTTTACACTGGCGTTAACTTGGGTCGCAGCGATTGCCGGACTGTCCGCAAAATCGGTGGAAGGTGCAAGCGCGTTTTCCTATCCGCTTATCTTCCTGCCGTTTATCAGCTCTGCATTTGTTCCGACCGAGTCGATGCCTTCGGTCGTTCGTGCCTTCGCTGAAAACCAGCCGGTGACTTCGATCGTTGAGGCTATCCGTGCACTATTGTCAAGTCAACCGGTAGGCAATGATATCTGGGTCGCTTTAGCGTGGTGCTTAGGGATAATGATCGTCGCATATCTATTTGCGATGCGCGCATACAAACGGAATGCAGCTTAATGTTTGTATGCATTATAATGAAAGTGGTCAACAAAAACATCAAGTAAAGGGCCTTCCACTGTCCATTAAAGATAATCAGAGAGCAGACTGCTACGGATGGCCTGTTCTCTTTTTTATTGAAGTAGGCGTCAAATCGAGGATGCCGTTAAGCTAAAGGAGAACGTTAGTTCAATGAAGGACTCTATACAAACGATGAAGGAGCTGCCGCCGCAGCTCCTTTTCATCTTCACAAATACAGATGTCAAATTAACCTTCGCTCAGCAGGGCAAGGAATTCTGCAACCAGCATTAACGCCATTTAGCGCGAGCTCAAAGTAGCATGGCGGGAGCGGTTTGACGCTTACGCCGCTGCATTTGGTAGATTGTTTTTGAAACCTTTTCGGTCGTCGTGTGTCATTATGATAGGAAGAAGGTGAGAGCCAATTGGAACAGATGGATCAACTAAATCAATGGGTCCGGGATTACAATGACCGGCTGCGTTATGTCGCTTACACGTATGTGCGCGATCACAACAGGGTAGAGGATATTGTGCAGGAAGCGATGGTGCAAGCGTATCTCTCGATTCGGCAGCTAAGAGACCCTGGGCGTCCGTATCCGTGGCTGGTTCGCATCGTTATCAATCTGTGTCTGAATACGAACCGCAAATATCGGAAAGAGCAACCGACCGACCTTCTGCCTGAGCAGAGAGGCAGGAGCACGGAAGACATTTACCTGCAGCAGAGCAGGGACAAGGAAGTTTATGCGGCCATAATAGGTTTAGACGAGAAATTTCGAACGCCGATCATCTTGTATTATTTTGAGGACTTATCGGTCAGGGAGATCGCATACGCCCTCAAGTTAAGTGAAGGTGCGGTCAAGACACGGCTGGCGAGAGGGAGAGAGCAGTTGAAATCAGCGTTAACTAGAGGGGAGTCGGATGATGGAAACACGTATTCGTCAAGCAAAGCCAACCTATATACACGCTGATCCGGAGCGCACGGCCGAGGCGGTTATGGTAAGACTGCAGGAGTTGCCAAAGACCGGTCGCGTACAACCGGTCAGTCGCCGGGTGCGTACAGCAGGCTTGATCACCGCGTCTGCCGTTGTGGCGGGATTATGCATCCTCGGCGCAGGGTTCGTCAATCCGGCAATGGCCAATGCACTGAGCAAGTTGCCGCTGGTTGGCAGTCTGTTCGACCAGGCAGGCGATACGGGGCTGAAGTCCGCGGCCAAGCAGGGCTTGACCGCTAAGGTGAATGCCAGCCAGACGCATGATGGCGTCACCTTCAAAATCTCGGAAATGATGTTCGACGGGACCCGCATGTCCATGGTGCTGATCAGAGAAACGAACGATGGCGATAACCCGCCGCTGAAGGAATGGTCGGATGCTACGACCGAGGAAACGATCGCGATGTACAAGAAGCAGGGTAAAGAAGCCAGCATGATCGAAGTTCGGGCGAACGGGAAGAAGCTGAATGTGTCAACGTTTCTGGCTTCCGATATTTCGCACAACAATTCGTCCATATTAACGGTACAGCCATACATCGCGGAAACGCATACGACCTCGTTTGATTTGCCGGATGAGTTCAATCTGGAGGTCGTAATTCGGGACGCGGCTATTGGGCGGTATTTTACGCTGTCATTCCCGGTCAAGAAAACAACAAGCCAGTCGATCGTACTGGCATCCGAGGAGACGAAGTCCTATAAAGGACTGGTCATGCGCATCAAGAAGTTCGAGATGACAGAGGCCACCTCGCAACTGGAAGTAAACCTCTCCGGCGAGGAGCTGGAGCTGGAGGACTCGCTCATGTACGACATTCAGAATGAGCGCGGGGAATCCGCCGACGTTATGGGCGGAAGCAGCAGCCCTGGAGCGGACCCCGGAACCTATGTGAACACGGTCGAAATCACTCCGTTCCCTAGCATTCCGAAGACGGTTACGGTCAAACCATATCGCTGGAAGGGGACGGACAAGGAGTACATCCCAGAACTGGCATTCACGCTGCCGGTGAACAAATAGTCGCGCATTCGGTAACCTGCGAGCGTAAATCGAATGGGTAATTGACAGGAATCAGAGGGAGTGTCGACGTTTCTAACGGAGAACGATAGCCCAATAAAACAGCAGAAGGATCCGCCACGGCGGATCCTTCTTACTTTTTAATAGACTGGGATCACTGATCTTACGCCGTTTTTGAAATTGAATTATCGTCAGCTTTTGAAAAATAAGTTTTAGACTGATCTTTAAACAGACGAGGAACGTTAGCTCAATAAAACAGCGACAGTCTAGGACTTTGTTTTTTCGTCCACGGCTGCCGCTGTTTTTATAGTTGGGGCTAGTCTAATCCTTTATTTTCTTTTTAAACTTACAGCGAATGAGTAACCCTTGTTTGCGGGCTATAAGCACATATATGTGCTTACAAAGTTAGTCCTTCCCATCAATCAACCTGCCTCATAAAAAGCCAGCACCTCATCCCAGTACCACTGCCCATAATAGGAATCTGCTATGTCGATGCCTTTAATCCATTGCTCCGCGTGGCGTCCACGCTCATTTGCCACGATAACGTTCGCCGATGACTGGTCACGCTCCACCCATGCCAGCTTGGACTTTAATGCTGCCGGATGATAAGCACCATGCTTGCTGGATGGTTTCGTAATGGACGTTTGCTCGCCGTTCTCCAGCTCCACCCGCATCAAATAAGGATAAGCCGGTGCAGCTTGGCCAACCTCTGGCTTAGATTCGGCTGCTCTCGATACGACAATATGCTGCTCATCCTGCCATGCAAAGGCTTGATCAACAAAGCCCTTTGGCGTGTACTCGGCCGATTTTTCCGAGGTGACTGCTATCACTTTAAGCTTCTTGTTGCTCGCAGCCTCACGCCCAACACCGGCAATGTACGCCAAACGGTCGCCGCGCTCTGCCCATTCAAACCACTGCTCATTATTAGCCATTTCGTCCAACGTTCGAAAAACGACTCCATCCGTTGTGATAACGCAAAGCGTGTTGCTGTCGGCTGATAATGAGGCGGTTGGCTTCGCTAGAAAAGCGATCCATCGCCCATCCGCCGACCATTTGAACACGCTGGTTGCAACCGCAAAAAAATCATCCGAAGGGCTTGGCAGCACATGCACGGTTACATATTTGCTCGGATCGAACAATCCAGCAAGCGGTATTTGATAAAGACTAATCGGCGTCCAGCCGTCCGGCAGCAGCTCCGATTGCGAGGAAGCAAAGAACCCCTTGCCATCCGGCAGCCATGAATAGTTGCCGATGCCTTTGGCAGCGCCAAGCGGCTCGTCCGGCTTATTCACATCGACATATTGCAGCAGCTCCTCAGTCTGGTACGCAAGCTTCTCTGCATGCGGCGCCCATTGAAAATTTCTCCCGCCTTCCCTCGATACAAGCTTGCTTTGGCCGGTACGCAGCTGCAGCACCCACAGCTCTTGCTCCGCCTCCCCCGTCGTATATGCGATCCACTTTCCGTCGAACGACCATTTTGGATTGCGTACGAGCGGCCCATTAACCAGTCTCTTCTCTTGACGGCCTTCCTTCAGCCAAAGCTCCCCCTTGCGTACAAAAGCCGCCTTAAACGAGCTAACTCCCTTTGCCGCGCTAGCAGCTCCTGATCCACCCGATATCCAGACAAGAGCAACCATCAGCAGCACACTTATCAGTTTCATTTTCATAAAAAATCTCCTCCAACGTATGCGACTGTCCCTGCTGCATGAGCATTATGCAGAGGAGCTTGCCTCACATAAACACTCTATGGTTAAAGTTCCCTTTGCCCGTCCATACATACTTTATTTACGCTTGTAATTTTTCAATTTGTTGTTTCCAATTTGATTCCGGATTGCAACTGTTCTGTTACGAATTTTTGAAGCCCCCTTCTCGAAGGACGGTGTCCACTTGAAGCGTCATGGAGCGGAATTTTATGCGGAGCTGCTGGCGAAAGCGATCTAATTTCCTCATCTGTATGAAGAACAAAGGAGCAGTGAAAAACGATTACTCGTTTTTCACTGCTCCTTATTGCGCTGCGGGAATATCGCTCGCCGCGCAACCGAAACAATATTCAGCTTTAATAGGAACCCGATTCAACCAGTTAAGAATGACCGATGAACATCGATTTGAGCGGCACCATCGCATCTTCAGGAACATAGTACTTAAATTTATTGTCGCTAATTTGTCCAAGCAATTGACGGCGGATCGGATCAGCGTCCTTCAAGAGACTCTCATCTGCCTGATGGTAATCGATTGGACGCATCCAGATCGGACTGTAGCCGAGAAACAGCTGTCTTCTTGTGAACTCGGAATGATTCGTCGAGCCGGCATGCCACAGATTTTGCGCAAAAATAAACACATCCCCCGGCTTTCCGCACACCTGTACCTCCCCATCCAATTGCTGGCTTACATCCTTATGGTTCGGATTGTATGGCTGCTTATGGCTGCCCGGAATGACCTTTGTGTTGCCTCTGTTTGGCTGCGACATATCGCTTAAAATATAACAGACTTTAATATAATAAGTAGCCGTTAAGCCTGCAATGACCGGAAACTGCGGATGAGGGCCGTCTTGATGCCAATCGATGAAGCTGTGCGTAGCCGTTTTCACATCGTTTGGATTAGGCTTCCTCACCGTTAGATGGGAGATATGCAGCTGAATATTATGTCCAAGCAAATTCACGATTAAGGGAAGGATCGTTGCATGATCGATTAACGAAGCAATCTCAGCATGCCGAGAAACGCTATTATAAATATTATGGGCAAGCGTATCCTGCTCCTCTGCGAGCACTTCATCGATCGCTGCATTCAAACGGGTTACCTTATCCTCGGATAAAACATCCGGTATAATCAAGTACCCTCGCTCGTCAAACTGTTTCTTCAATTCTAAAATATTAAGCGAAGTCGTTTCCATTAGGCCTCTCCTCCTGCTTGCGTACATGTAATTAGCCGACTTGTCTTGCACATTCCATTCGCAGCAATTAATGCCTTAGCCACCATAACCTAGCGCCTTCAGCTGCTCGTAAGCGCTATCCAGGAATGCTTTATAATTCATGGATGTCTCCAGCGTCTTAATAAAAGCATCGTATTCGCTTATTGGGCGTCTGTTATAAATAAATTTCGCGATCTCTTCCTCGATATACCGATCGGCGTCAGCCGGATTAAAGCCTTCAGGATTATCTACGAATCCATTGAGCACTTTAATGCGAGGCTGGTCGTTGGCAAACTTGATTGCATCAGACTGCATGGTGAACTTTGCTTGCAAATATTCCATTTCAGGCCTTCCCGTGAATTGGTATAACCATGAATAACCGACGTCGCCTGCCTTATCCGTCATCTTCGGCTTTCCGTTATCCATCGTGAAATGAGTGTCCTTCACCCCGAATTGAACGAGCATTGAGCCGCCGTCCGGGTTCGAGATATAGTTCAGCAGATCGAAGACGCGCTGCAGCTTCTCCGGATCCTTCTCCAGTGCCTTCGGAATAGCAAATCGTCCCGGCGCTGAGCCAATATCCCATGAGCCGTCAAATTGTCCCCCCGGTCCGCTCGGCGCAGCCATTTGCAGCCACTCCGCATTCGGATTAACGGTCTTGATTTGCTCGACGAATTGCTCCTTCGTCATATTCGGCCAATCGATATAGACCATGCCCGCTTGACCCTTAATGGCCTTCTCCTGATGCTGAAGCCCGCTGTTGGCTAACAACTCGGGATCAACCGAGCCCGAAGCGATCATCTGCTGAATGAGCGTCAGTGCATCTTTCATTGCCGGGTCGTACAGCGCATTAACAACGGCCCCGTCTTTCTCATAGAAATTTCCTGGCATACCGACACCGAACGCTCCGAATACCGGTGAAAATGCGCCCAGCTTACCTCCCGTCAAACCATACGTGTCCGGTTTGCCGTTGCCATCGGGATCCTGAGTGGTGAAGGCCTCCGCTACCTCCTTCAATTGTTCAATCGTTGTCGGAACCTGCAGATTCAGCTTATCCAGCCAATCCTTGCGAATCCATAACGTGTTATAAGGGATTTGCGGGGATTTGGAAATGCCGTAAACCTTCCCGTCTACCATGCCTTTCTTGACGCTATCTTCACCGATGTAGTCGACCGTCTGCTGCAATTTATCCATGTAAGGCGTTATATCCAGCAATAGTCCTTGTTTGGAAAATTGGATTAGCTGCTGCCGGCTCACCATGAATAAATCAGGGAAATTGCCGGAGGACATGCGAACATTCAATTGGTTTGCGTAATCATCATTCGAAGGATAGACGGTCAGATTAAGGTCAATGTTCAGCGCCGTATCCAGCTCCTTCTTAATGATATCCTTATCCGGCGTAGGCAGGTTGTTGCCGCTCTCGATAATTTCCAGCTTAATCGGTTTGTCGCTTTCCCCGTTGCTAGGCTTAGCGGTAGAGGCATTGCCAGGCGTATCGCCATCTTTTGTATTGCCATCTTTGGTTTCGCCGCCTCCACCTCCCGAACAGCCCGCAAGCAAAGCTCCTAGCAATGAAATGGTCAGCAAGAATGAAAATACTTTTCTCATCTTCATATCCCCTTTCTGAAAACTATCTATTGAATAGGTCCGTATGGCTGGCCAGTTATCCATACGGCGACTAGATCAACCTTTAATCGATCCGAGCAGCATACCCTTCGTAAAGTGCTTCTGGAGGAAGGGATAGATCACGATAACGGGCAGACTCGCAATCATCACGGAAGCCATCTGCATCGTCTGGGTAGGCATGATGTTCTCGGCATTTTCAAGCGGCTGCTGGCTTTGCATCAAAATTTCTCTGACGATGACCTGCAGCGGGAACAGCGTTCGGTCTGTCACATAGAAGATCGCTTGAAAAAATTCATTCCAATGGCCAACTAAATAAAACAATCCGACAGTGAGCAATACCGGTATCGAGAGCGGCGTGACGATCTGGAGCAATATCCGGAACTCCTTGGCGCCGTCCATCCTGGCTGATTCGAACAATTCCTCGGGCAGTCCCTCGAAGAAGCTCTTCATAATGAGCACGTTAAAGCTCCATACGGCGTTTGGCAGAATCATCGCCCAAATCGTGTCTAGCAGTCCCATCGATTTGACGACCAGGTAGGTTGGAATAAGTCCTCCGCTGAACAACAATGTAAACACGATCATCAGGAGAAAAAACCTTCTTGCCGGCAGGTTTTTGCGGCTGAGCGGATAAGCCATCAAGCCGGTCAATATGAGATTGACTGCCGTACCGATAACCGTAATGAGGACCGTTATTTGAAAAGCTTTCGGTATATTCGACTCGGTTAACAGCGTGCGGTAAGCAGAGAACGTGATCTCGCTCGGGAACAAAATAAATCCGCCGTTGCGCAGCACTTCACCGAATGGCGTGATGGATACCGATACGACATAAAGCATCGGAAGAATGGCAGCAAGTCCGCATAGCCCGAGAATAACATATACGACACCATTGAATATTTTATCATCCAAGCTTTTTACCATATTCCCTCACCCCACCTTTTCGCCAGACGGTTAGCTCCCAGCACCAGTATCAGTCCAATGAGTGACTTGAATAATCCGACTGCCGAAGCCAAGCTGAAATTCAATTGCTGCAAGCCTGTTCGGTATACCCAAGTATCCAAAATGTCGGCAACCGGATACACCTGAATATTGTACAGGATATAGATTTGGTCGAACCCGGCATCCAGCAGATGGCCCAGCTTCAGAATGAAGAGCAGCACAATGATGCTTTGAATGCCTGGAAGCGATATGTGCCATATCATCCGCAGCCGGCTCGCGCCATCCACTTTTGCAGCCTCATAAAGAGTAGGATCGATGCCTGCCATTGCTGCCAAGTAGATGATCGCGCCCCAGCCAAGGTTTTGCCACACCTCGGAACCGACCAGAATGCTGCGGAAATAGTCCGTTGAGGTCAAGAAGGGGATCGACTGGCCGCCCGCCTCCACAATCCATCGATTCACCAGTCCCCCGTTCTGGGAGAACAAGGTCAGCAGGATTCCAAAAATAATAACCCACGATAAGAAATGCGGCAAATAAGTCAGTGTTTGGACAATATTTTTCAACCAACGCACGCGGCATTCATTCAGCAGCAGCGCGAGTATGATTGGGGGAAATGTTCCAAAGATTAGCTTGTAGCAGCTAATTAACAACGTATTAGTCAAGAGCTGACTGAAATAGGGGGATTGATAAAAATCTCTAAAATGCTTATACCACGGGTCTACCCAGGCGCTTCCCGTTATGCCGTCCATAATTGCAAAGTTTTTAAAAGCAATAATGACCCCGTACATCGGAAAGTATCGGAAGATAACAAAATAGATCACACCGGGGAGCAGCATGATGTATAATGCCCGGAAACGCCAGACGGTTCTTAAAACCGACTGCAGCTTCGTTTGCGGAGTAGGCTGCATTCGAGAGGCGGGTATGTAGCTTTGATCGGCTTCCATGTAAGCCCTCCTTTTATGGTTACGCTTTCATGTTTTAAGTATAAGCAGTGCCTCCAACTGCCGATATACATAAAAACGTAAAAAGTGTATGGATTACGGGAAAGTATGTATAGGCTGCTCGAAGTGCGCCAACAAACAAAGAGACCGTCCCATGGGACAGCCCCCTAATTCGGATAGACCGCTTAGCTCAAGACTCCTAAACGCTCATCGTTTTCGGTAAGAACGGGGATGTCCACCCGGATGACGGTTCCGACGCCTTTGGCACTTCCTATTCGCAAGCCATAGGGCACGCCAAAATGAATACGGATTCGATCATGCACATTGCGTAAGCCAATTCCGGTAAAACGGTATTTAGAGCGTTCCTGCTCGAAATGGTCATGCAGCGCTTTGCGAGCTTCGGTTCGGGATAGGCCGATGCCGTTATCACGAACATAGAGCCTGATCATGCCCCACTCCAGCTTCCCCTTAATCGTAATAAGCCCTCCGCTGCGCGGTGTAATGCCATGAAATATAGCATTCTCTACAAGCGGCTGCAGGGTTAGCTTAAGAATCCGGTATTGCAGCAGGCAGGGGTCAATATCCAAATGGTATTTGTATTGCTCGCCATAACGCACCTGTTGAATGTGCATATACATGCGCAGCCCTTCCAGTTCTTCTTCGATCGAGACGAATTCCGATTGTTTATCGAAGCTGAAGGCTAACAGCTTAACCAAGGATCGAATCGTATCGCGCACCTCGTCAATCCGCTGCTGCTTGGCAAGACTGCTTATACAGGCTAACGTATTATATAGAAAATGAGGCGCAATCTGGCTCCGCAGCATTTTCAGCTCATATTCCTTTTTCTGCTCCTCCGCCGACTTCGTTTTTTGCAGCAGCGTTTGAATCCGCTCCAGCATGTCATTATAGCTTTGTGTCAGCCGGCCGATCTCATCCTTTCTTGTGACCGGCAGCTTCGCGACAATCTGCACATCGTTTAACCGGTCCATCTTCTCTACGAACCGGCGAATAGGCTTCGTGAAGGAGCGGCTCATCAGGAATGCGCTTATCAACAGAATGATCATCCACACGATGCTTGCCGTTCGGTAATTATAATTTAACTGCTGCAGGTCTTGGTAGAAATAGTCTTCCTCAATAAATGCCGCTAAGGACCAGCCCAGCCGGTTTTTCGTCGACTTCACGGCTACAAGCGGTTTCAAACCATTTCCTTCGATCTGGCTAACGCCGACTTTAAGGGAAACAAGCTGCTTCCGAAAGCTATCCTGAAGTACAGGCGGATACACCGCTGACTGAAAAGGAAGCATTTTATCGCGAGAATCAAGCCGGTTAATAATATTCCCGTCCTTCGTCACTAAAGCATACGATTGGTAAATCATTGGAGCGATTCGCTCCGTAAGCAAATCCAGATTCACCTCTGCCACGACAACACCCTTCACCTGTCTGCGCAAATCGGTAACCGGCAAAACATAGGCCAATGTGTGGCCGGACATCGGTGAATAATAGGGCTCGCTTACATTGATTGCCCCATAATTCTGAAGCGCCAGCTCATACAGCTCCGGCAGCTTCGAATTGCCGATGATATCATAATTGACTTGCGAGTTCGCGTAGACCTTCCCATCGGTACGAACCAAATACAGCGTCTTGGCTATCGAATTGTTATAATCGGCGAATTTGCGCAGCGTATCGTCGGCAAGCGCCTCGTTTCCTTCATCGAACAGATCGTAACGGGTAGAGAGCAGCAGGAGCATATTCTCGACATTGTCGAGGCTGGCATCAATATATTGATTGGTCCGGCCTACAAGCAGCTCGGCATCGCGTATGACTTGATTTTTCAATAGACTTTCTGCCTCGCTCAGATTGCGATAGGCAAGCACCATCACGAGCAGAAGCGTCACGATGAATAAATAGATGAACTGCTTGGTGGCAAGACCTAGACTGCTATACCAATTGACCAACTTAGACATATGCCCCATACCCCCGTATCCGATCTCGCAGCTGTTTAAGGATTCCGTTTGTAATCCGTCGGAGACACCCCTGTCCAATTGCGAAACGTAACGGTAAAATAACGATAGCTCGGAATTCCGACCTCTTCCGCGATCTCGTACACCTTTTTATTCGTTCGCTTCAGCAGCTCAACCGCCTTCTCCATTCGAAGACGGGTAATATATTGATTGACCGTATCGCCCGTCTGTTCACGAAATAACCGACTGACATAATGCGGGCTTAAGCCGACCTGCTCAGCAAGGATCGGAAGCGAAATGGGCTGCTGCATATTCGCTTGAATCCATTGGATCGCGGAGCGTATTTCGATACGCGAGCGCGATCCTCCGCTCTCGATTTCGTTGATATTATGAATGAGGCAGCCAATCATTTGCTGCAAGGTTTGCGCTCCCATCAATTGCGTGATGCCCCGGCCATCAAGCTCAGCACCCTCATGGACCTTCAGCCATTCCATCTGCCAGCTCAACATGCGCTGCTTGAGCTGCTGCGGCCGAATGCGTATTGCTGAACACCATACAGGCAAGTCCCCTTGAATGCAGCTCTTTAGGCTTGCAGCAGACTTGCTAGCCATTCTTAGCATCTCATTTAGTTGCTTCGCATGCTTATCCGTCATCTCTCTCAAAGGAACCGGTCTGCCGATCCATACGCTGCTCCCACGCGAGCCATCGTAAAAAAGCGCGTCCTTCCATTCGGTCGTATAAGTGAGCGAATGCGATAGCTCTTCCTTGCTTGTGAACGGTTCACTGACAATCGCATGCACCATTACAAGGTGTTCGGGCAGCTCTTCATATTCCTTCAAGCAGCATTCCAACGCTTGTACGACTCCGCTAAGCGAGGCAATCGCTTCCGCTTCGGCATGCTGTGCCGCCATGAGGACGAAATACTCCTTCTCACCGGTTGTCAGCCAAGTCAGCCAATTGGGGTCAGATCTTTCTCTATCATTCAACGTCTGTTGAATACGCTGCCTCGCGGGAATATAGGAAGCATTCGGCGCATCCAGAATCAGGCGCGCCAATCTATAGGACCTCGCTCCATCCAGCTCGATAGGCATCCACTCGTCGCCACTAAGCGCATGACCGCGCAGCAGCTTCCCGAACGCTGCCGCTTGCAGCAGCCGCCGCTCGGATTTTTCATTATCAAGGGAACGCCGTTCCTTGACGATCGCTTCTCTAACTTTGATCATCGCCTGCTTCATTTCCTCTTCTTCCATCGATACCTTTAATAAATATTCAAGCGCTCCAAGCCGGAGCGCCTCCTGAACATAATGGAAATCACTGTGACAGGTCAGCAAAATAATTTGAATGGCAGGATATCGTTTCCTAAGCTCCCGTATGAGTGTAATGCCGTCCATAATCGGCATCGTGATATCCGTAACGACGACATCCGGTACGCGGACCCCGCACATTTGAAGCGCTTCCTCGCCATTCCCGGCCTCGCCGATTAAGACGGCGCCGCAGTCCTCCCATGGGAATAGGCGAAGCTCCTGCCTCAGCGGAAGCTCGTCATCGACAATTAGGACGTTCAACGGTTTCTCAGCCATGATACTCTCTCCCTTCCATTCGACCAATCTATACCAGTCTATGCTGTAAGCGATTCCAATAGTAATAGATTAGGATATACCATAGACTCTGATCTCGCAAACCTCCGCATGCGGACATCCATTCGTTGCCTCTATGTTTAGTTTAATTTGGTTAGTGATAATCGCTTCTTGGAGGAGATGCACTTTTTTTCGTTTGTGATTATCCTGCTCCGTTATGATCGTTACCCATTCCCCAGCGATGAAAGCTTGAATGCGATAGCTTTGCACGACCTCGGGAATCGCAGCGAACGGCGTTCGATGATGATGCAGATTGATTAAATCTTCATTTACGTCATCGTTAAAGGTTAGATGAATTTCACCAATCTCCTGCTCGTCATCCCAAACTAATTGTATCCATTCCTGTGAATGAGCGGATAATGGCCTAGATACCCACATATGCGGACCCGCATAAGGCCGAACATAGCCGTCTGCAACTTGGCTTGCCGCATAGGACTCCGTATTTGGCGTTACCCGCAAGCATACTGGCCGGCGGTTCCATTTGCGCATGCTCCACTGCGCTACCGGCTGATCGGGTTGATGATCCTCAAGCAAAGTCGATACTACCGGCTTAGGCCCCTTCTCAAAGCAAAGCACGCCGGTTAACGGTTCGTCAGATCCGTGCAGCGTGATAGCCTCATTCGCTTTGACGATGACAAAAGCGTTGCAGGCCGACTCCGGCTGCCAATCCAGATCAAGCTTAACCCACTGCTTGTTGCCCGCGGCGACGGCCTTGGAAGCCGACTTTACCCATTGCTTGGGAACGTAATTCTCTCCCTTGCCCGTATGCCATAGCTCCACCTCAACCGTTGTGGCTTGTTTGGCATCGACAAGCAGCTCAACCGATGACAGCACGGGATGAACTGGGAACAATATGCCGATATCGCGATCGAGTGCATGTATCGTTGCGGCGTGTTCAATCGCAATTCGTTCCAGCGTGCTGGATGCGGTAACGCGTGCGGATTTCGCCAGATCATTCGGATCATTGCCGGCCATACCAATGATTGACGCATCCTGCCGCAGCATCGTCTGCTGCAATTCATTCATATAATCGCGATGAAGCATGCGCGGAGTAATCCCTTTCTGTACGGAAAGCGCAGCGCCGCTGCCTGCCGCTTCCCCGATTACGGCACAGGTTGCCATCACTCTTGTCGTGCCGAAAGCAACATGTGTCGCGCTAATGTCGCGGCCTGCAAACAACATATTGCGAACATTGCTGGAATACAAGCTTCTGAACGGGATGTGATAGACGCCGTCCGAGAATAGATGCTTCGAGCCGCTCTCTTCCGAATACATGCCCTGCGGTGGATGAAGATCGATGGACCAACCCCCGAAAGCAATGCGGTCCTCGAATGGCTCCTGCGCCATAATATCGTTCTGATTCAGCATGTAGTCCCCGACAAAACGCCGATACTCCCGCTTGCCGGGAATGGACCCTACCCATTCCAGCGTCATATTTGCCGCATCGAATTGGCCTGAATTTTTAATATAGTTCCAAATCCCGTAAATAACCGACCACAGCTCGTCGCGTATCCTTTCGTTGTCATGGACCGTGTCCAGCTCTCCGCCCCATTCGATCCACCAATAGTGACAACCGGAGTCCCCGCTGCGAATTACCCGCTTCATCGGAATCGTCGTTTGTGTAATGTCCTTGGCAAAGCTAGGCGGAATATATTTGACCGGCATGCCAACATCCTTCGTATAAAAGAGCAGCGTGCTGCCAAGCGTAATGTCATCCGCCACCTCCGGCGCCCAATCCTCGTTGTACTCATCCCTGGCCTCGCGGCCGATTCTATATTTCGCTCCGGCAAGGAAGCCAACAAGGCCATCGCCGGTACAATCGATATACATGCTGCTCTCGAAACGAATTTTTCGCTCTGAGCCCATCATCCAGCCTGTTACGCTTTGAATGACTCGGTCATCCTCCGGTCCTTCCGCCTCCGCTTCGTGCACATCCGTGTTAAGGAACAAGCGAATATTTTTTTCCGCGCGGACGGTTTCCAGAACAACAAGATCCCATATATAAGGATTCCCTTCGGGGTTTCGATACTGATTTTCGACGAACATTTCACCCATGATGCCGGTTTCTCTCGCATAACGCTGCGTTCCATGCGCCGTTGCACCGCATACCCACACCCGTACCTCGCTGCTTGAATTGCCTCCGAGAACCGGCCTGTTATTAACTAAGGATACGGTCTGCCCAAGACGGGCAGCAGCGACGGCGGCGCAAACGCCTGCCAGTCCCCCGCCAATAACGGTAATATCGGATTTTACATGTTCGATTTTCATCAGGCTATACCTCCACTAGATCGATTTGATTTCATCATAATATGGAGGCTAGTGATTTAACATGCACTACGCTATCATATACCCATATACTTTATTTCACCGAGGAGGTGTAGAAAAGTGATGCTGCAAAGCTCCGGCCTGTATCCTATTCTATCTCATCATATCTTTTGGGATAGCAAATCCCAGTTTCAATTAAGCGTGGATACGTATGATCTATGGGTGCTGTTTGCCGTGGAGAGCGGGAGCTTCTCGTATCGAATAGGGGAAGTAGAGGGTACAGCTCGAATGGGAGATGTGGTCGTCTGTCCGCCGGGCTTTCGCTTTCATCGCAGCGTGATCCATGCGTTATCGTTTCATTTCATCGGATTTTCTTTTGGCTCGGCTTCAAACGATGCACCTGGCATAAATGAACGTGAACAGGCGGTTCAGCAGCAGCTGTCCGAATCCGCATACAAGCTGAGCATTCGGCACCGAAATCGTCTGGCCGATAACTTGAATAGCCTAAAGCAGCAATCCATTTATACCGGTGATCAGAATCACTATTGGAAAAATCATATGCTGAACGATATTTGGCAATTTTGCCGGCTGACTGAATCCGATCCCGCCAATCAAGAGGCTGGGCTTGCCGATCCGCTTATTGAACAGGCCAAGGCTTTTATTCATCAGAATCGCTACCTGGATATAAGCATGCACAATCTTGCAGCTGAGCTGGGCATTAGTCCTGTGCAGCTTAGCCGCAGGTTCCAGCGGAGCGTAGGATTGACGCCTTCCCACTACCTGTCCACTCTTCGAATAGAGAAAGCCAAATCACTGCTGACAGAGACCCATTTGCCACTAGAGCAAATCGCCCAAGCATGCGGATACAGCAACGGATTTTATTTAAGCCGAATATTTTCAAAAAAAGTGAAGGTTAGTCCCTCTGAATACCGAAGGATGAATCGGGTATAGCGCAAACGCAGCGGAAGAAATGAAGAAGCAGCCCAAAACGCTCTTTACCAGCTTCGGGCTGCTCCTTGTTTATGATCTAATGATTACCCGCCAATTGTTGTTGCACGTTGCCTCGACTACGCCATGCTTCTGCAAATACTGAGCGACCAGCTCCGCCATATCGATCTGCACCTCGCGCACGACCAGCTTCCCTTGATACATGTCATAATCCCCACCGCCGGCTGCCCGGTAATTGTTCATGACGACGTCCAGCTCCTCGTCTTCTTGCAAGGGCTGCCCGTTCCGCAGCAGCTTCGTGACCCGCTGGCCGATCGGCATCGCCGCGTTCAGCTCGTACTCGATGCCTTCCCACATATCGTAATTGTAATGCTGCTGCTTCGGCTCAATATAGGCTGGGTTGACGCCTAATGTACCGTCCTCATTCACTTGGAAATACGCCGCCGTCAGCTCAAGCGCCGCTCTTACATCCGCTCCGGTAAGCCTCAGCACGGTCAGCGTGTTCGGATACATGAAATTCGTCAATATATCCCGCATCGTCACAGCTCCGCGGAAACCTTCGGATTCATTGCTCAGCAGCGCAGCATTCGAGACATCAACGCCAGCCGCAGCCATCTGCACCTTATTCATAAACTCGATAAAAGGATGATCCGCGCTGCGGCAGAGCAGCGGACTTGCTATCGTCATATCGCCCGATACTTGCCCGATTGGCTGGTCCAGCCAGAGCTGCGTCTGCGACTCCACCTCCTGCGTCAGCGCCAGGATGGCGGGGTCAGCGGCAACCGTCTCATCTAATCGCAGCAGCTCCGCCTTCTTTTCAACAATAGTCCATCCGCTTTGCCCTCTCTGGAACGTAACGCTGACTTTGCCTACTGCTTGTCCGTTGCAGCCGGGTTGAAGGATGGCAACGCCGCCAAGCTCACTTGCGATAAAACGATGCTGATGCCCGGTAATCAGCACGTCGATTCCTTCCAGCTCCGTGCACATGGCATAGGCCTGATTTTCCCCCGTGAGCTTCTCCGTCGGCTCGCCGCTTGCTAGGTCGCGCTCGAAACCGCCATGATAGGCGACGACGAGCAGGTCCGGTGCTTCTTCCTTTCGAATATGGGCGACCCATTCCTTGGCCGTGCCCAGCGCATCCATGAAGGTTAATCCTCTAATATGGGCAGGGTTTTCCCAATTCGGAATGTAGTGTGTCGTAATGCCTAACAAAGCTACTTTTATGCCCTGACTTAATATTTTCACGATATAGGGCTTGCCAAATGCAGGCTTATTCGTATCGCGATCTACAATCCCTGCCGACAGCCAAGGAAAGCTGGAATCGTTCACCGCTTTGCCTAGCAGCTCCAAGCCATAGTTGAATTCATGGTTGCCGATCACCGCCGCATCGTAGTTCAGCTCATTCAGCGCAGCAATAGCTGGATTCGGCAGCTCCTTGCCCGCCGTGACGGAATAGTAGGAAAATGGCGTGCCTTGCAGCAAGTCCCCATTATCCACCAGCAGCAGCTCCGGCGCCTGCTGCCTTGCCGCTTTTACAAGCGTTGCGATTTTGGCTAGCCCCGTATGACTCTCCTCGCGCGTGCGATAATCGACCGGCTGAATATGTCCGTGGATATCGCTTGTCACCATCATCTCATACGTAAATACGTCGTTTCGTTCCATTCGATGACTTCCCTCCAGCCTGCCTTAATCCTTCTATTTTAACAGCTAAGCCAGGAGCACAAACCAAAATCTCCCAAGTTTACAAAAGCTTATCCCCTGTTTTACGGTCTGATAATAAACCGTCCTTATAGTTAAGCAAGTACCATAAATTAGAATTTTTGGAGGGTTATCGTTTGAAAAAAATCGCTAAGTTTGTTTTACCATTGCTATTGTCCGTATCACTGCTCAGTGCTTGTGGCGCTAACAAAACGAATAACGAAGCCGCGGCAACTAACAATGCTGCTGCAAATGCTACAATCGCTCCAGCTGCTACCGAACAAGCCGAAGGTTACGTGCCAGAGAAGCTGACCGTACAATTCGTCCCTTCGCAAAATGCAGATACGCTGGAAGCAAAGGCAAAGCCGCTTGAGCAGCTGCTCTCCGACAAGCTTGGCATCCCTGTTGAAGTAAGCATTTCCACCGACTACAACACCATTATCGAAGCGATGGCTTCGCAAAAAGTAGATGTAGGCTTCCTTCCCCCGACTGCCTATGTATTAGCTAAGGAAAAGGGTGCCGCTGAAGTTATTCTTCAAGCGCAGCGCTTTGGCGTTCAAGACGACACGGGCGCTCCGACAGACCAGCTCGTTGATTTCTACAAATCGATGATTATCGTGAAGAAGGATTCCCCTATTAAATCGCTTGAAGACTTGAAAGGCAAAAAAATCGCTTACCAAAACGTAACCTCCTCCGCAGGCTTCGTATGGCCGGCAGGCAAGTTGATCGAAGCTGGAATTGATCCGCTTAAGGATGTAACGGCTGTTACCGTAAAAGGCCATGACCAAGCCGTTATTGCCGTATTGAACGGCGATGTTGACGCGGCAGCTATTTTCCAAGATGCCCGTACAATCGTAGCGAAGGATTTCCCGACTGTGATCGAAGATACGCGCGTATTGACGTATACCGAAAAAATTCCGAATGACACGGTAACCGTTCGTTCAGACATGAATGCAGAATGGATTGCAAAAATTCAGGATGCCTTTATTGCGCTGGGCGGTGAAGAAGCTACCCGTAAAATTATTTTTGACATCTACTCCCACCAAGGCTATGTGAAATCCGAGGACAGCATCTTCAATATCGTTCGCGAATATGGCGAGAAGGTTAAGACCGAGTAGACTTTCCATCCCCGCAAAAAAATCATCTATTATCGTGTACCGAAAGCCAGTTCGCGGCCCTTGCGCCCGGACTGGCTATCCCTTTATTACGACGATATTGAGCAAAGGAATGGTCCTCCCGTGATAGAACTTCAGAATGTATCGAAATTGTACCCAAACGGGACAAAAGGCTTAGACAACATTAATTTACGTTTTGCAAAAGGGGAATTTATCGTCATCGTTGGACTATCCGGCGCCGGAAAATCGACGCTGCTGCGATCGATAAACCGTCTTCACGATATTTCGGAGGGCGATATTCTCATCGAAGGACAATCCATTACGAGCGCAAAGGGGAAGCAGCTGCGTTTGATCCGCCGCAACATCGGCATGATTTTTCAAAGCTTCAACCTCGTCAAGCGTTCTTCCGTACTGCGCAACGTGCTCGCGGGCCGCGTAGGCTATCATTCCACTCTAAGAACGTTAACGGGACGATTTCCCGAGAAGGATATGAACATTGCATTCGAAGCGCTGGATCGCGTCAACATCGTCGAGAAAGCTTATTCGCGCGCCGATGAGCTGTCCGGCGGACAGCAGCAGCGGGTAGCGATCGCGCGCGTACTCGCCCAGGAAGCGAAAATTATTTTGGCAGACGAGCCCGTTGCCTCTTTAGATCCGCTTACGACAAAGCAGGTCATGGATGATCTGAAGAAAATCAATATCGATCTGGGCATTACAACGATTGTTAATCTGCACTATGTGGACTTGGCGAGGCAATACGCTACGCGGATCATCGGCTTGCGCGCTGGACAAGTCGTATTTGACGGCCCAGTTGAAGAAGCGACGGACGAGCGTTTTGCGGAAATATACGGACGACCGATTGAGGAAGCCGAGCTGCTGGGAGAACGACACGCATGAGCACACAAACGGAGCTTAATCGTCCGAAGGCGCCAAGCAGGCTCAAGCATTATTTAACGGCTATTATTATTATTTTGCTGCTGTGGGGCAGCTCCGTCCAGACCGATGCAACGTTTGGGGAGCTTATTGAAGGCTTTCCGAATATGTTCGACCTGCTTAAGGAGATGTTCCCGCCAAAATGGACCTATTTCGACAACATCGTCGGCGCGATGCTGGAAACGATTCGAATGGCGCTCATCGGCACGACAATCGGCGCTATACTCGCCATTCCGGTCGCTTTGCTTAGCGCCAGCAACATCACGAAGAGCGGGTGGCTTCGTTATCCTTTGCGCTTCGTGCTCAATCTGATCCGCACCATTCCCGATCTGCTGCTAGCGGCTATCTTTGTATCTATCGTTGGCATCGGCCCGCTGCCGGGCATGATGGCACTGACCATCTTCTCATTAGGCTTAATCGCCAAGCTAACCTATGAGGCTCTGGAGGCGATCGACCGCGGACCGCTTGAAGCGATGACCGCAGTTGGAGCAACCGGCTTGCAGCGCATTCTATATGCGGTTATCCCGCAAATTCAAGCTCATTTCATGTCATTTACGCTTTATACGTTTGAGATTAACGTTCGCGCGGCAGCCGTGCTTGGACTTGTAGGCGCTGGCGGCATCGGCCATTATTATGAAATTACGTTAGGTTTCTTGGAATATGACAAAACAAGCGTCATCATTATATTTACACTAGCCATCGTCTTGCTCATTGATTATTCAAGCACGAAGCTGCGGGAGAAGCTGCTATGACTAAACCCAGGAACACGATCGTTCGCAAGCCTAAAACTAACCGTTACCGCTGGCTGATCTACCTAGCGCTTGCTGCCGTCTATATTTGGGCGTTTGCAGGCATACCGTTTACTGGCTTTAAAGATACCGCCGCTCAAATTACGAGCTCGATCGTAACCGGCATCCTCTCGCCGGATTGGGATTTCGTTTATTTGCCCGATGGCGAGGATTTGCTGAGAGGTTTGCTGGAGACGCTCGCCATATCCATTTTGGGCACCTTTATATCTGCGCTGCTCTGCTTGCCGCTTGCCTTCTGGGCTGCGGTTAATATAAGCGGGTCAAGAATGGTGTCAGGCTCCGGCAAAATGGTGCTCAGCTTCATTCGGGCCGTTCCCGAAATTGTGCTGGCGCTCATGTTCATTAAGGCTGTCGGGCCGGGCTCCTTCGCCGGCGTGCTCGCGCTGGGCTTGCATTCGGTCGGCATGCTGGGCAAGCTGTTTGCCGATGAAGTGGAAAATATGGATAAAGGACCGGTAGAGGCACTTATCTCTTCCGGCGCGAATCGGCTGCAAATTTTGTGGTTTGCCGTCATTCCGCAGGTGCTGCCCGGCTTCCTATCGTATATGCTGTACCGCTTCGAGATTAATATGCGCTCTGCGACCATTCTCGGCGTCATTGGGGCAGGCGGCATCGGCACGCCGCTCATCTTCGCCCTCAGCACCCGCAACTGGGATCGCGTCGGCATTATTTTGCTCGGCATCGTCATTCTTATTACGATTATAGATATCATTTCCGGCATGGTCCGGAAGCGGCTTATTTAGCTGCCATGTCAAAAAAACAGCCCGTACCAGTGAAAGTTCACAAGGTACGGGCTGTTTCGTATACTTCATCAAACAGGACGCTCAATGGAAAACTGATCGCCCAGCTTCGCATAATCGCTGCCGGCTAAGCGGCTGACTGGCTTTAAAGCCTCAGCGTTGATCCGGCCGTTCTCGTACAGCGCTTCATCGATATGAAAGCGTACAACGCGCCCAATGAGCAGGTCGCATGCTGGCGATGCATCGATACCGCCAAGCGGGAGCGATTGCTCCAATACGCATTCCATTCGTATTCTCGCCTCGGCCACGCCGGGTACACGGATCTGTTCACTCGCTATCGCCGTCAGTCCGGCTAAAGCCACTTCGCTCTCCTCGGGCGGTACATTCGCCGCTGTCACATTTATCGCTGCAATGTAGCTCTCGTCGGAAATATGTACGACGAATTCGCCTGCGGCGGCCGCATTTCGGGCAGTGTCCTTCTGTACACCGCCCGGCTTTCGCTGCACCGATACCGCAACCATCGGCGGATTAGCCGTTACGATATTAAAGAAGCTGAACGGCGCCGCATTCAGCACTCCTTCGCTCGTAAGTGTCGTTACGAAAGCGATAGGCCTTGGCACAATGCTGCCGATCAGCAGCTTGTAATTATCCTGCACGCTTTGGCTCGTTGGATCAATGGATAGCACAGCCAGCTCCCCTTTCACAGCATGATGTTTACTTATATCTGCCTGCTTCGATTAGACCTTGAAGGTTTCCTTATACCAAGCGGCAGCGGCTGCCACTTCTGAGCTTGTCAACTGATGGCCATGCTGCTCCCAGTGAACCGTAACGGGGGCTCCAGCTCCTTGCAGCAAACGATCAAGCTCTTCGGTCTCCTGCGGCATGCAAAGCGGGTCGTTAGAGCCTGCGCCGATAAAGACAGGCACGCCCGCCAGATTCGGCAATTCCAAGCCGCGGATCGGCACCATCGGGTGATGCAAAATCGCGCCGCGAAGCGCCCCTTCATAATGAAACAGTAAGCTCCCAGCAATATTGGCACCGTTGGAGTAGCCTATCGCCACCATATTGCTGCGGTCAAAGCTGTACTCGACTGCGGCGCTGTCTAGAAAATCGTTAAGCTCCTTCGTGCGGAACACCAAATCCTCCAGGTCAAAGACGCCTTCGGCCAATCGGCGGAAATAACGCGTCATGCCGTTCTCCAGCACATTCCCTCTTACGCTAAGCAGGGATGATTCTGGCGATATAAGCTCTGCGAGCGGGAGCAAATCCCGCTCTGTGCCTCCCGTGCCGTGCAGAAGAAGCAATACTGGCGCGGATTGATCGGTTCCTTGTTTAAATAGATGCTTCATCATTTATCCTCCTCCAATACCCTTATATCAAATGGCGTTAATAATTGCTCGATTTGTGTGCGATGCTCTTCATACCAAGCGGGAAGCATCAGCTTCTCGCCGAGATGCGCAGGCTCTTCATCGCGGGCAAAGCCCGGAGGATCCGTTGCAATCTCGAACAAAATGCCGCCGGCTTCGCGGAAGTAGATCGCGTTAAAATATTGACGATCCACGATTGGCGTAGGCTGGAACCCATTGCTCTCGACATGGCTTCTCCATAGCGCGTGCTCCGCATCGTCTTTTGCCCGCCATGCGATATGGTGGACGGTGCCAGCGCCGCCATGGCCCTGCTCCATGCTTTCGACATTAACGTCGATCAGGTTGCCCAGATCTCCTGTTGCTTGAAAGCGTGCATAGCCGCCCTCTTCTCCGACTTTCACAAGCCCCATCACTTTTACAAGAAGCTCAGCCGTTTGGGCAGGAGCAGTACTGTACAGAATCGCGCCCCCGAACCCTTTGATCGCTTTATCCGCTGGAACTCCGCCAAATGCCCATTTGCTTAACGCGCCTTGCTCACGGGCAACGATTTCAAGCTTTAAGCCGTCCGGATCAACGAATTGCAAATACTGCTCGCCGAATCTCGACGTTTGCACGGCAGCAACATTCAGCTTTGCCAGCCGTTCTTTCCAGAAATCGAACGCAGCAGCAGGCACGACATAGGTCGTGTAACCAACCTGACCGCCGCCAACTTTGCCTTTGCGTGAGTTTTCCCAAGGGAAAAACGTAATGATCGTGCCCGGACTTCCGATTTCATTGCCAAAGTACAGATGATAAACCTCAGGTGCATCAAAGTTGATCGTTTTTTTAATCAAGCGCAGGCCAAGCACCCCTGCGTAAAAATCAGCCGTAACCTGTGGATTTCTTACAAAAGCAGTTATATGATGAATGCCAGTCGTTTGCGTTGTCATATCGAACACACTCCCTATTTTATATTAGTTTAGTTTAAAAGTAATGTAACGAACCAATTCACAGATTAACGGATAAGCGCATCAATCGAATAGTCGCCGGCACCTGTTAAAGCAACACCTATAGCAATGGCAACTAACACCAAATTATATTCATAACCATTAGCTGTAGCCCATAGGCCGTTCGGACCATGCACCTTCACAATAGCGCCCAGCATCGCAAGCACGATGAGTGCTGCAGCAAGCGGTGTAAGCAGTCCTGCTGCGAACAACAGTCCGCCTACCAGCTCCATCAGCCCGGCTGCGACGGCCATGGCTACCCCCGGCTTAATGCCAATCGACTCCATCCAGCCGCCCGTTCCTTTTGGACCGTATCCGCCAAACCACCCGAACAGCTTCTGCGCGCCATGCCCTACAAACAACAAACCTACGACTACACGAACAACCAACAATCCTAATGCTAAACTCATTTTAAATTCCTCCATTTTTTTTGTTTTTTGTTTTATCGTGAATTAAAGAGTCTTTAATTTAAGATATAGGACGAGCAGGAGCGGCTAATTCCGCCTATAACGATAACAGCCTGCTTCGCTTTGAAAAGAATGAAATCGCTGCTCATTTTAGAACATCCCAGCTACTTGTAATTCTCCTGCGCAAACTTGCCCAGTTTCTTCAGAAGCTTGCTTGCCACTTGCTTTTCTTCAGGTGTAAGACCGTTCACCGCTTGCTCGATCGTGGCCTGATGTGCGGGGAATACTTCCTCCACGAATTGCTTGCCCTGATCGGTCAGCTCGGCGTAGATAAGACGTCTATCCTCGGTTGAGGCTCTGCGGCGAACCGCCTGCTTCTTCTCCAGCTTGTCGACCACATAAGTAATGTTCCCGCTGCTCATCAGCACCTTCTCGCCGATTTGCTGCAAGGGCTGCGGCCCTCTGTGATACAACAGCTCAAGCACGCCGAATTCCGTCCGGTTCAAGCCATTTTTACGTATATCGCGATCCGCATGTGCGTTCACCCATTGGGTCGCTCTAGACAACGCGATGAAGAGGTCTAATGAATCATTTTGTTTTTGGTTTTCGATTGTCATGATTATCACTCCCTTCTGCGCTGCATTTATCTTTAAGTTAATTATCTTTAATTAAAGATAACTCAATTTAAAACAGTTGTCAACTTTTTTTTAAATGGGTGACCAAATGGATTGAGTTAAGCAAGCTTCAATAATATTAATAGCGATAAACGTACGCTGCTCCAAAGAAATCCTTTGAGCTATCGGAAAATCTGTAGCAGTAATGTGCTTCACTCCTGTTTCTTGCTTGATCAGTATGAGCAAGCAATAGGTTCCAAAATCTTCGATTGTAACTAATCAGGAACGAGACGGTGGTTTAAATGAGGTCTTCAGCGGACAGAGAATCCTTTATTTTTCTAATTCAGCAATTATTGTAGCGTTCGCGGACTCAGGTTCCGCTATTCACTCAAAAAAACCATTTTAACCTCGTTTAAATGGAGATAAAATTCCTGTAGGTGCTAAGAAATGGCCTTTGAATGAAAAGGAGCGCCTCTGGTACGATAGGGTTGCACGGGGTCAAAGCCCTTATTACCTATCATCCAAGGAGGACGCTCTACTATGAAGTTTAAATCATCGCACCGTATTAATCAACGGATTGAACGTATTTCCGCAAGTCACCTAATTGTTGGAATCGACATCGCTAAAGAAACACACGTCGCTGCAGCAGTCAATTTTAGAGGCATTCAGCAGGGCCGTATCCTGTCGTTCCAAAATGATGCATTCGGTGTGAAAAAACTGCTCCAATGGGTAGCCGATATACAAAAAGCGAGCGGCTACACGGACGTGATGTTCGGCGCTGAGGCCACTGGTCACTATTTTCTTAACATCGCCTTTGCCCTACGCGAACGCGGCCATACGTTGGTGCTCGTTAATCCGCTTACGACCAAGCGGAATAAAGAAAATCGCGACAACAAACCTTCTAAGAACGATGTCAAGGATGCCTTAACGATTGCTGACGTGGTTTCTCGCGGCTATTACAGTGACTGGATCGTCAACGAAACAGTATACCGGAAACTGCATACGTTGGTGAATGAAAAGGAGATGCTCTCCATCGATTTAGCGGCCTTAGGCAATCAGCTCCAGACAGCTGTAGACCAAGTGTTTCCGGAGTTCACGACTTTGTTCAAAGAATGGGATGGTGTTTGCGCACTGGCCACGTTACGGTGCTTTCCTTTACCTTCTGACATTCAAAAGTTGACCGTCTCCGAGATCGTCGATGGCTGGAGGATGGCGGGCATGAAGCGCGCTGGAGGCACGCAAGGAACTCGATATGCAACCGCATTGCGGGAAATCGCTTCCCGTTCGATTGGCCTGACAGACATCGCCCAGGAGATGAAGGGACGATTGCTGCGGCTTTTGGATCGGCGTGAAGATCTCAGCGCCCAGATTTCCATCCTGGAACAGGAGATGGACGCCCTGCTCGCTCAAGTGCCACAAGAGGTGCTCTGGCCGTTGCAGCAAGTCGGGATGAACCCTTGGTTTACAGCCGTCATACTGGGGAACACGGGCGATCTGAGACGATTCAGGCATGGGCAGCAGTTGCTAGCGTTAGCGGGCCTGAATTTGGCAGAAAGCGCCTCGGGCAAGCGAAAAGGGCAAATCATCATCTCCAAGCGAGGGCGGAGGCAACTGCGCAAATATTTGTATCTGGCTGTACTTATGATGATATGCAACCATCCTAGCTTTAAACGTTGGCATGCTGACAACGTCGGGACACGCCAGCGGAAAGGAAGACACTCTCTCTTTAAGCTCATAGGCAAACTATGTCGTATACTGGTTTCTCTGGCACACAGCGGAGAAGCGTTTAACGAAAGCAAGCATCCGAGGCTCGAGCAAGCCGCCTAATTTTTCAGCGAGGCGAGACCCCGCTTCCCACGTATGCTCCCTCGTTTGCAGGATGACAAAGAAAGCACGGAGTACCGAGATGGAGTTCCGCAAGGGCACAGACCCGTCAGTTAAAACCAATCGGCCTCCACCACTTGGGCAGGTATGACGAAGGAAAGTAAGGGCGCAGACCCGTAGAGACATGGGATGGTGAACCCCCAAGAGTGTAGTGGAGAATGCGTGCAGAATATGGATAATTAAGGGAATATCGAGGATTCCTTTGTTTGCGCATGCCCTTACACCCCTTTGGGGCGAGTTCCCCTGTAGCTCCAACTTCATCACCAACTCTAAGTGATTTGAAATCCTGCGAATGAGTGAGCATACGTGAGAAAAACCCATAATACCAGAGGGACGGATCTCCTGTCCGCCAATTACGCCTAAATGGTCATAATGCAAAATAACGGAACTACAGTCCTCTCATTACAATTTCATGTGTTGAGATTCATTTGAAAGAAGACAACCTTCTTCGTCCAGTGGCGTATCGCTATTGCTAGAGTGCTGGATAAACATGTCTATTTGTCGTCTCTAAACAACCTAAAATCTGGTTAATCAACAGACGTGGAATATCACAAATTAAAGAATCAATGGGTGGTGATGCCGAATGGAAAGGAATTAAATAAATTATTAAACTTGCTTTCAAGAGGTGGAATGCCTATAAATCCAACTTTAGAAAATTTGAATAAGAGATCGCTTGTTATCGAAAATTCGGTTGTAGAAACGCAGTGTATTTACAATAATTCACAATATATACATATTTTCATAGCAAAATTCGACATTTTTTTCAACAGAGGTATGATATCTTTTAATCACTGAGGGCCTGGCCAGCTTTCAAATATATCATTTTTTTGTAAAGCTTCTACTAAAAAAACGCGGATTTCGTTTCAAAAAAAGCTAAAGGAGATGAAAAAAATGTTGAAAAAAATCAAGGTAGCAGGCGTAGTTGCGGCAATGACTCTAGCAATGGGGACCCAAGCGATGGCTTCAACTGGAAATCAGACACATGGTCAGGTAGAATTAAGCAACTCTAACGTATCTCCGTTTACTGTAGTTAACGTTGGTGGCGGTACTTGGGATTATGGCACAGAACTTACTGCTTCTCAAAAGCATGCCTGGTCCCACTATAATCATCCGGATAATTACCATTCCTCAACAGCTAAGGTCGGAACTAGTGTTGACAAGGATTATGCGGATGCAGGTAGTTATTCATTCGCAGATGCATATGGTCCAAAACTCCAAACTGGATATGCCTATTGGAACAACGATGCAGTAGCGCCAAGCAAATAACATATCGAATTGACAAGCAACTTCCGTACGCTACTTTGAGTAACGTACGGAAGTTGTGTCTGTAAGAGATGGCGGAATTTTTGAATATAGGGGAGCGGAGAATTGAAAAAGATATTATCGTGTTTACTAAGCTTTATTTTCGCGGTCTCTTTTCTATTGTCTTACAATCAAACTAATAGGAATGAATTGGATAAGATGGAGACAGTAGGTGATGTGATTTCAAGAAAGTTAAATATTCCTAACAATGGGATTTTTGCTTCACCAGATGAGATTTACCCAATCTTACTTGAAGCGGCCATCGAAACAAGGGTAAATATTTTCAGAACAAACATCGATTATAGTGTAGATGACGAAGTTCAAATTCATAAGTACGTGTTACTGACAGACAATACCCGATTATTTTCTTCCCTGCGTTTAAAAAGCGGCAAGTTTCTAACTGCTGAAGATACTCAGCATGGTAGTTATTTCCTATCCAATGTAGATTCTGGAGATCAAAACCAAGTTGGCATTATTAATAGTTTTGGAAATAATTATTTATTTGAAATGAAACCGCTACGATTTGCTTATACACATCTTCCAGTAGAAGGTCAGTACCTTGTGGAGTCATCTGAGGAACAATACAACGAATTTATTGAACGTATCATCCACAAAGTAAACAAACTAGTTGATGAAAAGACACTTCTCTCCCCTGAAGATTTTAAGTATCAATCTTATAATTCTGGTGAAATCGAAATCAAAGAAGAATTCTTAACATATATCAAATATTTGATTTTTATCATCACGATTATTATGCTCGTCTATTATGTTTTTAACGAATCCAAGCGGATTGGTGTAATGAAAATGCACGGCCTATCTAACTTACTTTTGTGGTACTTTGTTGTTGGAAGATTGATTTCCGTTATTTTTGTTTTATCTTTAGTGGCCTCTGTAATTGCATCACTATTAATTAAAAATGTGACTGTTCAGTTTATCGGTAGTGTTGTCATCTCTGAATTAATCAGCTATATCATCGTTAATTTGATTTCACTCATCGCCTATATCTATATCTCTAGAATAAGAGTTGTCGATGCGATTAAAAGCCGCAAAGAAACGAACAGTATCTTTGCTTTGAACACGCTGCTCAAGATTGGATCTTCCTTATTTCTTATCTTGATCATCCTTTCAATCTGGAACCAGTATAATAATTTGCACATCAAGCAAGAAAATTTGAAAAGCTGGGAGCGAAGCAAGGATTACGGTGTTTTCTATCCTCTAAAAGTTGGGAACGATTTGGAGGATGTAAATAACGGAGCACACAAGATGACTCTGGCGCAAGTCACAGGTCTCTACCCTTTACTTAATCAAATGGGAGCCATATACATTGATGCGGGAGAATATGAGCAACAAGCACTTCTTTTAAACAGGGAAGGCATACGTAAGATTTCGGTAAACCTTAACTATCTGCATGAATTCCCAGTATATGATACACAAAAAAATTCTGTGAATATTTCTGAGGATACTAGTGATTTGATACTGCTTGTACCTGAAAAATACCGAAATAATGAAAAGAGTATTTTCGATTACATTAGGAAAACAAGGAAGAGTCGTGCTGAAGGTGATGAATCCCTGTTTAAAGTACATGTTACAGATCGCATAAAGAATCAACAACTGAAAATCATCTGGATTGCAAATGGACAGAAAATATTTAGCTTCAATCCAGATGTATTTCGATTAGAAAAAAATATGATTGTAGATCCGATCATCCAAGTGATCACCGAGCAAAACAGTCTTGTTGCAGATAAGGCAAACATGACGACCGGTGGTGGGGGACGAGATTCATTGAAGGTGAAACTAATTAATAGAGATAGCCAGAAAACGTTAGAGGCTCTGGAGCCTGAACTGAAAAGACTGAAACTCGACGACAACTTGACAAACCTGATATCAGTCAACCAGTACATTCTCAAACAGATTTACGATTTGCAAAAACAGAGGAATCAACTTTTGTTCATTAGTTTCGGGCTAGTAGCAGGGTTGTTGGTGCTTGTTGTACAGAATCTAAGTGTATTCTTCAGCAAATATAAACGCAGATTTATTATTCGCAGATTATTTGGAATCGGTTTTTTCAGGACTTATAAGGAGTATATGTGGCTATTAACGGCGACATGGGTGATTCAAATAGGCACTTGTTTCCTTGTGAACAACGGATTAGCAACTACTCTGTTACAAAAGGCTGGGGGCGCATTTGCAGTGGTGTCATCCATCCACCAGGCAGTGGGGGCATCTGACATCAGTGTTCTTGCAATAGGTGGTGGGGTAACCGCGATTGAGTTTGTAGCGGCTGTTCTTGGACTCTTCGTTATTGAGCGTCGAAACAAAGTAAAAATACTGAGAGGGGGTTAAACGTGAACACGATATGTGAGCTTGTGGATGTTAGCAAATGCTATCAAGACCGCGTAGTTTTTGAGAATATAAACTTTAAGGTTTACGAGGGCGAAATGCTCGCCATTATTGGGAAAAGCGGTTCTGGAAAGACAACCGTTCTTAATGTTATGGGATTGCTAGAAAATTCGAGTAGTGGCACTGTTAGACTGTTTGATAAGAATAGTCCTCGGATTGGTTCGGCTAAGGCTAGACGGCTTGTCATGACAAAAATATCCTATTTATTCCAAAATTATGCGCTAATTGATGATGCGACAGTGGACTATAATCTTGAAATTCCGCTGCTTAATTCGAGGCAAACAAGAAAGGAAAAACAAAAGTTAAAAATGAATGCGCTTGAGAAGGTTGGGCTGGATATCCCACTCAAACAGAAAATATATGGAATTTCAGGCGGTGAGCAGCAAAGAGTGGCGATCGCGAGAACCTTGTTAAAACCCAGTGACCTCATCCTTGCCGATGAACCCACTGGCTCATTAGATATCGAAAACAGAAACGAAATCGTTAAGCTTCTAAAGGGGCTCAATAATGTAGGCAAAACAATTGTTATTGTGACGCATGATCAGTATGTTGCGGAAGCATGCGACAAAATCATAAAACTGTCGTGAGGATGCGTGATAACAGCGCACACCAAGTTAAAAACTCAAGCGAAAACCACCGGTCGTCAGGGAGCCAAACCTAACGACGGTGGTTTTTTCGCATGAAAAACGGACCAGGTTGCAAAAGCGCCCATTCTCCGCCAAAATCAACCTATAAAGGAGGCGAGATGATGCTTCATATTGTAAATGGAGATACGGTAGGAACAAAGCTCAAGGAGGGCGGCGCTTCAGGGGATATTCTCGTTTGGCGGGAAATTTATACGGTCGGCCCCGTATTTGAACAGCCTGCGCTGCCGGCAAATCGAGCTGCCAGAGGGCAATATTTGGAGCAAGCGCTGGGCATTCCGCAGCAGCAATGGCGCGAAGGCTCGGAAGCGCAGGAAAAACAACTGGCAAGCTTCCAGCAGTACGACGATATCGTGTTGTGGTTCGAGCATGACCTGTTCGATCAAACGATGCTCTGCTGCTTGCTTCACAGGCTTGCGGAACTAGACTTAGGCGATACGAAGCTTCATCTGCTAAGCATCAATCAATATCCCGGCATTCCATTATTTCATGGCCTCGGTCAGCTATCCGCGGAGCAGCTGTCCGGCTTGATCGGTACTTGGCATGAAATAAGCAAGGAGCAGCTCCTTTTAGGCAAAAAAGCCTGGGAAGCGTACACGTCCCCGACTCCTGAGGCGATCTCTCAGCTGCTTCAGCAGGATACTTCTACCCTTCCGTTCCTGAATGATGCGCTACAGCTTCATTTAACTCGTTTTCCATCTACGCAGAACGGCCTTGGCATTGTCGAGCAAACTACGCTGGAACTGCTCTTAAAAGGCATTGACACGCCCTTGCAGCTCTTCTCTTATGCAACCGACAAGCTTCATGCGCTCGGAATGGGCGATCTCGAATATTGGCTTTGTCTGCGGCGCCTCTCGCAAGGCTCGCACCCGCTCATTGCGATTGAGGGCAATGAAAAGATTCCGACTCTAAATGACTCCCCGCAAGCTTTCTTGCAAGTAGAGGTAAGCTTAACCGAGCTAGGCGCTGAGGTTGCGGGATATAAAGCCGATTGGATCAAGCTGAACGGCATTCATGAATGGTACGGCGGCGTGCTGCTCGAGAGCAGCAGCACGCCGTGGCGCTGGGATGACCAGCGCTCCACAATCGTACGTTGCTAAGCAAGCATCGCAACAGAACAGCCTGCCGGGTTTATCCGGCAGGCTGTTCTGTTGCGGCCTAATATCGCTTAACGCCACCAAGACGAGGAAGGATAAACGGCTGCTTGAATGAATACGGTCTCGCCAATTTTCGGAGTGGAAATGCGTGCATTCCTCTCCTTCGCAGCTTTCACGGCGCGTTCCACCGGATCGGTCCAATCATGCATCGCTAGCGTAAATGCGCCCCAATGGATCGGAATCATAACATTGCCCCGCACGTCCAAGTGAGCCTGAACCGTCTCCTCTGGCATCATATGGATCGCGGCCCAGCGCTCATCGTATTGCCCGCATTCCATCAAGGTCAGATCAAACGGACCGTATTTATCGCCGATTTCTTTGAAGTGAGGGCCATAGCCGCTGTCGCCGCTAAAAAAGATTTTGGTCGCGCGTCCCTGAATAACCCACGAGCACCACAGCGTAGCATCACGATCCGTAAGGCTTCTTCCCGAGAAATGTCTAGCCGGCGTGCAAGCCAGCTGCAGCCCCTCGCAGGAAAACTCTTCCCACCAGTCATGCTCATCTATTATTGTGGGATCAACTCCCCATTTGATCAAATGCGGTGCAACGCCAAGCGGCACTATGAACCGTTTCACCTTGTCCTTTAGCTTCACGATGGAGCCATAATCCAAATGATCGTAATGATCATGGGATATGAGCACGGCATCGATCATCGGCAGCTGCTCGATTTCAAACGGCAGCTTGTCGCTGTATCTTTTTCCGCCAAAGAGAGGAAACGGAGATGGAACCTTGCCGAACATCGGATCAAGCAGCAGCGTATGACCCTCGAGCTGAAGCAGAGAAGCGGAGTGGCCGAACCATGTCAGCTTAGGCTGCGGCTCCTGACCGAAATAAACCTCGCTAAGCGGCTCAATCATAACCGGCTTGCCTGGCCTAGCCTTCGGATTCCCTTTCACGAACTGGACAAGCATCTTCAGCTTCTCGCCTGTCGTTGTCTCCATCGAGGTAGGAATCGGATTTATAAACCTTTTGCTGGCATAATACCTTGAGCGACTAAGCTTCTTCCTGCGCTCCTTCGACTGGCTTGCTCCGAGAGCAGGATAATATCGCAGCATCAGATAAACGAAAATGACGAGAGCAGCGATGAGACTAATGATTATAAGCATTTCTTTCGACCTCTTTCATCTCAGCTTTTGGACGCAGAAAAACCGCTATCGAAGTATACGTTACACCTTCAACAACGGTTTTATCAAGTTTTTGCGTAAAAGCTTCAGGCTATGCCTTTCTTACACTGCGCATAATGGCACTTAACAGCAGCACGATCACGACAGCTCCAATAATTGCCGGAATAAGCGCAAATCCGCCCATCGACGGCCCCCACGAGCCAAGTATAAGCGTACCCAGCCAAGCTCCGATGAAGCCGGCGATAATGTTGCCGATAATGCCTCCCGGAATGTCACGGCCTGCAATTAAGCCGCCTAACCAACCAATAATACCGCCAACGATCAATGTCCATAATAGACCCATTTTAATCTTCCCCTCTCTATACTGTTATATAGCTATAATTAACCTCTTATGTCCCCTTTGAATCATAGGGGCGAGGTGTAATTTGTGGAAAGAGAGGGGAAAGGGTCCTTTCTTCAAACGCTGCCTTCTGGCTGCGGCACTGCATGCGGCAGAATCACCTCGAAAGTCGAGCCCTCATGCAGCCAGCTCTCTACGCGTATTTCGCCATGATGCAGCTCGACAATTTTTTTCACGATCGACAGGCCAAGCCCGCTTCCGTCAGCCGTCCGCGTCCGCTGCTTATCACCCTTATAGAAGCGCTCGAACATCCGCAGCTGATCCTCCGGCGCAATGCCGATGCCGGTATCTATAATAAGCACCTTGATTTCCTTCTCTGCCCGCTTCAGCACGACCTTCACACTGCCGTGGGCAGGCGTAAACTTAATCGCATTATGAATGAGATTGACCCAAACCTGGCTAAGCATCTCCTCGTTGGCCACGATCTCCGTTTCCGCAAGCTCGAGCTCCAGCTCGAGTTCCTTCTCCAGCCACTGCGGCTCGCAGGCCAGCACGATGCTCTCCAACTGCGCATCAAGTCGGTAACGCTTCGTGTCGAGCTGCTGCTGCTTTGCTTCGAGCGTGGTCAGCTTGAGCAGATTGTCGCTTATTTTGGATAGCCGCGTCGTTTCCTTCTCAATAATCGACAAATAATGCTTTTGCTCCTCAGGACTCAGATCCTCGCGCTGCAAGGTGCTCGCAAAGCCGCGAATCGATGTCAAAGGCGATTGAATCTCATGCGATACGTTAGAAATAAACTCCTGACGAAGCAGCTCTACCTGCTTCAGCTCATGAGCCATTTCATTTATGGATTGGACGAATGCACCGATTTGACCATGATACTTCTTGTCGCGGTCGAGCGAGACATTGAAATCGCCTTTTGCCATCCGTTTCAGCGCATCCATCATTTCGGTCCAAACCGCTCTCTGCTTCGATCGAGTCAGCAAATTAATGATCGCGATCAGCATGAATAAAAATAAGATGCCGAGGCCCCAGTTGACCAATTGCAAGACATACTCTGGCAAGATCACCTCATGCCTTGCATAAAACCATTTTGTGAGCCAATACGCTAGCGAGAAAGCGAGCCCGCTGACTAAAAATACCATCGACAGCGAGCCCATGAAGCGCAGCGCAATCTCGAATTTCGATAAGCGCCGCCGCTTCATTGGAGCACCTCCAGCCGGTAGCCGAGTCCGCGTATCGTACTGATCTTAATCGACACACGCCAAGCCTCAAACCGCTCCCGCAGGCGGTTGATATGCACGTCGAGCGTTCTCTCGTTTCCGTCAAAATCATAGCCCCAAATCGCTTCGATCAACTGATTCCGCGTTAACGTGCGGCCCAGATGGCTAACGAGCATGAACAGCAGCTCAAATTCCTTCGGAGGAAGCGTCATATACTCGGCGTGAACCTTCACCTCATACGTCTGTCGATCCAGCATCAGCTCCGCAACGGATACCTGCTGGGACACCGCGATCCGGTAACGTTTCAGCAGCGCCTTGACCCGGACGGTCAGCTCAGCGGGATCGAATGGCTTCACTAAATAATCGTCCGTTCCCAGATTGAAGCCGCGCACCTTATCGCCCATCTCGCCCTTGGCTGTCAGCATGAGCAGCGGAATATCGTAATGCTTGCGAAGCTCCTGGCACAGCTGCCAGCCGTCCATGTTCGGCATCATAATGTCCAAAATAACCATGTCCGCAGGCGCAGCCTCCATTCGGGCAAGCGCCGCTCGTCCGTCCGGAGCTTCCTCTACGCTCAGACCTTCCTTCTGCAAAATAACGCGGACAAGCTCCCTTATATGCGGATCATCGTCCACAACAAGCACATAGCCCATCTCCACACCCTCTTCCGTTGCTTACGAAGCCGTTCTATTCATGCGAAGCTGGCCATTGGCGAATTCGCGGTACATCGTATGGCTCGCATACAGCTGCTCATGCGTTCCGACGCCAGTGATGACGCCCTTCTCGAGAAATACGATCGAATCGGCATCTACGACGGTCGACAAGCGGTGCGCGATCACGACCGTTGTCCGGCCGACCATCAGGTTCTTCAGCGCATCCTGCACCACTTCCTCCGACTTGCTGTCCAGGTTCGACGTTGCTTCATCGAGCATCAGAATATGCGGGTCGCGCAGCAGCGCTCTTGCAATGGCAATCCGCTGCCTCTGTCCTCCAGAGAGCTTAATGCCGCGCTCCCCAACCTCAGTTTCATAGCTGTCCGGCAAATCCTCAATAAAGCCATCTGCATAAGCCATTCGAGCAGCCTGCTCGATTTCCTGCTGAGAAACCTCGCGGTCCAGTCCGTAGCATAGATTTTCTTTGATGGTCCCCGCTATAATCGGGCTCTCCTGCGAGACGTAGCCGATCTGGCTTCTCCACGAGCGAAGCGAAGCATCCTTAATGTCCGTCTTGCCAAGCCTTATCGCGCCTGAGGTCGGATCGTAAAATCGCTCCAGCAGCGAGAACAGCGTTGTCTTGCCGCTTCCGCTCGGACCGACTAGCGCCGTTACTTTGCCCGCTTCAATCGTGAGGCTCACATCCCGAAGAATCGGCTCCTCCGGCTTATAGGCGAACGATACATTTTCTACCTGCAGCGTCTGATTCATTTCCGTAACCGCTTTGCCGCTATCCTGATCCTCCTCTTTCGCTTCCAAAATGCCAATAATGCTGTCGGTAGCTCCCATCGCCTTCTGAAATTGCGTAAAGAACTGGGCAATTTGCGTAATCGGCAGCATGATTTGGAACAGGTACATGATGAATGCGACCAATTCGCCCGCAGTCATTGCCCCTGAGGATACCTGCACGCCGCCAAAGCCGATCAAGCAAACGAGCAGCAAAATAATAATAAACGATACGAGCGGTGATATAAGCGCCTGCATACGGGCTTCCTTCAAGCCAAAGCCAAACAAATTCTGAATGCCCGTACGGCCTTGTTCATATTCGACAGGCTCGGAGCCGGATGCCTTCACAAGACGAATCTCCGATACGACACGATTTACGACAGAGGTAAAGCGCGCGTTCTCCGCTTGTGTGTCCTTGGAGATGCGGTACATTTTACGGCCGATCGGCACCATGATCAAGGCGGCAACCGGGAACACGGTGAGCATGATAAGCGTCATTTGCCAGTTCATGTATAACAAGATCGACAATGCGCCAAGAATGGACAAAATGCCTGTAAAAAATCCGGTCACATGCTCGGTAATAAGACCCTTGAGCAGCGCTGTGTCATTCGTCAGCCGGCTAATGGTATCGCCTGATGCCTTGTTGTCGTAATACGGAACCGGCAAGCGCAGCATTTTGCTCCACAGCCGCTCGCGAATGGACGATACGATCTTATTGCCGCTGTAATGCAGCAAATAGACGGACACGCCGCCAGATACCACCTGCGCAAGAAAAGCGACCGCCATCCCTACGATTTGCACCGTGCTTAATGAGCCAAGGGAGAATCCGTTCACCATATTTTTTGTAAATAGGGGGATGGTTAGTCCTACAAGCGTCGTAATAACGCTAAGGACAATAGCTATCGTTAACATAACCTTAGGAGGATTCGTCTCCATTATTAGTGCAATGAACCGCTTAACATTGCTGTTTTTATGATCTTTCATCTGTTTCACTCCTATTACTCAATTCTCTATTTTCTATTCTCTCCACCACGTTTTCTACTTTACCTTGCCTTATTAAACGCAGTTTAAACGATGGCAAGAAAAAAAGAGATACAGCTTCTTTTGCATGATGAATTGAATTGGGGTAAAATGGAAGGACTCTTTTGGCTTGAATGTTTTATTCGTTCGCTGGCTGGAGCGCAGAGTTGAAATAAGGCTCTTGACCTTGCCGTTACGGATACCTTTATGCTAGGGAAAGTTCAGAAACAATCTAAGGAGGAAGTAACGATGCCGGATCACGATGCCATTTATGCTAATGAAGCAGACCGTTACCATCAATTAATTGCGAAGCAGCCGGATTTACAGGCAGTCATTAAAGAAATACGGCCCATTAAAGGGCTGGATATAGTAGATCTAGGGGCAGGGTCGGGCAGGCTGACTTCCGTGCTGGCTGGACTCGCCAGATCGATTGTTGCCCTGGATGCAAATGAGCCTATGCTACAAATTGCGGCAGAGCGCCTTACGAGGGCGGGGCATACGAATTGGCGTACCGAGGCTGCCGATCACCGGCAGCTGCCGCTTGCGGATCAAAGCGCGGATTTAGTCGTGTCTGGGTGGAGCATCTGTTATTTGGCCAGCGACGAGCTTGCGGACTGGGAGCAAAACATTCGGCAGGTCATGGCTGAAATCAAGCGGGTTCTGCGCCCTGACGGCACCGTCATCATCTTCGAGACGATGGGGACCGGCTATGAGACGCCTAATCCCCCCAGCTTCTTAAAGCCGTATTACGCTGCCTTAGCCGGGCAATACGGCTTCTCGCACAAATGGATACGAACCGACTATACGTTTGACAGCGCAGAGCAAGCCGAGCAGCTAGTCCGCTTCTTCTTCAGCGATGAATTGGCAGACAGGATCGCGCAGGATAAGCTCGTCCATCTCCCCGAATGCGCGGGCATATGGTGGCTGCATCTACAAGAGGCATAGCAGCTAGTCCGCTTTTTGAATGCACCAGGTTGCCATGCAGCGCATGCCGGACACGATGACGGTTTTGAGCGGCTCGAATAATTGGCCCTGAAGCCTCGCGGTAAGGGCCAAGAGCCGTTCGTCATTTACGAGAAAACGAGTGCTTCCGTCTGGAAGCAGATAGCGCTCGTTCCCAAGCGGCTGCACGATGGACTCCATCCCGGTCGAGGAGGCAAGTCGCGCGAACAAGCGCCCGCCCGGCTTCAGCACGCGCCAAAGCTCCTGAACCATTTGGTCAAAATTCTCCTCATGCTCCGCGAAATGCAGCACCGCGCTGCTGATAATAAAGTCAAAGCTTTCGTCTGCGAAGCTCATTTGCTCGACAGCTTCGACACGCGCCTGATCCGTATGCCACTCAGGCGCTATTTCTGCTGCAAGACGCTGCACCTGCTGAATGGCACCCTCCGAACGGTCAATGGCATTCACCTTATAGCCGCTGCGCAGCAAATAGGTTAGATTTCGCCCCGAGCCGCAGCCTGCATCAAGGATTCGCATCTCCTTCGTGATTCGTCCCTTCAACAGCTGATCAAATAAGTAAATATCGATATCGCCAAACTGCTCCTTCAAATCTTCCAACATCGAGCCGCCCCCCTATCCACAAGACCATTAGGCTGCATAAATATAAACCTTTGTCCGGTACAAATCCCGGCATGTAATGACCTGCTTTGGCTCCCAATCCGGCAGCGCGAAGCAGACGCTTATAATGTGCGCACCAGGCGTGAGCTGGTTCCGCAAAATAACGCTTAAGCGCCGCATCGCTCCCGGATACAGGTAACAGACTACCGTATCCACATCCCGGTAACAATATGTGTATAAATCGCCCCTAATGAACGATACATTCGTCTGATTATTGAGTTTTGCCGCGAAAAAAGATATCCACATGGGGATAACTGAATTTTCGATGCCGATTATTCGCCAGCCCGTGCGGGCTCTTCCTGCCTGCAGCGCCAGCGTCCCCCAGCCGGAGCCGGCTTCCACCATGACGCCTCGGCTTGGAAGCTTTCTCAGCACAGCTACGACCACCCGCCGCACGGATGCGGGCGAAGGCATCGGCGAGATGCCGTTGCGCCAGCTTGCATACACGATCAAAAGAGCGGCAGCCAGCACGAATGCGGCCACCGCCATCAACATAATCTGATAGATGAGGCTTTCCATGATGCTTCCCTCACTTTTTTACATGAGCTTGCTCCTGCTTTAAGCCTTGTTCCCTCTGCGAACCTTAAGTTGCTTGCCCTTAACGGTCGTGTTCTTCATCACTTCAAGCACGAGCGACCCTTTGCCGTTCAAGATCTCCACATCGGTGACGTTATCGAGTATCGTTATGATGCCGATATCATCAGCGGACACGCCTTCGATCTTCGCGATCGTACCGACAAAATCGACCGCTCTCAGCTTCTTCTTCTTGCCGCCGTTGAAATTAAGCTTCATGATCTGCTTATTCAGCTGCTCGCGCTTGTCTTTTTTGAGAACGGGGCCTACATTGATTTTTTGCTCAAAATCTTCTCTGCGCTGGTCAACCGCTTCTTCCGAGGGCGCCTTCGCTTTCTGAATGCCGAATCCGATATAGCTCTCGATTTCGGCGAGCCGTCTGCTGTCCTTTGGCGCTACGAAGGTGATCGCTTTGCCCGTCTTGCCTGCTCGTCCCGTTCTGCCCGTGCGATGGACGTAGCTTTCCTTCTCGAGCGGAATATCGAAGTTGATGACATGCGTAATATTCGTAATATCGATGCCTCTGGCAGCAACATCCGTTGCCACTAAGTAGCGGAACTGCCCTCTGCGGAACGCATTCATCACTTCAAAGCGCTCATCCTGCTCCATCCCGCCGTGAATGCGATCGCATGGATATTCTAGTTCCGCCATTTGGCGGAACACCTGATCGACATTTTCCTGTGTCTTGCAAAAAATAATGCAGCTGTCGGGATTTTCGACAATCATAACATTCTGAAGCAAAGCGAATTTGTCCGCTTCCTTCACTTCGATAACCGAATGCTCGATCGTTGCCGTCGTTAGTCCAGCAGCCTTGATCTCGACATGAACCGGCTCATTCATATATTTGTGCGACAGCTTAGCCACATCCTCCGGGAACGTAGCGGAGAACAGCATTGTCACTCTGTCTGCCGGAAGCTGCTGAATAATCGCCTGCACTTGCTCGATAAAGCCCATGTTCAGCATCTCATCCGCTTCATCGATCACCAAATATTTGATGCGCTCCAATGCAAGCGTTCCCCGCTCAATATGGTCATGCACCCGTCCGGGCGTCCCTACGACCATATGCGTTCTTTGCTTCAGCTCTGCCTTCTGGATATGAAACGGCGCCTTTCCGTATACGGCCATCGATTTGATCCGCTTGAAACGGCCAATGTTCGTGATGTCCTCATTCACTTGCAGGGCAAGCTCCCTTGTTGGCGTGAGCACGAGCACCTGCGGCTTATTTTCATTCCAATCGACCAGCTCGCACAGCGGAATGCCGTAAGCCGCCGTCTTGCCGCTGCCGGTCTGCGATTTAACGACAAGATCCTTCTGCTCAAGCGCCACGGGGATCACCTCGCGCTGTACCTCGGTTGGCTCTGTGTAGGCTAGGCTTTCAAGCGCCCGTACGATTTCATTGCTTAAAGCATAATCCGAAAAATTTGTTTCACTCATCTATAGACCTCATTTGCATTTTTATCGTTCATTCATTCGTACTCTTAAGAATAGCACACTACCTTGCCTATTGATCTATAAACCTTATTATAGCGCTTTCGCACACCGTTAAACGACGCAGCAGCGATTATTTTATATCCGCTTAACAAAGTGAAGTTATGGGTACAAGAAATAGCAACCGGTACTACAAAAAGTGAGTACTAGTTGCCAATAGATTAGGTCATTATAATACAAATATACCAACATGAAAGGCATGTGAGTGCTATGCTTCGGTTAAACGTAACGCGTGTCGGCTTTCTAATGGGCGTGTCCCTGCTGCTTGCTGCCATTATCTACTTCTTCGCTGCCAACTGGGGCGGTCTTGGCCGCGCCGATAAAATTCTCGCCTCTGCAGGCATTATGGTGCTGTTCTACGGCGTAAGCTTTATTTTCTCCAAAATGAAAATTATGCTCGGCCATCACTCCTTTCTGTCCGCTATCTTTCTGGTCGGCGGCTGCATTTCGTTTGGCGCTGCTGTGGCGCTTCTAAATCAAATTTACAATTCGCATGCCGACAACTACGAGCTGTTTCTCGTTTGGTCGATACCGGCACTATTGCTTGCTTTTATAACCCGCTTCAATCCGTTCTACTTGCTGGCGTACGCGCTGGTTCATCTCACCTTGTGGCAGTATTTTTTCCCGACCTCCCTGCATGTCGTTCACACCGACAGCGAAATTCTGATGATCGGCTGCTTTTTTGCCTTAATCAATCTCCTTCTGTTCGTTCTTGTTGAAGCCAAGCTGATAATATCGGCCCCGCTGAAATACGCGAGCTTTATCGTCTTCCATATCTCCTTGCTCGTCTTAACAAATTCCATGCTGTACGAGCAATATGGACCGTGGATGAATATCGCCAGCGTAGCTGCCATTGCACTTGGATTCTACTATTTCACCCGCGTGCATTTGAACAAAATCATGCTGACGCTTAATGCGCTTGCCGCATCCGCTTTCGCTGTATTCAAGTTTTTGGAGCTGATGTCAGAGCATGCTTCCACTACATTTTTTGTTTTTGGACTGGTCTTCGTCACTTTGCTGCTGACAGGCAACGTTTTTTTCTTCCGTTACTTGAACAAGCTGGGCTCACAGGCTGCACATCCCAAGGAGCAGGAAGCCGACAAGGAAGCAGAAGACCATAAAAGCGCTCTTGTGGGCAAAATTGTATCCACCATCGTCACGATAATTGGCGTACTAATCGGCAGCATTTCCTTAATCGGCCTAGTCTTTATGGCATCCGATTCGGTGGCGCCGGAGAACGTGCTGCTTATAATCGCCTTCCTGTTCATTATTCCCGTTCTATTGCTGCGCCGCCTAAATGCCGTTGTTCGCTACACAGTGCTTACCATCGGATACGCTGCGGGAATGATCGCTATCGCTTGGATAGATTTAGCGGGCATATCCTTGCTCTTCCTGGCCGTAACGATTGCCGGCTGGTTCAGCCTGCAAGGACGCGCACAGCATTTTTTCATCTATTCATTGATCAATATCAATATTGCCATTCTTCTGCTCCAGCTGTTCGAATCGGTATATCAAGCCGCTTCCTTCATCGTGTTCATTATGGCGAGCCTGAACGCGGTCATCTATGCAAGTCAACTTCTTGTTAAAGAAGGCACTCTAAAGCAGCATATAAGAGAATGCGGGTTGTTCTTCACGCTGCTGCTTCTGTTCTGGCTTACCTTTATGGACGATATTTTCCCTTATTCATACGAGCTGTTCAACCTATTGAACTTCATTGTCGTGACAGCGTTAGCGTTCTTTTATGTTCGAAGCAACCGCGTGCTCGAGGCCACTGTGAGCTTGATATTCTGGTTTGTATATATCGCTTTCAAATATTACGATTTGTTCTGGACGCTGCTGCATAAATCGATCACACTCGCTCTGCTCGGCCTAATCGCGATTGCGATCACTTATGTTTTTGCCTACCGCACAAGAGCTGCTGTTCCAGAAGAAGCCAATGCATTCAGCCGATTGCTGCGCAGAAGCCCTATACTGATTGGCATCGTTATTGTGCTGCAGCTGGGTTATGTGGGCTATCATGCCGCAACTAGCGAGGCCTTGCTCTCGAAGGGCACCTCGATTAAGCTGGCGATCGAGCCGATTGATCCTAGGTCTATCCTTCAGGGGGATTATGTAAGGCTGGGCTACAGCATTTCAACCCCTCCGGCTAATGTCGCTAAAGAAATCGAATCGCGCCGAAGTCTTAGCCGGATCAAGGTCGTGCTCCGTCCAGGCGACAACGGGGTTTACGTTTTTGATCGACTATATACGAGCGGAGAAGCGCTAACCGACAAGGAGATCGTGATCAATGGCACCTCAAGCGGCTGGCAATCCATTAATTACGGTATCGAAACGTATTTTGTGCCCGAGGGCACCGGCACTGAAACCGAACAAAATGCTCGCTTTGCTTACGTAAAGGTGGGCAAGAGCGGCGATGCGATACTGGAGCGATTAAGCAAGGAGTAACTCCAAGCCTCTTTATAACAAAAAATAGCAGGATGAATGCTGCTAACCACGCTGCATACATCCTGCTATTTTATTAATTCGCCAGCTTGCTAAGCTCGGGAAAATCCTCTAGATAGCCGTTTCGCTCAAGCTCCATCAATGCCTTCCGAATGCTTTGCTCGTCTTCGCCGGATTGATCAGAGAGCGCCAGAAGCTCTGGCAGACTAATATCCTTATGCTCCTTGCAATAGGTTAACAGACCTTTTGCCGCCCATGACAAACGGTCATCCTGGAATTCACCGATCATTTTGCGGAACAATTTATGTGGGATTAGCTGCTCATCAACTAAGGCTTGCATCGCTTTAATCGCATACTTCGTTGTCATACGGCCTTTCTTGGCAACCTCATCTATGGTGAGTGATGCGGAATCCGCGGTGCTTGAGCTAAGCACGATATAAATCATTTGCGAATAGATGTCCAAGCTCGGTTTATAAAAGATATCAGTGGAAACGGTGAAATTGCGAACATTGCTGGGTGAAAGTTCTGTTGACATGATGATGCTCTCCCTTCCGATTGGTCTATACCATAATAAAGGTTCGGATACGGGGTTTCAAATGAGGCTTTATTAAAAAAAGTTAATTTCCTCAAAATCCAATTCCCCCCAGGCGGCCAATAGCAGCGTATAGGTATTGCCCGGGCAATAGCAGACGAGTCTACGGGAAGCCTTGATAGCGAGAAGAAGATCGACGTTCTTCAAGCGCTTCGGAGGGATATTTAACAGCCTTCACGCAATAACAAACCAGCCGATCCCTTATAAGAGATCGGCTGGTTCCTTTTTTTAGAGCGATTATTGCTATTGCTTCGGTGCTGCTGCATGATCATCGGAAGTGACGATCACAATTTCAGCATTTGTAATAGGCGGCAGCGATTTCGTCATCATTTTGGAATGGTAAGCGACAATTTTGGTTCCTGCTTTAAGTACGGGTTCTCCGGCAAGCAGAGGAATCACTTTTGTGTCCTCGGAGATATTCAGAATAATATCATTGTTTGTAGATTGGTCAGAGCCTACATTGACATATACTTGGCCTTCCGTTGTACGATCCGAAGCGACGACTGTGCCTTCAATTTTGCTCGTTTCCGTTTCTTTCACAATAATTTTTTCGGCTGTTGTTTGAGCCGGGTAGATCATTGTCAACACTTCACCATAGCTCACTTCAACGCGAACATCATTTTTCAAAGCATCCTTCGTTAAAGGGCTGCCATCTTGGCCTACGATTTGTGTTTTCTCGTCTACGGTTAGGATGACATGATCTACTCCGCCTTTAGCCATCGGCTTGCCAATTACGGTGTACTTATCATCCGTAATGCTCGTAATAATACCGTCTGTGCCCACTGCATTTTGCTCATTTTCGTCAGCCGTAGTGTCCACCACCACATATTTTGTTGTTGCTTGAGGCGGAATGCTCATCGTAACGGCCGGGCCGTAAAACGCTTTGACGCTCATGCCTGGCTTGATCGCGTTAGCTTCAATAGTCTTGCCATTTTGGTCAAGAAGCTGTGCTTTGTCGGCAAAATGCAAAACGATCGTATCCTCGATCGAGGTATAAATATCTTTTCCTTTTACGACAATCCCGTTTTCTTTCACTTCAGACACGGTGCCGTCAATTGCGGTAAAGCTTTGGTCTTGTACGACAAGCGTCAATGCTGTTCCTTGTGCTGGAATGCTTTTTGTAATCGCTGCGCCGTAAAACGCTTTAACGACTTTCTTCTCATCAATAATCGTTTTTAAAGGAACTCTTTTTCCTTTTGCATCAACAATCTTTGTATCCTTGGTGATCGATAGTACGATTTCACTCTGATCGCCTACCGCAAGAGCGCGGCCAGTAACGGTAATGAATTTGCCTGTTTTATCGTTTACGAAATTCGTAATTTGACCCATAGTAGCCGGTACAATCTTAAATTGATTTTGAACATTTCCTTGCCCGTTATGGATCGTATGAGGCGGAACGTCCTGCGCGCTTGCTGCCATCGGCATTGCTGCCATCGCAAAAATAGACGCTGTTGCTAATACTTTGTACATTTTGTTCATCTGTCATTCCTCCAATTCTGAATCATGCTGCATGTTCGGTTATCGAAATGGCCTGCATGATTTTAGACGGCGAGGTTTTTTGGAATGTTGCACAACCCTCATTTATGTATGGTAAATATTTACTTAGTTTTGTGTATTGTGTGAACGTTTAATCTCATTCTATTGGGTAAAATGGTCCATCCCCTGCCTCGCAGCGGTGTCGGTATTTGTCTAAATCGACACGCCCCTCCTCACTCGTTGCGACGCCCTCCCCATTTAAGAACAGCGTCTGCATATAACGGGCTTCCTCATCCCGAATCGCGATCTCTCCCTTTGCATTAACGACTCTGTGCCACGGAAGCTGATGAATATCGCTTAGCGAATGAAGAATCCGCACGACCTGACGCGCGCCTCTGCGGCTTCCCGCATGCTCCGCAATTTGTCCATAGGTCATAACTGACCCTTCCGGAATGGCTTTAATGACCGCAATAACCCTTTGAGTAAAAGGCTGCATATGTGTCACTCCCTCTCTAAAAATATAGTGCTTTCGGTCCATGATAGCGCATAACATTATTTTTTTTGAAAAAAGTTATAAATTTCTTTTTAACTTTTGCCTAAAACGATGTAGAATAGAAGCAAAGGGTTCAAATCCGATTACGTCTACTCGCTATCGCATCTCCTTTCTTGAAGCGGAGATTAAACTGTTATGTGCACACAAACATTTTTTCGAGAAACTATGTGAAAAGTGTAACAATCTTTTAACAGTGTATCCTTACCTTAGCGGCTGACACAATTGTGACTAAAACTTACTTTCAACTTTACGTAAAGGAGGACATTCTATTATGTCACAACCATCTGCAGGACAAGAGATCGCAGCAAGCCTAATCGATGAGAAACAATCGTTGGATGTACTTGATCAGTTAATGAAGCCGGAGGTTCAACAGTCATTGACTGTGCTCGTGGACAATCTTCCGAAATTAGCTGAAATGGTCACGCTTATGACCAAAGCTTATGATTTTGCACAAAACATTGCTACAGACAAAGTATTGATCAACGATTTCGCTCAAGGTATCGGTGAATTCGTCAAACCGGTCCAAGAGAAAGCAAAAGGTATCGCTACAGCAGCTATTGAAGCGGGCGAGCGCTCCCAAGAAGCTGCCGGTTCTACTGTTGGCCTCTTCGCTATGTTGAAAATGTTGAAGGATCCAGAAGTTCAAAAAACGCTGCGCTTTGCGCAAGCTTTCCTTAGCGTGTTGTCTGAACGCAAAAACGTATAATACACTGATTACGCATAGAACGAACGGAGGATGAACATGTCGAAGCAAATTTTAATTCTTGGTGGCGGTTATGGCGGCTTGCTTACTGCTCTAACAGCACGCAAACACTTGTCAGCAGCAGAAGCTAGCATCACAATCGTGAACCGTTTCCCTACTCACCAAATCATTACTGAGCTGCACAGACTTGCAGGAGACACCATTGCTGAGCAAGCGGTTGCTCTTCCGCTTAGCAAGCTTCTAGGCGACAAACATGTCAATATCATCGTTGATTCGGTGAAAGAAATTAAACCAAACGATAAGCAAGTTGTTCTTGCAAGCGGTCAAGTACAGAAGTACGATACGCTTGTTGTGGCGCTCGGAAGCGAAACGAACTACTTCGGTATCCCAGGCTTGGAAGAGAACAGCCTTGTTCTTAAATCCGTTGCTGATGCCAACCGCATCCGCAAGCATGTTGAGGATCGTCTTGACGCTTACAAAAAATCAGGCAACAAAGCTGACGCAACGATCGTTGTGGGCGGCGGCGGCTTGACTGGCGTTGAGCTTGTTGGCGAATTCGCTGACAGACTTCCTGAGATTTGCCGCAGCAAAGGAATCGACTTCAATGAAATTTCGCTTTATTGCGTAGAGGCTGGTCCAGCCGTTCTGCCAATCTTCCCGAAAGTATTGATCGACCGTGCTGTGACAAGCCTTGAGAAACGCGGCGTAAACTTCATTACTAGCGTTGCAATTACAGAAGCAACAAAAAGCTCCGTTTCACTTAAAGACGGACGCACAATCGAGTCCAGCACAATCATCTGGACTGGCGGCGTAAAAGGCAACCCTGTTGTCGGCAGCAGCGGCCTTGCAGAAGACCGCGGCCGTTCACTCGTTACGCCAACGCTGCAATCCACATCTCATGCTGATGTTTTCCTTGCTGGAGACTGCGCAGTTGTATTCCCAGAAGGCAGCGAGCGTCCTTACCCGCCAACAGCACAGCTTGCATGGCAAATGGGCGAAACGGTAGGCTACAACCTAGCGGTTCAAATCAAAGGCGGCGTGATGGATAAGTTCGTACCTGTATTCTCCGGAACGCTTGGCAGCCTTGGCCGCAAAGACGGCGTAGGTACGATCGGCGGCAATGCGACGCAATTGAAAGGCTTGCCTGCATCCTTGATGAAGGAAGCGAGCAACGTTCGTTACCTTTCGCATATCCACGGTTTGTTCGCACTTGCGTACTAATAGACGGAAATAGGAAGAAGGAGGGCAAGCTGCCCTCCTTCTTTTTTTGTTTACGTACTCGCAATCGTCTCAATCAATAGCTGCGGCACTCGTAATTTTGTTCTTGCCCGAATTTTTCGAGATGTATAAGGCTTTGTCCGCAAGCTGAAATAGCTCTTCAAAGGTCATTCCGCTTCTTTCCGTGTACATAAGTCCGCCACTGGTCGTGACCGAAATGGACTTCTCCTCGGTTATATGCGTTTCGCTGCTTTCTATCATTTTTCGCAGCCGCTCGGACCGTTCTTGGCTATCTCCCTCGCTGCTATCCCTTAGAAATACCGCAAATTCCTCGCCGCCTACTCTTCCTACAATGCCGCAATCTGCATAAGCCTTAAGCAATAGGCTTGAAAAGGTAATCAATACCTTATCTCCTGCCAAATGCCCATGTACATCGTTAACCTTCTTAAAATCATCGATATCCAGAAGCAGCAAGGAGCAGCCCGAGCTTGTCTCATTCAGATTCTCCCGCACTCTCTCGACAAAATGTCTGCGGTTAAACACGCCCGTCAGATCGTCAATTGTCGCTTGCGCATACAATTTCTGTCCAGTAACTCTGGCATGATGCGCTTCCTGTATTTTATAATCCATCGCTTGCCTTAGACGATGAAACACATATACGATAGCAATCAAACTAGACATGAACAGCAGTATTACAAAGGTGTGGATAAGCATTGTTGTCGTAAATTGGTTATATGCAGCTTCGCCAACCTCCAGCCTGTTTACATGCATGAACTTATTCACAATATATATGCCGTTCAGCAATAAATTGAGGGTACAAACGATGATCATGAACCATCGGTCGACATACAGGCAAAATAACGTCGCAAGCGGGAACACGAATGTAAAAGTCACCGACGTTGTCGCAGACAATAAGGTGAACACGTACATCAAGAAGAAGCCGCTAAAGGTCGCGTATCTCACATACCTTGTGAGTGGATTTATTTTGTAGAAGATCGTACCTGCAATAACAGACACCATTCCTACTGTCAATATCGAAACCACAAATACTATCGAACGAGTCCCCTTTACAAATTCGATCAAAAAGCCGGCCGATAGGATAAAGACCATCACCCAGCAAATGATGATTACTATAAAGTTTACAGCGCTTTCATAAAAAAAAGGCTTCTGCTCTTTTATCTCGAATGCTCCTCTCTGCCGAATCCATTTATACGTATATCGTATAAAGAAATGGAGGCCTTGTCGTTGAAAGTGTTGATCCGCAAGCAGCTTAGAATTGGCGGGTTGTACGCTCATCATAACACAAAAATAATGCCAAGCGTGACTTTATCACGCTTGGCATTATTTTGTGTTACTAAGCATTTCTTGATATCACTAAGTAATACCTAAAGTTTCCCATAAAGCTGGTTTATTCTGGAATTAGCTCCATGCTTCAATATCATCATCATCTATTTCTTCTTCGACAACCGGCTCAGGAGCAGATGCCGAAGAGGATTCTTCGACGGCTTCCGCCTCTTCCGAAGCAGCAGCCATTTGCTCTATGCCAGCAGCATAAGGCCGATATTCGCTTGCTGCTTGCTGAGAGGCAGAGGAGCTCTGCAGCATATTTCTCTCCATCGGAACGAATGCCTGCAGGTTGCGAACACCATTCAAAGAGATTTCATTCTCGACCAAATAGCGTAGAGAATCCATCAGATTTGATTGCGAGTTCAGCCATTGCATAACCAATGGGTCTTCTGTTTTTTTGGTTTTCAAGCTAATATTGTCGCCAGGAAGCTTCGTTTTCTTCATAACATTCACCTACCAGAATCCGTTAGATTATGCCCAAGCATGCATGCACGATGCAACTTATGCAGGCTGAACCGCTTTATTTTTGAGCGCCTCATAAATTTTGCCGCGCACAAAAGCGTCGAGCCCCATTGCATTCAGCAGCACCGCATAATCAGCCGGAATATACAGCAGCTGCATTTCTCTTTCTGTGCATAATTCTTTAAGCTGCGGATATAGGACCGAACGCATTAGAATGCTTCCGCCGCCATAAACACAGATGAGATCGATCTCATTGCGGGCCTTCGTGAGCTGTTTTTTGACATGCTGCACAATTTGTCTAACCTGGCTCTCAAGCGGTCTCTTTAATGTTTTCAGTGCCCTAGCATGGTATTTATGCTTCGGATTTTTGATGACATCACTGAAAAACTGCCTTGGGCTATCCGGCAAATGAATGAGTCGGTTGAACTCCTGCAAAGCTTCCTCAATCGCATATCCAGCGCCGTGGTGGCTGCCGTGAACGAATTGACGCAAAAATTTATTGCCCTCGGTAATCGGATATTCCGTTGAGCCATCTCCGATATCGATATGAAGAATTCGCTTGTCTTTAAAATAGCTGCCGTTAAACTTTTTCTCAATCCCATAGGATTGCAGGAAATCATCAAAGATTTCCCCTTCTCTCCATCCTCCAGCGGAATCCTTCTGCAGCGTGAAAATAACCGGCGTTGCCTCTGGAACAACCTTTGCGAAAGGGAATACGATTTTTACCGCTACGCGCTGAATGCCCAAATGAACGGTCACGTGATGCGTACCGGTAGTAAACCGTTTCTCAAATTTCGCAGACGTTTCATCCGTATGCTGCGTAACCGGCAGCGCCGTAGCCATATCGACCTCCACGTCGATTTGCGCAGGTATATTCTTCTCTTCCTCGTATGCCTTCTGTACAGCCATCGCTGCAATTTGAGCCAGCGTATTAATAACCGGAAGATCCATATCGCTTTTCAGATCGATGCCGATTTGAAGGTTGTCCAATATTTCTCCGCTTTCGAGAGCAAACTTCCCAACATAGTACATGCCTGGTCTTGCGGCAGGCGAATCAATCGTGACGACCAGTTGGTCCTGTAAGTTTTTCAAAAAGCTTTCCGGCGATTGCTCTTCGCTCCATGGAAGCTCGTCCACCGTGCAATTCACATTCGGCTGCTGAATCAGTTTACCGTCGATAATAAGATCATGCTCACTGTTTCCGTTATCGTTGCCTACAAAGAAATGATAATTCATAATTGCTCTCCTCCTAGAAAAGATTTTTAGGAAACAAAACTAGCTCATGGCGTATGTTTACAAACATAAAACATTCCTTGGTATTACTTTGCCATACAAAGTGTTAGTTTACATCAAGCTAGAGACCCAGACCCCATTAAACTTTTCTCATCTCTTTTTGTCGGAATATGTGCGTATGAAGCGGTTGTAAGGCGATGCTGTCGGATTTTCACAGTAAAAAAAGCTAACCCGTATTCAACGAATTAGCTCACCATGATGCTTATTCAACTAATTAAACGTCTTCGGAAATTGCTTGATAATGCCAGCCGAGAGGATGTCCGCGAACATAATCATATGCTCCAGCCCCTTATCGGAGGCTGCGACATCGGCCTTCCAATCCTTTGTAAGCCTAGCCATTATGTCTTCAGTAATGAGCTGCAAATGCACATATAACATCTCTTTTAGCTGTTTATCCGTCCAGTTCGGGTTTGCGCTGCTAAGAAAAGCTGCAATATCATCCGCATTTCTATGCCACTCTTTGTTGTATTTATCTGCATCTGCTTGATTCCCGCTCTTCATCGCAGATAATAATTGGCCAGCAATCGAAATGTGCTCTTTCAAGAGCACAGCCAGCTTATTGCCTGCTTCCTCGCCATAGAACGGCTTGACCGCATCCCCAATATCCTGCTGGTTTTTAAGCAGTCTATCCAGCACAGTCTGCTGATCCTCCAGCCCTGCTATCGCACTCACTATGTAGCTTTTTGTCCATACGACATGATCGGTCCATAGCTTTCTCATATCTTCCTTCAGCTTTACGGCAGCTGGGCTTACATAGCCCTCATGACCATTGCGGTGATGATTGCCGTTTGCTTCCGCGCTTAGCGGTGCTGCACTGAAAGCCATGATCATACATACTAGCGTGGCGATGAGTAATCTGTTCTTCATGGGTACCTTCTCCTTTAATGACACGAATGGAATAGCGAATAGCCTGTATAGTATTTGCTATTCCTTTCATTTCATTCATAGAAGCTGGCCAAGAGGTGTAGGCATGCCATCGATACTCTTCGAATTTTTCTCTTTTCGATATTCCTTCAAGCCTTCTTCGCCTTTCTGAACCGCCCAGCGCTGCAGCGTGTCTCTCTCTCCCTCATAGGACATGAACGGGATCGAGTAGCCGCAGGAGGTCTGTACCTTGTGCACTTCGATGTCAATAATTTGCCTAGCGCCCGGAAGCGGCGCGAAGAGCGGATACAAGGCATCCCACTCCGCTGTGCCAGGGAGCACGACGGTGCCCGTTCCGAACAATCTCAAGATGTTGGGAACTCCATCAAATGCGCAAAACATAACGGTAACTCGCCCGTTCTCATACAGATGCGCGCTTGTTTCATTTCCGCTGCCTGTCAGGTCTAAATAGGCAACGCGATTAGGGGATAAAATGGTGAAGGAGTCATGTCCTTTCGGAGAGATATTAACATGTCCCTCTTCCGACAACGGCGCCGATCCCACGAAAAAAATATGCTGCTGACGAATAAACGTTTCATGCTGCGGTAGCATCGCATCAAATTGTTTTCCCATAATGCCCTCACCCTTCTTATTCCAATTTTATCCTATGTAGATCTGTTGTTAGCTATTAATGTATAAGCAACCTTCCCATCTTGTCAATTCATTGAACAAAAACGGCGGCGGGGGTGCATCGCTTCGAACAAAAGCTTTGGGCTTATATAAAAACAATCCGCTCCGCGCCATCAACGACGGCATACTTAAGTGGAATGATTTATATTTACTTTTGATTGTGGCGAGCGGTATGATGCAAGGCCGGGACTGGTGGATAAAGTGCAGCGTTCGAAGCTGACGGAAGCAAGCGGCAAGAAAAGAGATTTATATGTACTTATGCGTGTGGCGAGATACAGGGCTGGGACTGGTGGATAATATGCCGCGTTCGAAGCTGACGGAAGCAAGCGGCAAGATTAACGGGAAAACCTCCCGTTATTTCAAACTATTTTGGTCAGAAATCAGGATTACAAGGAATTTCTCCAGTTAAATTTTCCTTTTTGAGCGAATATGGGGGATTGTGCCAATATTAACGGGAGTTTTTCCAGTTAAATGGTCAAAATCGATACATTTCGAAAAATTAGCAGGGGTTTTTCCAGTTATTTAATAAAGTTTTGATAGGTTGGGGTTGGGGTTGGGGTTGGGGTTGGGGTTGGGGTTGGGGTTGGGGTTGGGGTTGGGGTTGGGGTTGGGGTTGGGGTTGGGGTTGGGGTTGGGGTTGGGGTTGGGGTTGGGGTTGGAGGGCGGTGGTTGGTGGTTGGTGGTTGGTGGTTGGTGGTTGGTGGTTGGGCGGTAGGCGGTTGGTTGGGAGTCTGAAATCGTTAATAGATCGGTTTGAGCGTCCAGCGAAATTTCTTTACGCCCTCGCGCTACGCCAAACGAGCCTTAGAAGCAACTCTAAGGCTCGGGCTCGCTAGCTTTTGTATCATTATGCTAGTTAAGCTTTATCTAGCGAAATCAGCGGTCTGAGCACGTTCGAGTTGAAGCTCTCCTGTACCGCGGGTTATTTTCACATTAGACGTTTCCGTTGGCTGTAAGAACGCAAGCATCGCCTTGATTGCGATATCCGGATCGACAGCTGTCCCGCAGGTGTAACAGTCGAGTGCTGCAAAGCCTTTCTCGGGATACGTGTGTATCGACATATGGCTTTCTGACAATAATAGCAGCACGGTAGCCCCTTGCGGCTCAAATTGCTTAGCCTGCACGGACAATATGCTCGCCCCGCTCGATTCGGCAGCTTGTACCATTTGTGCGCTCAGCTTGTCTGCATGATTCAAATGATCAAAAGCTATTCCCCAAGCATCCACTGCAACATGACGGCCATAAGTTGAATATTCCATCGTTTAGCACTCCCCAAGAAGTATTTTTGCTGATTCGCACCGGTATAAAGACGGGCGGCGATCGTAAAAAGGAGCCACCACGCCATGCTCACGGTTCTCTTGAAGCATCGAAAAATCAAGCTCCGCCATCGCCATGCCACCTTGGTTCACCATGCCGACTTGCAGAATGCCCTGCTCCGAAAAAGGATAATCGCAAGGCGTAAACACGCCAGCTTGGCAATAGCCTTCATCAACCTGCAGAAGTCCCTCGGGCAATGAGCCAACTATGCCGCTAAGCACGACGAACAGCTGATTCTCGACCGCTCTGGCTTGGGCGCAGTGGCGCACGCGATAGTAGCCGAAGGCAGAATCGGTATAGGACGGGCAGAGCAGCAATTGCGCGCCCTGCTCCGCCGCCATGCGGGAAAGCTCTGGAAATTCGATATCATAGCAGGTCGTGATCGCCAGCATGCCCCACTTCGTTTCGATCATGTTCAGCTTATCGCCAGCCACCAAGGACCAGCAATTGCGTTCCTCCGGCGTAAGATGCAGCTTAGACTGCACCTCGATCCGTCCATCAGGGAAAAATAAGAAGGCATTGTTGACATAGCCGCCTTTTGCTTCGCAAATATGGGTTCCGCCAAGAATGACCATATTAAATGAGCGGCTGCTTTCCAAGAAAAATGCCATATATCTTTCGGTAATCGTGCTTAAATACTGACATGCCTCGTTATGCGGCATTGCTGGCTTTAAGCTGAGTAAATGAGCCGTCATATATTCAGGAAAAACGATAAGCTCCGCGCCTTGCTCCGCCGCTTTGCCAATCGTTGACGTCAGCCCCATCCAAAATTGCTCTTCGGATTCGATTAACGTCAATTCATACTGAATGGTTGCCACGCTTAATGCTTTCATAGTTGCAGCCAGCCCTTCTCTAGGAACGAATTTGTAAGGAGTAAATGTCCGTCCGACGATCACGGAACGTTAACACCTCTTTGGATTTGCGATGGCGCTGCAAAATTTCCATATCTACCTCGGCCATAATGACCGCTTCCGTATTCTCGCTGCATTCCCCTGCTATTCCATCACGCGGGAACGAGAAATCCGTTGGCGTGTAGACGCCTGATTGCGCATATTGAATATCAACATTGTCAACATGCGTCAGATTGCCGACCGTGCCCGATGTAACGGTAAATACTTGGTTTTCAATCGCGCGCGCTTGTGCGCAGTATTTCACACGCAGGAAGGTCTGGCGGTCCTCCGCACAAAACGGAACAAACACAATCTGCGCCCCCTCTTCCGCGACGATACGGGAGATTTCGGGATATTCGATATCGCTGCTGAGCTGAATCGATATTTTCCCGCAATCGGTATCGAAGACCTCCAGCTTGGAGCCGCCATTAATGCCCCACCACTTGCGCTCGTTCGGCGAAATATGCAGCTTATATTGCTGTTCAATCGTACCGTCACGGCGGAATAGATGGCCTACATTATAAATCCGGTTATTTTGTTCAATGAAGTGGGAGCCGCCAATGATGTTTACGTTGTATTTAACCGCTAATTCGGTAAACAGCTCCACATATTGCTTCGTAAAGGTGCTTAGCTTCCGTACAGCTAAGCTGGGTGAGCGCTCCTCGAGATAGGACAACAGCTGCATCGTCAAATTTTCCGGAAAGACCACAAAATCTGACTTGTAATCGGCAGCCACATCGACATAATGCTCGCACTGCATAGCAAATTCATCGAAGGAATCAATTTTCTTCATCATATATTGAACGACGCAAATTCGAACGGGAAAGGAGAGCTTATAATGCGTCTTGCTGTTGGTCAGCTTGTAGTCAATGTTGTTCCACTCCAGCAAGGCCGCATAGTTCATCGAGTCATCGTCATCCGACAAATAATTCGTAATAATCCGCTTCAACGTGAACCCGTTCATCATCTGGAAGGTGAGGACGGGGTCATAAATGTTTTGCTGCAAAACTTCCTCCGCATACTCTCTCGGAGACAACTTCTCGCTATGTTTGTGGTAACCGGGAATTCGGCCGCCAACGATAATGCTCTTAAGATTCTTCTTCTCCGCCAGCCGTTTGCGCGCTTCATACAGCCGCCTGCCGATCTTCATTCGGCGGTAATCGGGATGCACCATAACCTCCATCCCATATAAGCTCTCACCGCGTGGATTATGATTGCGGATAAATCCTTTATCCGTAATTTCAGAATAGGTGTGCTGCTCCAAATAGTCGTCAAAATTGACGATCAGACTCGAACAGGAGCCGATAATATCGCCATCCAGCTCCACGCATATTTGCCCTTCCGGGAAAAGACGAATATGGCTTTCCATTTGGCTTCTCTTCCAAGGATGCATGTTAGGGAAACAGACAAGCTGCAAGGCAATGATCTTCTCAATATCTGCGTCCTCGATATTTCGAATGATCATTTTCTTCTCGAATTGTGAAATTTGATCCGATGTCATAGAGGCTCCTCGTTTACTTGTTTTACCCCAGTATACATTCAGACCTTTTCACCAGTATTAGTGCACCGTAAATGATTTGTAAACTTTTTAAATTTTAAACTGTTATAGAGCGAAACGGACAACTGCAGGAAGAAAATCTGGTGGATTGCCAAACGTTGATGCATAAAAAAAACCGCAGCAGCTTAGTCTGTTTCGACTTCGCCGCTGCAGCCCGCAATTGGGGACGTATGATTACGTAGCTCTAATTTCCAGCAGCTCGTATTTAATAACGCCCATCGGCGCGTTGACACTCACGATACTGCCTACCTTTTTACCTAGAAGCTCTTTGCCCAGCGGGCTCTCGTAGGAAATTTTATTATCCGCTACGTCAGCCTCCTCCGTACCCACGATTTTATACTCAATCTTCTCAGAGAATTCAATATCGTTGAGGATAACCGTCAAGCCAATGCTGACCTTCGATAGATCCAAGGTTTCCGCTTCGATGACCCGAGCCTTCTTTAGCATTTTATCCAAGATAAGAATGCGTGTCTCCATGAACGATTGATCGTTTTTGGCGGAATGATACTCGCTGTTTTCCTTTAAATCGCCGTAGCTGATCGCTAGTTTAATCCGTGCTGCAAGCTCCTTGCGCTTTACATATTTAAGATCATCCAGCTCGGCTTGCAGCTGCGCCAAGCCTTCTTTGGTCAAAATCACTTCGTCTTTCGACATTTAAACAACTCCTATTTGCTTTCTTGCTTTAATTTTACTCTATATTCCGAAAATAAGCGAAGAGCGATCACTTCCAGCATCATCACTTAAACCCCTTGATCGCGGAATGACCAAGGAGCCCTGTCTCATGCAATCCATATTGTATTATTTCGAAATATCGATAAAGCCTTCGCCAAACACGTCTCGCACATCATGAATCGTTATAAATGCATTTTTATCGACGGACTTCACAATTTTCTTCAGCTGGCTCAATTCTTGCTTGCTAATGACGATATAGAGAATTTCCTTCGGCTTCTTCGTATAATGCCCGTGCCCATAAATGACCGTAACCCCTCGATCCATTACCACCGTAACATGCTCAGCGATTTTGGCCTGCTCCTCGGAAATAATCGTGACCGCTTTTTTCGGATTAACGCCTTCTATGATGAAATCCATCGTCTTCGTTCCAATATAGAGCATGACGATCGTGAGCATAAGCGCCTCCGACCCGATAATGAAATAAGAGGAGAACGCGACAATCAAGTCAAAAAACAGAAGCGCATAGCTAATATTCCAGTCCAAAAACTTATTCGCGATTCTTGCCAAAATCGTCGTGCCTGCGGTCGTTCCGCCGACTCTTATAATCATGCCTATCCCAATTCCTGCGAACAAGCCTCCAAATACGGCATTTACCGTTCTTTCATCCGATGCAACGGTCCAATCAGAGGTTAAATGAAGAAACAGGGAATGGAACGCAACCGCCGCGATCGTATAGACGATGGCTCTCTTATCCAGGAAGCGATAGCCCACAATTAGCAGGAACGAGTTGAAGATCAAGCTCATCAGCCAAGGCGCCCATCCGAACACATAATATAAGATAATCGTTATCCCGGTAACCCCGCCTTCTCCAAGCTCGTTCGGAATAACAAATAAATTGATTGATAATGCAAAAATAAACGACCCTACCATAATCATGAGCATATCCAGTGATATCTTCTTCATCTTCAAACACCCTTCTTAACAATAAATGTAACTTTCAGCAAATCCATCTTATCAGATAATGTATAGAAGCAGAAGGCTATCACGTTAACGCAAAAAAGGGGCTTATCAAATTACAGCTCGCTAGAGAAATAGCTCGCTTTGATCAAATAGGAAAGCCTCCAACCACACTTTGAAAGTGGAGTTGGAGGCTTAGCTTTCTTATGATCCGCACTTTAAAGGCAGACAAAAGAAACCATGATAAGGCTTTGGGACAGCCTCTTTGCAGACTAAAGCTTACCGAGTCTAGCCGATTTGAAGCTCTTTGGGGTCCCGCCAGCAAAACGCGGATTTACAACGGTAAGGTGAGTTTTGCTGGCGGGACCCCTAAGAGAAATGAATAGAAGCCCTCCGGGATCCGGAAGGCTTCTTTTTAAAATTTATGGATGAGATAATGAACTCATCGACAAATACAAAATAACAAGCCGAACTCAACTTCGAACATGGGTCAACAAGTATAATAGTCACAGCAGCTTCAAATCGGTTAACAAAGGAGCAATAGCTATGACAAAGGGTCGATCTACCACATGGCAGGAACGAAACGAAATCGTTCTTTACTGTATTGCAAATGAGCGCGACTACGGAAAAACAGCAACACAATTTAAAGTTTCCTACAACCAGGTGTACCAATGGGTCAAGAAGTACGAAAACGGCGGGCAGGATGCGCTTCAGCCAAGATGCCCAACGCAAAATTTTGGAAGCCTTCGGCTACTTGAATGAGCATGGCACGGATAAAGAGTATCTTGGCAGAAAAATCGAAAAGACCAAGCGTGATGGGCTCTGGGAACTGAAAATTAAGGGTAGCTCCAAGCGGGAATGGCGCTTTTTGTTTAAGCACATTTCAGGCCCGAAGTATGCCATTCTTCATTTCTTTCTGAAGAAAGACGAGGCCATCAGAAAACAGGATATGACAACGGCTGCGCGAATCGCTGATAGAGAAGGCTGGTAACAGCCTTTCTCTTCACGCTTCCGAACTACACCAGCTTAAGCCAATAAGAAGATAAGGGAAAGTAAGACAGAAAAACATTTTATATACCCCATTTTTTAGGAACTCAGCCAAGTGGCAAAAGGAGGATCGAACTATTTGAAATTGGAAAACAGGCCGGAAAGAAGATCTGATCGGACTAGGAAAAGATTCTATTGGATTCAAATTGGCGTCTGAATGAACGGGAAACATTTGAATCGTATTCCAATAACTTATAAAGATCATTAGACAAAGAAGATCCTTTTATTCCCTGTCTCGTTCATCTTAATGTATTTATGTATTACTGTGGATACAGTAATATATAAATATTCACAACATGGATTCGAATCCCTGGCTAAATAGTTCCTTAACGGTTGTTATCGCGTCTTATCATTGATTCAGGAAGTGCGTAAGCGCAATTATCGATCATGACCGTGATCGCCGAGCAACTCGCTAGCGAGGCGCTGGAGAATCCGTTTAGCGACGACGAAATGAAGGTTATGTTTGACCAGTCATTGGAGGCAGCTCTACTGCCCGAGCCAGATCGACCGTCGCATGACGTGTTTAATTGGGAATGTTGAGCTCGGTAGTTGGATCGCGGTCTCAGCAGAGAGCAGATAGCGTCTGTCCTGGCGGAACATAAACGAGTGAGCTACTCGTCGCAGGAAGCAGCGGAGATCTATTGGGCGTTGAATGAGGAGGACAATAACGACAATGGGTGAGACGTTAAGGACGCAGCTGCTGCGAGCCAAGGTCTCACGGCAGCCTGTAACGGACGTTCGATTGTCGCTATACTGAGCTGGTCGAGGATCTGACGGAGTGGACGGTAACGCTACGGCTGGTAGACGGGATCCTGTATATTATTCCGGTCGTCGATCGATGTGGCCTATGAGAGCTGCTGAGAGTCGCTGCGGCGGATCTTTTGTTTTGTCTATGTGTCTCGACATAAGCGAAGCAGATCGAGGAGCCCGCGGTGAGTACCCGGCAAAGCTGTTCCGCTTATGCAGCCACCACATATTTTTTTGTTTTTACCATTTTTTTCATTGTGTTTTCTGAAAATAAGAATAATATTAATATTCCATAGATAACAATTTACTAGGTGAGGGAGTTTATGACAAATGAGAAACAAAGCAACATCCGCAGTTTTATCCTTAGCACTAGCCGCAACTTTGGCGATTCCAGCAGTAGTTAGCGCTAATAGCGTCCCGCTAAATCCGCCAGATGAGAGAACAACACCACCAATTATTATGCCGCTGACTATGGGTAACCAACAGCCTCTCACAACTGTGAGCGCTACTACTTCTGGCACCACCGCTGGTTTCGTAGTTCCAGGTGGTTATGGACATGGTAAATTCTACTTCCTAAACAATGGTACAAGCACGCTAACTGTTACGATGAAACACTCATCAGGATTAGAGTATATTGCAGCAAGTGTTAAGCCGGGAGCAGCATATACGTGGAGAAGCACTACGCTTTATCCGCAAGGTATGCGCGCTGGTGATTATAACATCTCATTCCATTGTTCCACTGGTGTAAATGCAAAGTGGTCTGCATTCGCTTCCGATAGCGTTACTGAAGCTAACGGATAAAACATCAAAATCGGTTACGACTGATTATCATAAAAAGGATCCGTGGCCATTATCGGCAACTCGGATCCTTTTTTTTGTTTGTATTCGAGATTCCCTGGAAGCGTATCTGGCCACCGGGGGAGTCGGGGGATCCAGCCCACGACAAGCGATCCGAGAATTTTAAAATTTTTTTTGAAATTCGAGGGAGGACTTTCAGATCTTCTTGTAAATCTATTGTCTCCACCTTCTCGAACCGGGGAGGATGAGACTTAATCTTAGCTACGACCTCGTTACGCCGCATTCAAACAGCTTCTCTACGATATCAATTCCCTCTTTGGGGTCCCGCCAGCAAAACTCACCTTACCGTTGTAAATCCGCGTTTTGCTGGCGGGACCCCTCTTTGGATTTTTTGATCTGCTTGCTTCTCAGCTGCCCGCAAGCCGCGTCGATATCGGTACCGTGCTCTAGGCGCACGCTGCAGCTGACGCCTTGCTTCTTCAACGTATCATAAAATGCGCGTATCGTTTCGCGATCGGTTCTTTGATACTGGCTATGCTCATCAACCGGATTGTATGGGATGAGGTTGACGTTAGCTAGACTGCGCCGGTCGCCAATCAGCTCTGCAAGCTCCAGCGCATGCTCTCGCTGATCGTTAACATCCTTCAGCAAAATATATTCGAGCGTAATTCTCCGATTGGTTTTTTCCAAATAATAATCAATCGATTCCATTAATTTCTCAATCGGAATCGCACGGTTGATCTTCATAATCCGCGTTCTCAGCTCATTGTTAGGCGCATGAAGGGAAACCGCAAGGTTAACCTGCAGATCGGAATCGGCGAACTCTTCGATTTTTTTTGCGAGGCCGCTTGTCGATACCGTAATATGCCTAGCCGCTATAGCAAGACCCTTCTGGCTCTTAATAATGCTGATAAAATCGGACAGGTTCTCGAAATTATCGAACGGCTCGCCGATCCCCATGACGACAACGTGGCTCACATGCTCATCCTGCTGCTCCTGATCCAGATGAATCTGCACCTTCATAATCTGCTCGACAATCTCGCCGCCTGTTAAATCACGGCTCTTGGCAAGCAAGCCGCTGGCGCAGAAGCTGCAGCCAATGTTACAGCCAACCTGGGTGGTGACGCAAACCGACAAACCAAATTTATGTCTCATCAATACCGTCTCAATCAAATTGCCATCACTTAGCTTGAACAAAAACTTATTCGTTCCGTCCGCTGACTGCTGCCTAGTATGCTCGCTAAGCGTTTGAATGACAAAATGGTCGGACAGCAATTGAATGCACTCTTCCTTCACATCGATCATATCTGCAAATGCCGTTACCCGCTTCCGGTACAGCCAATCCCATACCTGCGATGCCCGAAATTTCGTATAGCCATGTCCAATCAGCCATTCCGTCAGCTGTTCAAACGTTAATCCATATATGGATGCTTTATTCATGTCTTACCCTCTTTTCAAAACTTCAATATGTTAAGCCGCTCTGCCTAACCAGCCGAAACAAACAATCTGCTTATTATTGTCCCAAAATTGCCTCATTAAAACAAGGGGAGATAGGCAGTTATTTAGCCAATACGCTCATGATTAGGTGTTATCCAAGCAAAAAGCCTTCAAAACCGCCTAGATGAGCGGCTTTGAAGGCTATGTATTTCTACAGGCTCTGCTTCTCCAAGTTCAGCTCGAGCCGTACCGTTAAATCGTTTTCAGTCTCCAATACGACCGTATGCGGATTACCCCGTCATGTATGGTACGAAAATGATTGGCCAGGTCATCACCCTCCAGTCCCAGAAGGCTTTGGCCTTTACTGCTAAGGAATATACGATGCTGGCCGCACTGCCAAACTAGAAAAAAAATAGCGGCGCTTCTCTCCAGCAGGAGAGGAGCGCCGCTCAACATTCGATGCGGTTATTGCAGGTCTCGGATACCTGTGTTCGCTTTTACTAAAATCTCATCGTATTTCGCATCATCCCGCTTGGAGGACAATAGCGTTCCAATTATCGCGCCCAGGAAGCCTAGTGGGATCGAGATAATGCCTGGATTGGCCAGATCGAAAAGCGGGTCGCCTACAAAGATCGCTTTCCCAGCTACTGGGTTCCATACGTTCGGGCTGACCGCCACCAAAATAATCGCACTGAGCAGTCCTGTCAACATACCGGTAACCGCACCCGCTGTGTTGAATCTTCTCCAGAAGACGGTGAAGATAAGGACCGGCAGGTTCGCGCTCGCTGCAACGGCAAACGCTAATGCCACAAGGAACGCTACGTTCATTTTCTGAGCAAACAATGCGAGAATAATGGATAGGACAGCAACGCCAACGGATGCCAGTCTTGCCATGCGCACCTGTTCTTTCTCCTTTACATTACCCTTTTTAATAATGTGGCTGTAAAAGTCATGTGCAAACGCAGATGCCGCAGAGAGCACCAAGCCGGCAACGACAGCCAGGATGGTCGCGAAAGCAACCGCGGAAATAAAGGCAAACAGGAATTCGCCGCCTAGTGCTTTAGCAAGCAGCGGAGCAGCCATGTTGCCTGCTGCATTTACTTCAACAATTGCAGCCTCACCAACGAATGCTGCCGCGCCAAAGCCGAGGAACAATGTCATCACGTAGAACGCTCCGATAATCCATGTCGCTACGACAACCGATTTTCTGGCAGTAGGAGCATCTTTTACAGTGAAGAATCGAATCAAGATATGCGGCAATCCCGCAGTACCCAACACAAGCGCTATATTTAATGATATTGTATCCAAGCTGTTTTTGAATTTATTGCCTGGATTCAAGAACGCTTCCTTGAGCGGAGTAGCGGTTTTCATTTCATTAAACATATGGGCGATATTGAAATCAAATTTGGAGAAAACAATCATGGAAATGATAAACGTACCACCTACGAGCAGCACGCATTTTATAATTTGCACCCAGCTTGTTGCGGTCATACCGCCAAACACGACGTAAATCGTCATCAGCACGCCTACGATAAGCACAGCCGCTGTGTAGCTAAGGCCTGGAATCAGAAGCTTGATGAGAGCGCCCGCTCCGACCAGTTGGGCAATCATGTAGAAAATGGATATGACAATCGAGTTTAGAGCCGCGACCCCGCGAATTTTCTTGTTATTGAATCGCTCAGCTATCATGTCAGCCATTGTATACTTGCCCAAATTCCGCAGCGGCTCAGCTACGAGATATAGGACGACCAAATAAGCGACGAGAAACCCGATGCTATAAAAAAATCCATCAAATCCATATAATGCGACCATCCCGGCTATTCCAAGGAAGGAAGCAGCGGACATGTAATCGCCTGCAATAGCTAGTCCATTCTGCCAGCCGGTCAAACCGCCGCCAGCCGTGTAAAACTCACTTGCTGTATTCGTTTTTTTGGAAGCAAAATAAGTGATGACCAGCGTACCAAGCACGATGACCAAAAACAACAGGAATGCTGTATTCATAGATCAGCCGCCTTCTTTCCCCTTATGATGAACTTCACTCTTGATCTGGTCACACATGTTGTCAAACTCGACCGACTTCCTGCTATAGAGAGAACATAAGACCCAAGTCATAATAAACTGGGCAAATGCGAACACCCAGGCCCAAGAAATCGGCCCCACAGCAGCATTATTCAATACTTTGGAATAAGACGTTAAGACGGGAAGGGTGATATAAAACGCGAGAAAAAAAACAGTGATTGGTACGATGAACCTTTTCTTCTTAGCCATCAGCGTAACGAACAGCTGAGATCGGGCGATGTCGCTGTAATTGATTTTGCCCTTCTGCAAAAGAATCCCTCCCTGATTAAGGAAATTATGTTTTTGTAAGCACTTTAATTATATCGCGACTCTTGAATCTGAACATTAGTTTGGCGCGAAATGTCGAAATTCATACCCTAAATACAAAAAAACAGTCCTGAAAGGACTGTTTAACCGATTTGATGTTACTTTCCCTGCAATAACAGAAGCATATCTTTGATCTCATTTCGGGAAACTGGAATTTTTATCTGCTCGGGAAGCTTAAGAACAGCGTTATATGCGCCGTTTGCCCAAGGCTCGATCTCCTGAATAAAATTCAAGTTCAACAAATAGCTGCGATGCGGTCTGAAAAATGCCGCTCCCAGCCGTTGTCCCAGCTCATGCAGTGTTTGCTTCGATGTATAACAACGACCGTCTGCTGTATAAATACGGGTGAATTTCTCCTCTTTCACTGCATAAACGATAATATCCGTATCGAGCACCATGATTCGATCATAAGCCTCAACGAGGAGCTTGCTATGTAAAAAGCGAATGCTCTCCTTCATTGGAACAGCAGCATTTTCACTTGATTCGTTCACCACTTGCTTTTTCGTACCCGATTTCCGCTCGCGGATCCGATCTAAAGTCTGCCGCAGCCGCTCTTCCCCATAAGGCTTGAGCAAATAATCCATCGCGCCGATCTCGAAAGCCTCCAGAGCATATTGATCGCTTGCTGTTGTAAAAATAACGAAAGGGCGGAAATCCAAGTCGTGGAGGAGACGTGCCGTTTGAAAGCCGTCTATACCCGGCATTTCGATATCTAGAAATAGAGCATCCGGCTTGAAGTCCCTCACGAGCTTAACCGTCTCCATCCCGCTGGATGCGTTTGGAAATAGCTCAATATCCTGCTCCTTGGAAAGTAAGTCAATGAGCTTTTCCTTTGCCAAATGCTCATCTGCCGCGATTAGGACCCGAAGCTTCATGCTGCATACCCTCCGTTATCTCATTTGACCCATTAAGGCATTCGAACTTGAGGCATTAGTCGTTAGTATTTCCGATATGGTCACAATACATGATCATTCAGATGGTGGAAGAACGAAATCTTAGGGCATCCGTTGTGGATGCCCTATCGTCTCTTGCTATTATAATTTGCGCTCGAAGGTAAACTTAGCACGATCGCCCCTAAAAATTTCATGCGAATATTCTACCGGTTTATTGCCCGTCGAGTAAGTGACTGTATTCAGAAGAAGGCTTGGAGCCCCAATAGGAGCGCTCAAATGCTTGCTAATGGCTTCATCAATCAAGATGGGCTCAATTGATTCCACGCAATGGGACAGCTGAATAGAAAATTTCTCTCTCATTAGCGCGTACAATGAACCAGAACATTCTTCCTTCGTAAGTCCCGGTGTCACCTTCCAAGGAATATAGGTGATTGAGAATAATAAGGGGAGCCCATCTGCATATCGTATTCTTTCCAGCCGAAACACAGGATCATTTTCCGCAATTTCCAATTTTTTCGTTAATCGCTTGTCTGCAGAAACAACGGTAAGATCAACAACTTCCGTATCGATTTGTTGACCGCGTCCCTTCAAATGCTCATTGAAGCTGCGGTAGGGGGCAACGGACTGCTCTATTTTGGGCAAAGAAACAAAAGTTCCCTTCCCTTGAATTTGATAAATATGACCTTCTAATTTAAGCTGGCTTAATGCCTGCCTTATAGTTGTGCGACTTACGCCGAACTTCTCGCATAAATCAGATTCTGTAGGAAACTGCTCCCCAGGTGTATACTTCCCCTCGTCAATCATATCAAGCAGTTTTTCCTTAACTATATAATAAAGCGCAATGCCGTCCTTCTTCATGATTACTATTAACCTCCGGAAGTAAAATTACATCTATCATCATACCATGTCATTTGTCATTACAACAATATAAGGCCTTATAGAATGCAAAGGTACCGTTTTCATTTTCACTAAAATTATAAATGTTATGATAGTTGACACATTTTTTGAATCATACTATACTCGGTTTATGAAAGCGGTAAATATTCAAACATTTGTATTCAAATTTGTTACTATAACAATATGAATTACAGAAATTGATATCTAAACGTCCATTCTTCTCTTAGGTAAAACCGAGGTAAATACAGGAAATTGAAACTACTCTCATCAAATTTGTTACTACAACCAAATGAATTAATATAATTCGTATTCTATTGAGAGGGGGGATACTTGCAGTTAAGCCATAATCTTTAGTTCATCTTTATCTATTTAGGGGACTCATAACTTGCGGAGGTGTACGAATGAAGAAGAAATGGAAAGCGTTGATGGTTGCTACATTGTGTTTGGTACTGCTGGCTGGCTGCAGCGGCGCACCTAAAACGTCGACAAATGCTGAAAGCGGCAACAAAGGCAATAACGGAGAGACTGCGGCAGCAAACGAATTGGATTGGAGCAAAACAGACGATCCCTCGTTGAAAGGCCAAGAAATCAATGTGCTTTGGGCTGTATCTAAAGGTGCTGACAGCCCGCGCGTCGGCATGGTAAAGAAATTCACAGATAAAACAGGCATCAAAGTCAATATTATCGGCGTAGATTACAACTCCTTGTACTCCAAAATTACCGTTTCCGCAATGTCGAACTCAGCCGATCTCGATGTTGTGGAAATGGACACCATCTGGGCTGGTCAATTTCTAGAAGGGAACTTGGCTGAAGACTTAACGGATATTATCCCACAAGATGTACAAAGCCAATTCACGCCATCGTCCCTAAGCTCCGTAACCTATAATGGACGGCTAGCTGCGATCCCTTGGTATTCAGGAACAAAGCATTTCTACTGGAACAAAGAGCTTTTGGCTAACGCCGGCATTACTCAAGCTCCAAAAACGTATGATGAATTCCGCGAAGCTTCGAAGAAGCTTACAGGCAACGGCATCTATGCATCCGGTTGGTCTTGGAAGCAATCCGAATCTCTCATTACCGATTATGTGAGCTTGACCTACGCATTTGGCGGCAAGTTCTTTGATGAAAACGGCAAGCCCTCCTTCAATAAAGGCGGTGCACTTGATGCGCTTCAATATATGGTCGATATTCTTAACACAGACAAGACCGTAGATCCTGCAAGCTTGCAATGGTCGGAGGAAGATGTAACGCGTGCATTCTCAGCTGGCAAGCTCGCTATGATCAGCTCATGGGAAGGCCGTTATCCGGATTTGAACGACCCTACCAAATCCAGCGTAGTGGACAAGACGGATGTTGGTTTAATGCCTGGTCAAGGCGATGTTGTTTCCGCAGCAGTTACGGGCTCTGAGGGTCTGGCTATCATGAAGAGCAGCAAGCACAAACAAGCGGCTCTTGCTTTCCTGAAATGGATTGGAGAAAGAGAATATCAATTGGATGAATACGTAATTGAAGGCCAATACCCCGTTCTGCAAAGCTTGTACACAGATCCTGAGCTTCTAGCGGCTGATAAGACAGGCACAATCAAGAAAATTTCCGAGCAGTACAACTACGGGCATGACCGTCCGAACGCTCCTGGTTACGTTCACTGGTCCGACCTTCTGTCTGCTGAGCTTCACCAAGCGCTCTTAGGACAAAAAACACCAGAAGAAGCTTTAAACGCAGCTACAGAAAAAATCGAGAAAGCCATTGCTGAATCGACAAAATGATAAACGGAATTCGCGGGTTAGCTCTCTAAAGAGAGCTAGCCCGCAAAATTCTTTAGAGGGAGGATCTATGAATAAAACCATCGGCAGCAACAAAAGACTTCTAAACCACGACCGCAAAAATATGCTATTGGCGCTTTTATTCATTTTGCCTACTGCTTATTTATTAATAAAAACGTTTGTTGTACCTGTATACGATACGATTATCTGGAGCTTCTACCATTACAATTTAATGGATGGTTCCACTCCTTATTATGTTGGTTTTAAAAACTATTTGGACGTTCTAAAAAGCGCGGATTTCCAAATTTCGATGAACCGCACCTTTGTTTTCACTGTGCTGTCCGTTTCGCTAGAGCTGTTTTTCGGCTTTGTCAGCGCCTTGCTGCTGAACCAGACATTTAGGGGCAGATCGTTTTTCAGAGCGATCATTATTATCCCTTGGGCGCTGCTTACTCTCGTTAACGGTTTGACTTGGCAGTGGATTTTAAACCCAGGTTATGGCGGCTTGACGGTTATATTGCATAAATTGCATATTCTTGCCCCGGGTGTAAATCCGGTATGGCTGGCCGACCCAAGTCATCTCGTTTATTTCGTCGTGCTTGCGGACGCTTGGAAGATGACGCCTTTTATAACGATCATTCTACTAGCAGGCTTACAATCCATTTCCTCGGATTTATATGAAGCTTCCATGCTCGACGGGGCTAACTTTTGGAAAAAAGTATTTCATATTACGCTTCCGCAGCTCGCGCCTTCCATTATGATGGCTCTCGTCCTGCGGACAATGGGCGCTTTTAAAGTTTACGATGTTCTAACGGTCTTTACCGGAGATGCGACAACCTCCGTCTCTTATTTAACCTTTAATAACGCGTTTCGATATTTCTTTCTCGGGAAGGCATCTGCCATGGCGTGGATGACTGCAATCGTCATTCTGTTACTGGCTATCCTCTATGTTCGTTTGCTTAACAAAAAAGAATAATACTTCACGGAGGTGAAAACATGCACTCGAAAAAAAATAAATGGAATCAGATGTTCAAAGCGGCCAGCACCGATCTATTCCCGCCCTTCTATTTATGGATAGGCGTCATTTTGCTCGCGATTTTCACTTTAGTTCCTTTTATATACCTGTTCTTATCCTCATTGTCTTTAGAAGTCGAGCTCATTAACGGTCATTTGATCCCGCATTCGCCGACGTTGAAAAACTATATCGGCCTGCTCTCGGGAAGCAATGCCGTCGTGTTCCTCAGTGCATTAAAAAACAGCGTGGTCGTATCCGTACTGGTCACTGTAATCTCGATATTTGTCGGTGTATTTGCGGCGTACGCGTTCTCCCGAATTAAATTCCCATTTCGCAAAACGGGATTGTTTGTCATTCTTGCGGTGCAAATCATGCCTTCAATTAGTATTATTACACCGCTATACATCCTGATGAGGGACGGTATCACGCTCGATATTCCTTTTACAAGCATCGTATTGCTTCAAACGCCGCCCCTGCTCGATTCAGTATGGGCTCTGATCTTCTCCTATACATCTTTCAGCTTGCCCTACGTGGTTTGGCTTCTGGCTGGTTATTTCCAAACGATTCCGAAGGAGCTGGAGGAAGCCTCCTATGTGGATGGCTGCAGCCGAATTCGGACGATGTTTCGCATTATTTTGCCATTATCGATGCCCGGAATCGCGGCTACTGCTATTTTCGCCTTTTTGAACGCATGGGATGAATTTCTGTTTGCGAATGCTTTCACCCAAACCTACGCTTCCAAAACGCTTCCAGTCATGGTGGCTGAGTTTGTCGGGAAGCACAGTATCGATTGGGGCTCCATGACAGCGGGCGGGTTTTTGGCTTCATTGCCTCCGGTAATTATCTCTCTCTTCCTATATAAGTACATTATTGGAGGAGTAATGGCTGGCGGTGTAAAAGAATGACAACGAACACATATATGCTTGGTGTTGATGGCGGCGGCTCTAAAACGTATGCGGTTATCGTAAACGGCAATGGCGATAAAATCAGCAGCGGAATATCTGGAGCAAGCAACCATCAAAGCATAGGGATAGACAAAGCTATCGCCCATATTAATGAGTCGATTAATCAAGCACTCCAAGCTGCCGACCTGTCTCATTCGGATATTGCCTTTACACAATACGGTCTCGCAGGACTAGACCGGCAACAAGATTACTACATCGTCCGGCCCGCTTTATCCCTTATTCCATTCGCAAATTGGGACATGGTATCCGACACTTTCGAAGGTCTGCGGACGGGTAGCGCAAGCAACACAGGTGTTGTGCTTATCTGCGGCACCGGATCGAATGCAGCAGGCAGAAATGATGCCGGCGAAACGGTGCAGGTCGGAGGCATCGGCTATTTGTACGGAGATAATCTTGGAGCAAATTATATGGCAACAACGATGTTCCGGGCGGCAGTCAGATCCTGGGAGGGCCGTGAAATCCCTTCGATTTTGCCTGAGAAACTGCTCCAATACTTCGGATTCCCTACGATGGGTGATCTCATTAATGACTTCCTGGACCGGGACATCCAACATATTCGCGAAGGCAGATTGACCATATCTTTGCATGAAGCGGCCGCCGAGGGAGATACGCTGGCTATTCACCTGTTGAAGGAAGCAGGAAATGAGCTGGGAATTACGGCAAATACCGTTATTCGCAGGCTCGGTGGCTTTAAAGGGAAAACGGTCCCGATCGTTCTCATTGGAAGTGTCCTTCAGAAGGGCCGCAGTCCCTACCTTCTAAATGAATTGCGCAAAGTCTTGGATATGGAGAACCCAAGCGTTGAATTGATTATTCCGGAAATCGCACCGGTATACGGCTCGATATTGCTGGCTATGGACCATCTACAGATTTCGGTTACAGATGATACGCTTAACAAATTCAATGCATATGGAGGATATGAATGATGAGAGAACCACATTTAAAAATAGCGGTAATTGGCGGGGGGTCTTCATATACCCCAGAGTTAATCGAAGGCTTTATCAAGCGTTACGAAGAATTGCCTGTAAAAGATTTGTACTTGGTAGATATTGAGGCAGGCCGGGAGAAGCTCGAAATCGTTGGCAGCCTTGCCAAGCGGATGCTTGAAAAAGCGAATGTACCGATTAACCTTCACCTCACGTTTGACCGTCGCGAAGCCATTCGGGATGCCGACTTCGTAACGACTCAAATGCGGGTGGGCTTGCTGGAAGCACGCGGCCGTGATGAGCGGATTCCGCTTAGATATAATTGTATTGGCCAGGAAACGACTGGCGCAGGCGGATTCGCTAAAGGCTTGCGCACCATCCCCGTCATTCTGGATATATGCAAGGACATCGAGGAGCTTGCGCCTAATGCGCTCTTAGTCAACTTCACGAATCCAGCCGGCATGGTTACCGAAGCTGTGCTGAAGTACTCCAATGTACGAACAATGGGCCTATGCAATCTGCCGATCGAAACCAAAATGCAAATCGCCAGCTTGATGGGCGTAGATGTATCCAGCATTGATATTGAAATGGTCGGCATTAACCATCTGAACTGGACGACAAAAATTTTAGTCGATGGCGTGGACAGAACCGACGACATTTTGTTCCAAGCTTCCGGCGACTCCAAATTTACGATGCAAAATATACCTGGCTTCTCCTGGAGTCCAGAATTTATTCAATCGTTAGGCGCTCTTCCTTGCGGCTACCACCGCTATTTCTATATGAAGGAACAAATGCTTAAGAAACAGCTGGAGGAAGTCAATACGAAAGGGACTCGGGCTGAGATCGTGAAGCAAGTGGAAAACGAGCTGTTCGAGCTGTACAAAGATCCTAACCTTGCCGTGAAGCCAAAGCAATTGGAACTGCGCGGCGGCGCTTATTACTCAGATTCTGCACTTAATTTGATCTCTTCCATCTACAACAACAAGAAGGACTGCCAGATTGTAAATGTAAGAAACAACAGAACCATTCCTTGCTTGCCTGATGATGCTTCTATTGAGGTAAACTGTGTGATTGGCTCGGATGGCGCAAAACCCATTCAGCTCACTACACCGATGAATCCAAAAATACGCGGCCTTCTGCAAATCGTAAAGGCTTATGAAGAGCTTGCCATTGAGGCAGCTGTTAAAGGCGACTACAATGCAGCTTTGCAAGCATTGACTATCCATCCTTTGGTTGGGTCAGCAGATCTTGCGAAGCCTATGCTTGATGATATTCTTGCAGAGAACCGCGAATTTTTGCCGCAATTCCACAAATAATACATGAAAAGGGCGCCGCTCCTGTCGATCGTACATGACAAGAGCGTGCGCCCTTTCTAAATCATAGGTTAAGCATTACATTTGCCTCTTAAGCGATTGCTTCCTCCCAGTAGAGGATCGCACGCTCATTTGCTCTCGATACTTGGTCACGGTTCTACGTGAGATCAGCAGCCCCTCGCTTGCAAGAAGCGAGGCGAGTTGTTGGTCCGATAATGGCGAGTCCGGCTTCTCCGCTGCTATATGTTCACGAATTCGCTCCTTCATATACATTGGCGATACCAGTGTTCCGTCAGCATGCTTGATCGAGGACCCAAAAAAATACTTGAGCGCATAAAGCCCCCACGGCGTGCGAATATACTTATAGTTGATAGCTCGGCTGACCGTTGATTCATGCATGTGCAGCGCATCGGCTACTTGCTTCATGGTCATGGGCCGAATATGGGAGACGCCATGGCTGCAAAACGCTGCCTGCAGCTCAAAAATAACGGCGGCGGTTTTCAGCAGCGTAACCTTTCTGCGCTCGATGTTGCTCGTTAGCTCTCTCGCTGCCTGCCAGTTTTTTTTCAAATAGCGCTGGACATCCTTTGAGGCATTCTGCTCCATTATGCTCAAATAGGATGGATTGATGGTGATGTGCGGCAAACAGGATTGATCGAGGTACACCTCATATTTGCCTTCCAATTGCCTAAGATGTAGATCTGGATTTATATATTGCGGCTTTTCCCTACCGTACAATGCCCCTGGCTTTGGATTAAGCGAGCTGATCTTCGCTATGGCTGCCTTAATGTCCGAAAGCTCTGTTCCGTATTTCTCCGCCAGCTGCCGCAGCTTCCCTTGCGCGATGGTCGGCAAGTCATGCAAGACAAGGTTAATCACTAACGAATCTCGCTCCTGCTGATGCTGTAATTGGAGAATCAGGCACTCCGCTAACGTCGATGCTCCCACACCGTGCGGCTCAAAGCTTTGAATGATGCCGACAGCCTCGCTTACCTGCTTGAAAGCAGCGCCATTTAGCGCAGCAATCTCCTCTTTGGCATACAGGAGATAGCCCTTGTCATCCAAATTTCCGATAATCCATTTGCACAACGTCATTGTTGCGCGATCAAGCTTCAAATAGGCGAGCTGCTCAAGCAATACCGATTCTAAGGTCGTCTCGCTTGAATGCTCGACATTTAGCCACCAATCTGGATCGGTGCTGCCTATATGGCGGTTAAGGGAGACTTCCTTCGCCGGCTGCAGCTCAATAAAGGGATTATCCAGCGCTTGCTGCTTCATGAATTCATTTAATTCCAAGGAGGACATCTGAAGGATTTCCATAGACTGCCGCATTTGCGGTGTAAGCTGCAGCTTCTGCTGCTGTTGAGCAGCCAATGAGATTTCCATGCACATTCCCCCTTAGATCTTATGTAAACGTTTACTTAATATTATATTCGTTTTTTCTTCTCTATTTCCATCATAAAATAAACCCTGCTCTCTACTAGAAGAAAGCAGGGGTGGATTATAGTGAATAATTGCTTTAAAGCCCCAGCACGCCCCGCTCCTCTTCGGTGAACATCCTCGAGCGAGTCAGAAACCGCCGGCCTTCCGGCCCTTCCAGCGAGAACATCCCGCCTCTGCCGGGCACCACGTCAATAATGAGCTGCGTGTTCTTCCAATAATCGTATTGCGAATTGCTCATATAGAATGGGGCATCGCCTATGTCCCCAAGCCATACATCGCTGTCGCCAATCAGAAACTCCCCTCGCGCGTAGCACATCGGAGAGCTGCCGTCGCAGCAGCCGCCTGATTGATGGAACATGACCGGGCCATGCTTGGCCTTTACCCATTCAATGAGCGCAAGGGCGGCATCGGTAGCGACAACCTTGCTCACTTCTGTCGTCATCGCAGCACACGCTTAGAAGAAGCCCAACGCGTCGGGGCTGTAGCTGACGAGCAAATTTTTGGTTTGCTGATAATGGGAAAGCATCATCTTGTGATTCTCGCGCCCGATGCCCGACGTCTTATAGCCGCCGAACGCCGCATGGGCAGGATATGCATGGTAGCAGTTCGTCCATACGCGTCCGGCTTGAATGCCGCGCCCCATCCGGTAGGCCGTATTCATGTCGCGCGTCCATACGCCGGAGCCAAGTCCATAGAGCGTGTCATTGGCAATGGCGAGCGCCTCCTCCTGATCCTTGAACGTCGTGACGGAGAGGACCGGTCCAAAGATCTCCTCTTGGAAAATTCTCATCTGATTATGCCCCTTCAGCACGGTTGGCTGAATATAGTTGCCCTCGGAAATATCCCCTTCGAGCGCAGCGCGGTTTCCGCCAATGAGGCATTCAGCGCCTTCCTGTGCGCCGATGTTGATATAGCTCATAATTTTCTCCACCTGCTCGGTAGAGGCCTGCGCTCCAATCATCGTGTCCGTATCGAGAGGATTGCCTTGCTTAATGGATGCAACCCGCTTCAAGGCTCTTTCCATAAACTGATCATAGATCGATTCCTGAATGAGCGCGCGGGATGGACTGGTACAGACCTCTCCTTGATTGAGCGCGAACATCGCGAAACCCTCGAGCGTTTTATTGAAGAAGGCGTCATCACGAGCGACTACATCCTCGAAGAAAATGTTAGGCGACTTGCCGCCCAGCTCCAAGGTAACCGGAATCAGGTTCTGCGAAGCATACTGCATAATTAAGCGGCCCGTCGTCGTCTCGCCGGTAAAGGCGATTTTGGAAATACGGCTGCTCGAGGCAAGCGGCTTCCCTGCTTCAAGCCCAAAGCCGTTTACGATGTTCAGCACGCCCGGCGGCAGCAAATCTTGGATAAGCTCTATCAGCACCAAGATGGATGCCGGTGTCTGCTCAGCAGGCTTCAGGACGATCGCATTGCCTGCCGCAAGCGCCGGAGCGAGCTTCCATGTCGCCATGAGCAGCGGAAAGTTCCACGGTATAATCAGGCCGACGACGCCCAGCGGCTCATTGAAATGGTAAGCAACCATATTGTCATCCAATTGGCTGAGCGAGCCCTCCTGCGCGCGAATGCTTCCCGCAAAATAGCGGAAATGATCGATAACCAGCGGCAGATCTGCTGCCAGCGTCTCCCGAACCGGCTTGCCGTTATCCCAGGTATCGGCAACCGCCAGCATCTCTAAATTGGCTTCTATCCGGTCAGCAATTTTGTTCAAAATAACGGCACGCTCCGCAACTGACATGCGTCCCCATGCATCCTTGGCAGCATGCGCTGCATCTAGTGCCAGCTCGATATCCTCTGACGTCGAGCGCGGCACCTCGCAAAAAACACGGTTATTTACAGGCGACGGATTTTCGAAGTACTGGCCTTTAACAGGCGCAGTCCACTGTCCGCCGATAAAGTTTTCATACCGTTTTTTAAATGTAAGCTTTGATCCGTTTTGTCCAGGTTGTGCATAAATCATGTAGCTCAGCCTCCTTAAAATGGATTACATTAATTATATAAGCAAGAATCGTGCCAACTTACGGAATGGCGGCAAATCAGTCTTTTGTGTAAGCGCTTCACCAATGCTGTTCCGCTTTGATACATGAGAAGTGTTTCATTTCGGAACATTCTGTCTTCTTGCTCTCCATTAATAAAAGCAACTATGGTATGATCGGGTTAGGATACCGATTGCGCCTGGAGGTGTATATTTTGCTATCAGTGGAAAATAAATTTTTATCCGAAGCGGCGGCGCTGTCTTGGAAGCGCTGTCACGAATTAGGTTTAAAGCCTACCGACCCCATTGACGATGACATCTTAACCGGAAGCCGCATACAGCCCATACTCAAGCAAAACGAGCAAACGATTCATTACACGGAGCAAGTATTCGAGCATTTGCATGCAGGCATCAAGCAATCCGGCCAAATGGCGCTGCTTATCGATCCGCAGGGAACGATCATTCATACGGCTGGAGATGCCGATTTCTCTCGCCGGGCGGTAGCCGTTCAACTGCAGGTAGGAGCCAATTGGGCGGAGAGACGAAAAGGCACCAACGCAATCGGCGTCGCCATCGCGGAGAAGAAGCCGGTGCGCATACATGCCGAAGAGCATTTTTTCAGCTCCAATCACTTCTTGACCTGCGCTTCTGCTCCCATCTTCAACGCAATCGGCGAGCTGATCGGCATCATTAATATTAGCGGCAAGCAGGAGCATTACCATGTCTATACGTTCTCTCTTGCCTGTATGGCCGCCTTCTCCATCCAAAACAAAATATTGCTGGAGGAGTCGAAGAAGGAGCAACTCCTTACATTAAGAGAGCTGGACTACTCCTCACAAAATCATCCTTTGCCGCTGCTCTCCATCAGCCGGGATAACCGTATTCTGCGCACTAATCAAGCAGCCCTCCGCATTGTAGGAAGCGGCGCAATCGGCCAAGAGCTAGGGAAGCTGGACGGCTTCTCGGTGGAAACCGTTCATAATGAGCATCAGAGGCTGTGGCAGTCCGTCTCTATTCGGAAGCAGGAGGATGGCGAGCGGCGTTTGTATACGTTTAGAGATATTGTCGGTACATGTCCGGCGATCATACAGAAAAAGGAGCTCGCCCAGAAGGCGGCGGCAACCGATTTCCCTGTCCTATTGCTCGGCGAGAGCGGAGCCGGGAAGGAATTGTTCGCGCAATCGATTCATACCGCAAGCAATCGATCGTCGGAGCCGTTCATTGCCCTTAATTGCAGCGCGATCCCGGACAGCCTCATTGAGAGCGAATTATTCGGCTATGCTCGCGGCGCTTTCACGGGCGCGAACAAGGATGGCAACGCCGGGAAGTTCGAGGCCGCGCATAAAGGCACAATATTTCTAGATGAGATAGGCGACATGCCTCTTCGCGCACAGGCTGCTTTGCTTAGAGTGCTTCAGGAGAGCATGATTACGCCGGTAGGCAGCACGAAGAGCAAAAGGGTCGATATTAGAGTCATTGCGGCGACGAATAAGGACTTGGCTGCGGAGGTAAAGGCCGGCCGGTTCCGCACCGATCTCTATTATCGGCTGAAGGGGATACACATTACGCTGCCGGCATTGCGGGAAAGAAGCGATATTTTGACATTGGCCGCACATTTGCTCCAGAAGCATGCTTCGCCATGCCCCTTCCTAACGGAAGCAGCGCAGCAGAAGCTGTCAGCCTATAGCTGGCCAGGCAACATCAGAGAGCTTAACGGCATTCTTATGCAGGCGGTCTTCCTAGCGGACGGACAGGCGATTGACGCTGTGCATTTATCGTTCGATGAGCAGGGCGAAGCTTCACAGGCCGGAGCTGGCAAGGATCAACCGCTCACCCTAAAAGATGCAGAAATAACAGCAATCAAGCAGGCGCTAAAGGCCTCGGAGTGGAATCTAAGCAAGGCGGCGGGGCAATTGAAGATCGGAAGAACAACTTTATATCGCAAAATCGAGGAGTACGGCATCACGATGTTTTAGCGCGAAAGCGCTTCGCTTTCCATGATGAATCTGAAATTCAAATAGAGGGATACGCTCTCTGGTGTCCCTCTTACTCCGAATGCTTAGCTTGACGTCAACTGTCAGCCTTTAATCAATCCTTTATTTTTTAGCTTGTACTCAACCCGAACCTTTATCTTGAGATCAGGATAAGCTCGCTTCCACACTTTCCATTCCCCGAGGTTGTCGACACTTCGAGAGCGGAAGCGCAGTCCGAAGCCAGCCGGGTCCAGATTGGCCCTGCGCATCTTATTTAGGAAAGCCTCCACTTTTTTCGTTATCACTTTCGAAACAGCAGCTTCGTATTTTTTGTCTGGTTCCTCCCCAAGTTTATTCAACTCCTCAATGATCCCTTCCATTTTAATATTCATATGGATTTCCTTAGGCATTCCATTTTTTTTCAAAATGGTGAATTTGCTGGATAAGCTAATCAAGTCCGTAACAAAATCCATACCTTCGGCTTGTATATGCAAAATCTGATTCGTAAAGTTATAGGAAACCATATTATTGATCATCGTCTCTTCAGGAGACAACACCAATTTGGCTCTCAAAGACTGCCCCTTCTCGATTACAGCGGCATTTTGAATAAAAAAATCATTGTCCTTTGGGCTGATAATAGGTAAAACAGGGTCCAGTCCTTTTTCCGTTGTTTTACGGTAAAAGTCAGCGAGCTTGACCGTAGTGATGAAGCTGGAATTCGTACCCGTTCTATCGAATGCCAGAAAAATATTGTTGGCAGGAAACCGCTCTGAAGGGGGCTGAAGGTCTAGAATGGTTTTCGCGTCGGGATGGCCAATCGTAACGTATGCTATTTTTTGAATGTCGCGCCTGCGAATGGTCCAATCTACGATGGGCTTAAGATTGCTTCTGGCTAATGACTCACCGAATACGATCGCCTTTGCCTGCCCGAACTCCAGCTCCAAGCCGACGTTCGCCTTGATTTTAGAAACAGCAATGGCAATCGTATCCGCCTCGGCGGATTTGACGACGACCCCTTTTTGCTTTTTCTGTGACTCCGGGCTTGGATCGGATAATTTCAGTGAAACGACAAATTTATTTCCCTCCTTAGCCTTATCAATCCCTATGGCCACGACAAAGAAACGTTTATCGATATCCCGAAATCCGCAGCCTGACAATACGAAGCAAAGACAAGACAGACAGAGCAGCAAACGACACTTAGCCGACTTCAATGCTTTTTTTCTCCTTTTTCTTCAGTATGACGGCGAGGAGCATGATGGACACCAGCAGTACTTCCAGAAAGACACGGCTGCTTAACCAGTAAACGCCTATTTGATATACAGCTTGATCGTTCGTGAACATGCGCAGAACGAATGGCATAGAGGCAAACACTAGACAAATCATCACTTTGTGCTTAACGCCTACCTTTTTTCCAAGCTGCTCTTTTAACATGCTGCCAATCAAGTCAAACGTAACTTTCCAGTGCACAATGACGTTGATTACGCCAGTCATAATATAAATAAACAAAAAGATAAAAAAGACACGCTCGATAACGCCCATTTGCATGCTTAACGAATCGGTCGACGAAATGAATGGATGGTTAAAGCTCGCAACCCCTTCCGTCCCCAGAAGGCCAATCGGTATAAAAAAAGCAAGCAGCATCAGCAGCAACATGCCAAACGGCACCAGCCATAGATGCTTCCCCTTAAAAGGGGGGTTGAAGTCTTTGTTGAAAATAGTCATGTCGGTATATCCGGTGAAGCAATACGTCGTAACGCCAAAGGATAGTAGAGTTGGCATGGTTACCTTCTGCATACAAATCTCAATCACGCCATCCCAATTGAATTGGGTGTCCATGATGGAACGAACGAATACAAACAGCAGCATCGCTACAATAAAATAAAAAAATATTTCTAAACCATAAAGAACGGCAACACTTTCAAATAGAATGACAATGATAAATACAGAAATATATAGAAGCAGCAGCAGAAAATAAGGGAAATTCGGATTTATGAATATTTGGGTGATATCCGCTATTCCGGATAGCATTAAGACCCCTGATGAATACCAAGCCGGAATATATAGGAGCAAAACGGCATACTGTGCCCACTTGGGGAAATACGATTTCAAAATTTCGGCCAAGTTGAGTTGAGGGAAGTGCCGAAGCGTACGGCTAAACAAATAAAACATCGTGAAGCCGAATGGCAATGCGAGCAAAATCGCGAATATAGCTCCATGATACCTGTCCTCCGTCAAAATGCCTGGCAGGAACAAGATGACGTTCGATATGGCATTAATGAATAGCAAATAATAAAAATACCGATTCATTTGCACTTCCCCCTTCTTCGCTATTTCTTTCCGGTGAGTACCTGCATATAGGGATTGCCTTGCGTGCGGAGATGGGCGAGATAAAATACGAGCACGACAATGCCAGCCACTATTCCGCTCAGCCCAAACAAGACAGCGAGTACAACAAACGGATATTTCAATACCCTCACAGCCATTGACATGCTGGTATTAGGTATAATGTAATTTCCAATCGCAACCGCCGCTACGATAATGACCATAATATTGCTGACCAAACGGGCTTCAGCAGAAGCTTGACCAAGGATCAGACCGCCAACCGTCGTGCCGGCCGGTCCAATAACTTTCGGCAAACGAATGCTCGCTTGCGATAGCATCTCCATCATCAGCATCATAATAAGCACCTCGATAAACGTCGGATAAGGTACCATTAATCGGCTTCCGGCAATCGTCAAGGCAAGCTCAATTCGTAAAAACTCGGGATTAAAGGACGTAATGGCAATATATAGCCCTGGCAAAAGAACGCTGATCGCCATTCCAAAATAACGGATCAGCAGCAGAAAATAACGGATGGGACGCATGTAATATAAATCATCCATAGCTGACATGAAATCAAAGAAAGAAATAGGAGCGATGAAAGCCAGAGGTGTACCTTGAACGAGCAAGACCACTTTTCCTTCCAGCAGGCTTTTGACTACTCGATCTGGACGCTCGCTCATCAGCACTGCAGGGAACACGGTCCACTTTTCTTCTGTCAGCATTTTTTGGAATTGGTCGATCCGCTCGATTCCATTGCTAATCCGCTGCAGCCTGTTGCGAAATTTAAGCAGTTGCTCCTCGTTTACACTTTGCTCGTCAAAGAGAAGGGCAACAGGAATCTTCATCCGCTTTCCGACCTGTGTCTCTTCGGATACAAGCGAGTTTTGGAGATAGCGCTGCCGGATCATGTCGATATTAATCGAGATGTTCTCGGTGAACGAGCTTGTTGGGCCGAGCAGGACAGTCTCCAGCTCAGATTCCGATACCGAAACTTTATCGAAACGTTTGGCATCATACAGAAATAATGCACCCTCCATGCAAATGGCAACGGAGCCGTTCCACATTTCTACCACTGCCTGCTGGGCGCTCTCTGACTCCGTGCAGTTCGGAATAGATTTAAGAAAAGCTTGATATTGCAAGATCCCTTCCAATCGAAAAAAAGGATCAATCACGTTTTGATTCATATCTTGCGGATCGCACAAGCCGTCAAAATATAACAAAATAGCCTTTCGCCCATCCACTAGCAGCTCTTTGGAGATGAAGCTATTCGTTTGACCGATTGCTTCTTCTATTTTTTTGGCCATTTCGTCCGCAGTATAACCCGCTATGCCTGTACCCATATAAACTCTCCTTTTATTGGTATTAGCGGATAGATTTCTGAATAAGTTGCCCGAATAAGCTGTCGATTATTCCCTTCTTGCCATATTTGCTCTATTCCATAGCAAAAAAACAGGGCTGTCCCCAAAATCCATAAAAGGATTTGAGAACAGCCCCGCAATCTATTTGATTCAACAGCCAAAATTCCGTTATGTACACCAAGATAAAAAAAGGAGTGACTAATCCCATTTCGGCTTCGTTTTTATTTTTGCCCTGAATATACGTTTTGACTTTTTTTTGTTCCCCAAAATTCGTTTAATCCCGTAGATCATCAGCTTATATCGCATCTCATCATCGTAGCCTAATTTTCTAAGCTCTCTAAAGAAAAAACCATTCAGTATGGTCATCATCTCCCTCAAAGCCTGCGAACGAGCCTACCCGGCTATGTTCAATCGAAAGTGCCCAGTACATGGTTGAACAGCAAGGAAAATAATTCCCGTACCGATCGAATGCCCATCTTTCACCATTCAAGCCTTCAAAATCCGGACGATCGGAAAATATAAACTCAAACCGAGAAGAATGCAACCTAATACGTTCCATAAAATTAGAAACATTGTACACGTCTCCTTTGAAATCTTATTTTCATCTGTAGAGGAATAGACAGTCTATTATTATAGTCTTTTATACCTATTCAACATGATACCGTTAGACTTATCCTCATTATATATGATTCTAAAGTCCTGCGATAGATGAATAAGTTCACTAGAAAAGAAGATTTATGGTCATTTTGTGACATTATTTTCAAGTTTATATGACTTTAGTCACACATATGATAGAATAGATTATAAATATATTTACCCATGCGAGGGACAACTAGTGGATACTCAATTACTCAAAAAAATAAATCTAGTCTCGACTATGTTCGTCGTCATAGCAACCGCCGCAACCTTGCTCCATACGGCTGTGTTTTCGATTGGACTGTGCTTGATCGCATGCGCCTATATTGCCGTTCTCCTGATTCGTGACTACATCTTGAAGCTTGACTTGCAAAGCGTGAAAGGCACTCTATTTTTATTTTTTCAACTCGCATTAGCATTCCTTATAGCGATTATGTCGGAAGACTTTTTTGCACAAGTCTATATCTTAATTCTCATAGGCGAATTCACCTTTCATCACTCTAGAAACCATTCGATTCTCTTTACGACTTTGAGCTATTTTTCCTTCGTGCTAAGCCTTAGGATTTTTCAGCAGCCCCCACTCTATGAAAAAATTTTCGATTTTATGCCTCGGGTCATCGAATACTATGCCATTTTCGGGATAAGCTTACTCGCCAAAATTGCTTTTCAACAAAAAAACCAATTAGCGAAAGACAATGAACAGCTGCGGATCGCTTCGATTGAATTGGAGCGGAAAGCAAAGCTGCAAGAACGAACGAGAATTGCACGCGAGATTCATGACTCGGTAGGACATACGCTAACCTCAGCCTTCGCGGGGCTGCAAACAGCATCACATGCGATCCAAAAAAATCGTTATGACATTGCGCAAGAGATGATCGACCGAACCAAAGAAAATATTCTCAGCGGCCTGGATGATGTTCGAAGCTCCGTCCATCTGCTGCGCGAAAACATTCCTGGTCATCAGTTCTTACCTGAGCTCACGGGGCTGATCGAGGAAACGAACAATCAAGCCAACGTGCAAATTACATATGAAATAGATGCGTCGATGCCTGAACTGTCACCCTTGATAGAGTTAACCATTTATCGTGCCTTGCAAGAGGGCCTTACCAATGGCATTCGGCATGGTGCAAGCACCAAATTCCACTTCTCATTGACCCAGCATAGGGAGCATATCGAATTTAGGCTGACTGATAATGGCAAGCCGCCTCTTCAAATCGTTCCCGGTTTTGGCCTGAACGCCATGCTGGAGAGAGTAAAGGATGTTCGAGGCGAGCTGTCGATTACGAAGAATCGTCCAGCCAGCGGTGTAACCTTGGCGATCACGATACCTATGCAAGTGAAAACAAACGAAAGGAGTGAGTAGATTGTCGAAAACAACCATTCTAGTTGCAGACGATCAGCCCTTAATCCGCGATGGTTTGGCAGCTATTCTAAATATGGAAGACAACTATAGCGTAGTAGCTAAATCAGGTGACGGCTTGGATACGATAGCGCAGGTACGATTGCATCGCCCTCAGCTTGTGTTGATGGACATCCATATGCCAAAGCAGGACGGCTTGGAAACCACCAAACAAATCCGAACGGAATTTCCGGATACGAAGGTGCTGATTTTGACAACCTTCGAGCAGGAAGAGTACATCTGGGAAGCGATACGTCATGGGGCTAGTGGATTTTTGGTCAAAGGGATTGAGACCGGGAAGCTTCTTTCTACGATACAGGACTGTCTAGATGGGCGGATCAATTATCCGCTCAGTATTCAGCTGCGGCTTGCTCAGGCGATCCAATCATCAGAGCAGCATGAAAAATCATCACAAGAAATAAGGGAGCTGCCACTGCTTGATCAACCACAGGAGCAAAAGCTGGATCTTCTGACCGTACAGGAACGAAACATTGTAAAAATGCTGAAGCAAGGGAAGTCTAACCAGACGATTGCCTCTGAGCTTTTCTTGACCAAGGGTACCGTAAAAAATTATCTTAGTACCATTTACAAGAAGCTGAACGTCTCCAGTCGAGCAAAAACTATCGCTTATCTTCACGAAAATGATCACTAATTTCTCAAATAACCCCTATTATCTCATGCAAAGTATGCGAGTGCTTGCGATTGCAACGAACAGGGGCTGTCCTGGAATCCATTAAAGATTCCGAGAGCAGCCCCAATGTTAAACCTATTCAATGATTTTCTTGGATACGAGTGTGAAATAAAGAAAAAACACACCGCAAACGATTCCTATAAAGCCATACCCGCCAAAAACATCATATTGGGATGAGAAATATCCGAAGCCCAATCCAGTAATGATGAGAACCGCATTTTCCCCTAAAGATTGAAAGGAGCCCATCGTCGCCCTCATGGAGGAATCGATCCGGTGATGCAAGTAACCTGCAGCCAGCGGCTCGATCATCCCGGCAAGCAAGCAGATGATGAACATGGCAGAAAGTCCGCTGAAATCTTTTATTACCGACAAGTAGATGAAGCTTACAGCTAAAACCGCAGTTACTCCTGCCAATAAAAAACGGTAATTAAATTTATTCTTCAGCCTATATGCCAGCATACTGCCCGGAAGTCTGACAACAAATAGCGCTGCCGAGAACAAGCCGAAATAAATAACCGGAATTCCCAATCTGTCCAAATAAGTCTGCCAGAACTCATCGATGAAATTGATCGCCGCGCCTGTCACCATGCCCGATAGAACAACGAGCAGCACGCCTTTGTTATCTCTAAAGAAGCGCAAAGATGCTGTCATATACACCTTTATCGGAATCTGCTCATCCTCATCCTCCTGCTTGCCTCCAGCTCCAGCAGGCTCAATGAGCATAAGGGTGAAGCACAGGGAAACAAGCATACTGACGAAGGATATCCAATAATTAAACGAATACCCAAAGCGGCCTGCCAAGAAACTCCCGCACAGAGCAGCAATCATGATCGAGGAAATATCGAGCGCATTCATGCGGCCCACATATTTTTCGAACGATTGCGCCTTCCCCTCGGACGCCAAAGAATCGTAGAGCAGCGCGCTCTCCGCACCGCTGCTTGCAGAGCTGCCAATCGCCGCCAGAAAAACAACAAGCGCGAAATGCCAAAACTCCGTTGCATACACCAAGATAAGAAATTCAAAGCAGCCTAATAGGGCTGACAATACGATCATATGCTTCCGACCCCACTTGTCGGCCATAATTCCTGTGGGGATCTCGAGCAATACAATCGTCACTGCAAAAATAATTTCCGTGAAGACGACCATTTGAATGGTCATGCCTCTCTCTTCCCAAAACAATCTCTCGATGACATAAGCAGGAATCAAATTGTAAAAAAACCGGATCGCGTAAAGCTTCCAAACATTCGGCATATAGCCCATGGTGCTGCTGCTCCTCTCATTTATGGTTGAAGGCTTCTCAACCGACAAATGGAGGGGCACGTGATCGATTTGGGGTTAAGGCTTAGCTGGGAGCCCTTGCATTGGCATGTGTCATTGCTTCTTCCCCTTTGACCGTTTAGTTTTTCACTCATTCTTGGTTATAATTAACCCTATTATATCGCAATTCGAGGAAATCATCTCTTATTTCATGCGCATGAACGAGTTGTTCAGCGTCATTGCTCCAGCTTGTTCAAAAAAGCAAGAACGGCTGTTTTCAACTGCTCCAGTCCTGGCTGTTTTTTGGATGCTGCCTCTTTTTTGTATTATACTTTGTACTATAACTAATTGTACTGGAGTTGAGAAAAACAATGAAAACGGAGATTATATCCCGATTTATCACTTATGCACAGGTTGAAACTCAGTCTGATGAGAGCGTCGATACCTGCCCCTCTACGCCCGGACAGCTGGAGCTAGGCCGTATGCTGGTAGAAGAATTGAAAGCAATCGGCATGCAGGAGGTTGCGATGGATGCGAATGGCTATGTCATGGCAACTCTTCCGGCCAATACGGATAAGGAAATCCCGACCATTGGCTTCCTTGCCCATGTCGATACCGCTACCGATTTCACCGGTGCTGGGGTAAAGCCTCAAATTATTGAGCAATACGACGGGCAGGACATCATCTTGAACGTAGCGCAGCATATCGTGCTGTCGCCGAGCGATTTTCCGGAGCTGGCCGGCTATAAAGGCCATACGCTAATTACAACAGACGGCACGACTCTGCTTGGCGCAGACGATAAAGCCGGCATTGCCGAGATCATGACAGCTATGGCCTATCTCATTCAACACCCCGAGCTGAAGCACGGCAGACTGAGAGTTGCCTTCACTCCGGATGAAGAGATCGGCCGAGGCCCGCATAAGTTTGATGTCGCCGCCTTTGACGCTGTTTATGCTTATACGATGGACGGAGGTCCGCTTGGCGAGCTGCAGTACGAGAGCTTTAACGCGGCAGGCGCCGTCATTACGTGCAAAGGCAAAAACGTTCACCCCGGCACAGCCAAAGGCAAAATGGTCAACTCCGCCAAAATCGCTATGGAGCTTCAAGCGAAGCTGCCCGTGAATGAGGCGCCTGAGCATACCGAGGGCTACGAAGGCTTCTACCACCTGAGCTCCATTCAAGGCGACGTTGAGCAGACGCAGCTTCGTTATTTGATTCGCGACCATGATCGCAGCAAATTTGCCGAGAGAAAGCAAGAGCTGACTCGCATCGTCGATGAGCTGAAGGCGAAATACGGGGAAGAGCGCTTGGAGCTTGTCATCAAAGACCAATATTTCAATATGGGCGAGAAAATCGAGCCTGTGAAAGAAGTCGTCGACATTGCCGAGCAAGCGATGAAAAATCTCGGCATCAATCCGATTATTCAACCGATTCGCGGCGGTACGGACGGCTCCCAGCTATCCTATATGGGACTTCCGACACCAAATATATTTACAGGCGGAGAAAATTATCATGGCCGCTATGAATATGTTTCGGTTGATAATATGGTACTCGCGGTTAAGACGATCATCGAAATCGTCAAGCTTTATGAGCAAAAAGCTTAAGCGCAAATAAGGCATTCAGTATGCCCATATTTAACAGCTCAGGCTGCCGCATTCGATTGCGGCAGCCTTTTTTGCCATCGCGCTCCCTCCCTTCTCACCTTGGCGAAAATGTCGATGTCACAAATTAATCGGCTTCCTCGTTATATGTGCAAATCGCTGCAAGGAGCTGGTTCATATGAAAACATTGACATGCATTGTTGTCGGAGGCGGCTATGCTGGAATCAATACTGTCAAAGCTATACGTGAAGCTTTAGGGGAAAGCGCGCATGCGCAAAACCTCCGCATCATCCTCATCGACAAGCAGACCTACCATCTGCGCAAAGTATTGCTATTCAAGCCCGCTGCTGCCGAGGCTGACATCACCATGCCGCTGGCGAGCCTATTTAATGAAGGCGTTCAATTTGTTCAAGGTACCGTAACGGCTGTTAAAGGCAAAGAGCAGCTGCTGCTGTACCTAGACGAAGCAGGCAATGAGGCCATCTTGAGCTATGACCTTCTCGTCATGGCGGCAGGCAGCATCGTTAGACAGACCGCTCCCGAGCAAGGCGGCATCGCTTTGACTGGCCTGGAAGCAGCAGCGTTGATCCGTGCAGCTTGGCTCACGAACCTGCGGCAAGCCGCACATGAGACAAATGCGGAAGAGAGGCAGCGATTGCTTACTGTTGCCGTTGCGGGGGCGGGAATTAGCGGCATTGAAACCTCCGCCGAGCTGGCTCATGCCGTCCGTGCAGAAGCCGCAAGGCTCGCCATGGATGCCAATGACGTAAAGATCTACCTGTTGAACGCACAATCTCGGCTATTCCAGGAAGGACCATCCAAGATGGGACGCAAGCTGGAGCATGCTTTAAGAGACCTTGGCGTTACGGTCGTTCACGGGCAGAAGGTTCTGCGCGAGAATGAGGGGCAGCTAGCTATGTCCGGTGGCGGTGTAATTCCAGTCGGGCTATGTGTATGGGCGCTTGGACTGCAGCCGAACCCGATGCTTCGCAGCATGGGCCTGCCGATTACTGAGGAGGGCCAGATTATTGTGGATGCTTCCTACCGCGTGGCGGGTGCGCCAGGCGTATACAGCATCGGAGATTGCGCGCGTATCGGAGATCGGGCCAGCGGCCAAGCGGATCGAATGACATGCAAGGAAGCGTCCGCTCAAGCTGCAAGGCTAGGCAAAATCATACTCGCAGATTTGGAAGGAAAGCCTGCTCCCGCACATAAGAGCTATATGGATGTTTATTGTATTGGACTGGGGCCTGAGCAAGGCATGGTATGGACTAGACAATGGGGACTGGATATTATTTTGACTGGTAAGCTAGGCTGGAAAATCCGAAAATTCACTTGGGATATAGCGAGTCTGTTAAAATAGGGGTATCGGCAAGCTAAAGGGAGAGGAGTGGGCGCTATGATAGAAGATCTCTATGAAAAACATAAGGGGCTATTGTTCCGGCTTGCCTACCAGCTGACTGGATCAGCCGCCGATGCGGAGGATATCGTGCAGGACGTGTTCGTGAAGGCGCATGGCGCCGGTCTCGATCAAATGGCGCATCCGAAAGCGTACCTGTGCAAAATGACGACCAACCGCTGCCTCGATATGCTCAGATCCGCCCGCAAAAGGCGAGAGCTCTATATCGGGCCATGGCTTCCGGAGCCCATTCCGACCCCAAGCGAGGATATTCTCGAATTAGTCGTACACAGAGACTTGCTGTCGTATGCCATGCTCGTGCTGCTGGAGCGGCTGTCTCCGGCAGAGCGGGCAGTGTTTGTTCTGCGCGAAGCTCTCTGCTTTGAATACGCCGATATTGCCGGGCTGGTTGGCAAAAGCGAAGCGAATTGCCGCAAGCTGATCAGCCGGGCTAGAGGGAAAATGGGAATGGCCGATGATGTGTCCGTGCCTGTCGAAGAGGCTTCTGAGGAGTGGATAGGCCGCTTCCTCACCGCGCTCGAGCAGGGCAATGCAGGCGCCGTGCTTTCTTTGCTCTCGGAGGATGTTATGCTCCTATCCGACGGAGGCGGCAAAGTACTCGCCGCTATTCATCCCATCACCACGCGCGAGCGCGTTGCCCGGTTCCTATTCGGCTTAATTCGCAAAGCCGCTCAAGACGAAATGGACTTCCAAGTGGAGGTTGTCTCCTTAAATGGCCAAACTGGCTTTGCGATCCGTACGGGAGGACAAATCGATACAATCGGGCTCCTGCATATCGAGCAGGAAGCCATTCGCCATATTTACTTCGTTAGAAATCCGGATAAGCTGACGTATATCAAGCCGAATACGGATAGCCCTAATCATTAGGAAAGCGTCTCCCGAAACTTCCCCGGCGGGAGCCCTTTCCATTTCTTGAAAGCATTCTGGAAGGCGCTTGGTTCTGAGAATTGAAGCAGATAGGCGATTTCGGCAACGGTAATCATAGGATTCATCAAATATCGCACAGCAAGCCAAGCAACCATAGACCTGAATAGAAAAATAGCGGTACAGGAAAAGCCCCCTGTACCGCTATTTTTTCACTTCCAACATTCCATTCAAAGCGAGCTATCTTCCCAGCTAGCATACTGCTTTTGGGACAGCCTCTGATTTATTATCGATTACCATAATGATACTGGTTTTGTGGAAAGTACTGTTGTTGATGCTGGGGCATGACATTCGGCTGGTTAGCCATATTGGGATGTACCGTGTTGGGATGTACCATATTAGGAAGCGGCATGTTGGGCAGCGGCATATTGCTCTGCTGCTTATTGCTCTGCTTCTTATGTGCTGCTTCTACCTGTGCTCCTGCCACACATTCATCTGTAGGCCCAATAATGATCGTTTGATTATTTAGCGGCTTAAGCGTTTCCCTCAATAATTCAGGATCCAAGCAATACGTATGGGCAAGGACTTCTATTGGCGTTTTGGTAAGAATATCTGAACCGAAAATATACTCTGGATATGGAGCATCAAAGATAGCGAGCAAGTGAGTGTCATCGATTAGCGCCACTTCCCAATGCCACCAGCCCTGCGGAATATTGGCCACTTGTCCTGGCGTGATCGTAATATTGGTGAGTTGGTTGTTAAAAGGATTGATTAAGGTGACCGTCGCTTTTCCCGAAATACAATAAACGAGCTCTGCTGCATTTTGATGATAATGCGGTTCAACGACACGTCCTTTACTCAAATAAATATCAAGCATAGAAACGTTGCCCAGCGTATTTAGATTGTCACGGCCCAAACGGTTAATAAAATTTTCATTGTTTCTAGTCATTAAACGGTTCTGATTGATATCAAAAAAATACTGTAGACCTGGTTTCGTATACTCCACGTAAGGATCAGTCAATTGTAACAACTCCAATTCCATCGTAATCAATACTTTAAGGTATGCGATGGAAGCTGATGCGTGACAGATGACTATTTTTTACGCCCTATTCCGTGTGAAATTCACTCTAATGAGACTGCTCAACCTTGGCATAGGCCTCACGATCAACAAACAGATGTGAGTTCGAATGAAGCTGAAGAACGCTCGCAGGCAGCGTGTTCACGACTGGTCCTTTGACGGCTTCAAACACAGCATCCGCCTTTTTCGATCCGTTCGCAATCAATGTCGCGTTTTTCGCGTCTAGAATATGCTTGATCCCAAGCGTAATCCCTTTCGACAACACACGCTGTTCTTTAAAATATTTTTGTCCGACCGTGCTGGTCACAGCGTCCAGCTCCGATACATGGGAGTATGACTCAAAGGATACACCTGGCTCATTAAATCCAAGATGCCCGTTCACTCCTATACCTAGCAATATGTAGTCGAGGCCCCCATGCTGCTTAATGACCGCATCGATTTTGTCGCACTCGGCTTGAAGGTCTTCTTCCTTGGCATTGAACGCATGCACCTGCGAATCTTGAATGCCTGCCGGGCTATAAAATTGATTGTAGAGGAAATGAATGCAGCTGCCTTCATCCTCGCGGCCAAGCCCTGCCCATTCATCGAGTCCGACGAAGGTAGCTTTGCTAAAGTCCACTCGTTTGTCCTTTGCCGCTTGCACAAGCAATCGAAATATTTCTCTTGGCGTATCGCCGCCAGGGAAGCAGAGGAGGGAATCCGGCTTAGCATGGACGGCTTGGATAATCTGTTCGGCAGCCTGCTGAGACATTTCCTCGTAATCTTTGGACACAACAATATTCATGTTTCATCCGCTCCTTATCCGCTTTAAAATGAAGCAAAAAGTGATTAATTCACTTCTTGCAGCTTTTGAAAAGCAAAGGCGACAGCGCCGAGCCCGCCAGCATCCGTGCCAAGAACCGCCAGCTCGATATCCGCATGATTAGGCGTAAAGTTTAATACGTTCTTTTTAATTTCGCCCATTACGATAGGCATCGATTCCGAAACTCCGCCGCCAATGATGATCTTCTCGGGATTGATTAAGCTGCATACATTGGCGATGGCAACCGATACTTGTCGGATAAATTTTTCAATAATAGCTGCTGCTTTAGGATCCTGGTTGGCGTACTGCTTAAACAGCTCTTCAGGAGCAATCCCATGCCTCGAGAGACCTGTGCCGGAGTTCTTATTCTCGAACGTCCCGAACTGTCCAGGCTGATTGGTTAATCCGTTCTCGACATCTTCCATGTCTATGAAATATCCGATCTCGCCCGAGGAGAAGTTATGCCCTTCGAGCAGCTGCCCGTTATAAATAATGGCCGAGCCAACCCCCGTACCAAAGGCGATAAAGAACATATTTTGGGACATGACCCCTGATCCTAGCCACCGCTCCCCAAGTGCTGCGCACCGAACATCGTTATTGATAAATACAGGGAAGCTGAATTGCTGCTGCATGATGTCCTTCAGCGGTACATTCTGCCACCCTAAAGCCGGGGCATCAATCACTTCACCCGTTGTCGTGTTCGTCATCCCAGGGACACCGACGCCCATTGCAATGATTAATTGCTGATTCACGCCTGATTTTAAAATCGCCAGATTAATGGTAGCTATAATTTCATCGATATCCGCTATCGTCTTAATCTTTTCTTTAAATACGACTTCTCCATCCAAATCCGTAATGACGATAAAAATCTTCGTTCCTCCAATGTCCACCCCAACGCCGTATGCCGATTTCGGGTTAAAGCCGAGTTGAATGCCTCGACGTCCACCCTCTTTTGTGGAGCTGCCAAAGCCTTTTTCAATCACGACTTCTTTATTTAATAGATCATCGACGATAGCTGATACAGTAGAACGTGCAATACCTAGTTTTTTCGAAATTTCAGCTCTGCTGATGGGCTGCTCGGCACGAATCAGCTGCACGACCTGCAGAAAATTAGAGCTCATTGTTAGTTGGGAAATTGTATTGTTATCCATATGACATTCCTTTCAAATACAGGCTTGTTTGTTCGTGTAAAAAACAAACTACTTTTTAATGATAATGCAAACGATTTCATATTTCAACCTCGTTTTTGATATAGATTTCGCGGGGGGAGGGGTATGCAGATTAGGCGTTGAATATAAAAAAAGCCCGCAACGGCCTATGTTGTAAGCGCCATTCGAGCTTGATTTATCTACGGGTCATCTTCATTTGCACCATGAAGATTTATATTTTTTTAACAAACTCGGATTTTAGTTTCATAGCTCCAAAGGTATCGATTTTGCAATCAATATCATGATCGCCATCAATTAATCGGATATTTTTTACTTTCGTGCCTATTTTGATAACCAATGAGCTGCCCTTTACTTTAAGGTCTTTAATGACGGTTACCGAGTCACCATCGTTCAAAATATTTCCGTTGGCATCTTTAACGATCTTTTTGTCTACATTATTTTCACTTTCTGCTTGCAAGCTCCACTCATGGCTGCATTCCGGGCATATCAAGAGACTTCCGTCCTCGTACGTATATTCGGAGCCACATTCCGGGCAATTGGGTAAGCTAGACATGATCTCATGTCCTCCATTCATTATTGTTCATTTATAATTCAGTCACAAGTATATCACTTGTGGTCGACTCCGTCCTGCTTCCGTCCCAGTGTCTGCCCCGCTAATCCAAAGAAAAACAGGTCAATCAGCTGATCCAGGCTCCGATTGATAGGCTCTTGATTCGCCGTATCCCAGTACCGCCCCAGCTCATTTTTATACATTGTGAAGTACAGCATAGCCGTTTCTTCTGTCTGGTCTCTATGAATATACCCTTCCTGCTTCCCCATCGCGACAAACTTCATAAAAAACGGCATAACTTTCCGTTCGTTATAGCTTTCCATCATTTGCGCCAATCCACTGAGCTCTGTAGACGGAGCTTTCGAAAACTCATCGGTTAACACTTTTAAATTTTTGGCCTCCGAGAGCATGATCTTCTTTGTTTTCTCCGGAAAGGAGAGCGCTGAACCCAAAATATTCTCGTACTTCTCCAGCTGCTTGTCCATCCAATCCAAAAGCATATCGGAATATAGCTGCTCTTTCGTTCCAAAGTAGTTATAAATGGTAGCAGGCGAGACATTCGCCATTTGAGCGATCTCATTTACGCTGACCTTCTGAAATCCGTGCTTGAAAAATAGCTGCAAGGAGACGCTGTATATTTGCTCGATTTTTTTCTGTTTCCTTCGCTCGTAGCCGTTCATTTTCTCCACCTCACTTGAAGTGTAGCTTAAGTTTTAGAGTAACTCAACAAGATCAGTATAAATCTATTGAAAACGCCTTTTCGAGAAGTTATAATGATTTTGTAGTTAATTGGTCCATTCAGTACAAAACTTTAGTTTCACAGAAATTGATCTTCGCACACATTAATGGTTATGGGAGTGTAATGAAATGAATCCGATTCGAATTCCTTCGTTCTTGCATGATGTGTTTGGCGAGAAACAGTGTTTGGGTTCCATTCTAGCCATCCTGTTTTTTGGCGCTCTGCTGACTGCTGCAATTTATGTGAGCTTCCCTGAGCTTACGGACCATTTGCCGCTGTGGCGCAGCGCCCTGGCATTGTTATTGATGTTCGATATTTTCTCCGGCTGTCTCGCAAATTTCACGGCTTCAACCAGCAATTTCTACGCGGCACGGGCAAAGAATCGCATCGTGTTTATAGCGATACATGTTCATATCGTGCTTGTTGCCCTTTTATTAGATGTCGATGTTTGGTATTCAATCATGGTGTGGGCTTATACCATTATAGGAGCATTTGTCGTGAACGCTCTTATCGGCAGCCATTCACAGCTATTTGTTGCAGGCCTGCTTACTTCTGTAGGCGTTGGCTGTTTACCTTTGCTTCCTGACATTCAGCCCTATATGTTGATCACTTGTATGTTGTTTATGCTGAAGGTGCTGTTCAGCTTCGCTGTTGATCATTATGGCAAAGCCATAAACAACAAACATGAAGCAGCATGAGCATTTCTACGCACAACGTATCCAGGCTGACAAGGGCAGACAAACCTTTATTCGTAGCACTCATGAGCCGTGCTTTTGCCCATGATCCCTTATTTCTGCATCTATTTGGCGATTTAGAAGTAGATCACAAGGCTAGAGGCAGCGTGAAGGCATTTGTTTCCTTTATGTTTGATAAAAGCTTTTTGCTGAATGAAGAGGTATGGGGTTATTTTGAAGAAAAACGATTGCTTGGGGCCTACGTGGTAGAGAAGCCGCATACCAGCAAGCTTCAGCCTATCAAAGTCTTGGGACTAATCTGGCAGCTGATTCCTTTATTTTTTCAATTGTCCGGCAAAACGCTGCATCTCCTTAATTCCTATATGCGAGTGACTAGATCCGTCGCTCCATCCGTGACGCATCACTACCTCATTATGATTGGCGTTGAGCCCCAGGCTCAGGGCAAAGGAATCGGCAAAGAACTGCTGTCTCATCTGCTGAGCGCGGTAGATACGGATAAGAAATCGCAGGGTATTGCGCTGGATACGGAAAACAAACAAAATATAGATTTGTATCGAAGGTTTGGATTTATTTTAAGCAGCGAAACGCAAATTAGCGATTTACCTGTGTATGGCATGTTCTATTTGAAAAAATAGCATGATTCCAAACGACGAAAAACAGGGTATCCGGCTAGGTACCCTGTTCGAGCTTGTCGAACTTCTGAACGAGGACATTTATCATATATGTATGAAGAACGATATGAAACCCCAGCCTATTAGGCAATATCATATCTTGGTTACTTTTCTTTTAGTTACTATATAATATTTCAGCTCTTACGAAAGACTATGTTTTCAGCTATACTTTCACTTGAACGAAGTGAGATAAGACGAACCACATCCCTATATGCGACAAAACCTTCAAGCCGGATTAATCAATCACTAAGGAGGACTTATTTCAATCATGAGAACAATTAAATTAGGAACCAGCACATTAGAGGTGCCTGTCGTTGCTGTCGGCTGTATGCGAATTAATTCGCTGGACAAGACCGAGGCTGAGCAATTTGTTCAAACCGCGCTGGACGAAGGGGCGAACTTCTTCGATCATGCGGACATATACGGCGGGGGAGCTTGCGAGGAAATATTTGCAGATGCCATCTACATGAATGAGAGCATTCGCGAGAAAATCATCCTGCAATCCAAGTGCGGCATTCGTCAAGGAATGTTCGACTTTTCCAAAGAGCATATTTTAGATTCTGTAGACAAAATTTTGAAACGACTTAGAACCGACTATTTGGATATTCTGCTTTTGCATCGTCCGGATACGCTGGTAGAACCGGAAGAGGTAGCAGAAGCGTTCGATCTTCTTGAAAGCTCAGGCAAAGTGCGCCATTTCGGCGTTTCCAATCAAACTCCAATGCAGATCCAGCTGCTGAAGAAATCGGTGAAGCAGCCGCTTGTTGCAAACCAGCTGCAGCTCAGCATCACCAATGCCAACATGATTTCCAACGGCTTTAACGTAAATATGGAAAATGACTCTGCTATTAACCGCGATGGCAACATTCTCGATTATTGCAGACTGAACGACATCACGATTCAGCCATGGTCGCCATTCCAATACGGATTTTTTGAGGGCGTATTCCTCGGAAACGACAAGTTCCCGGAATTGAATCAACAAATCGATGAAATTGCAAGCAAATATGAAGTTAGCAACACTACAATTGCTATCGCTTGGCTCTTGCGCCATCCCGCGAACATGCAGCCAGTCATCGGCACGATGAATATCGACCGGTTAAAGGATTGCATCAAGGCAAGCGATGTGCATCTGACACGCGAAGAATGGTATGCGATCTTCCGCGCGGCTGGCAATGTTCTGCCTTAACACAAAAAAATGGTTGGACCGGATGCAAGATGCATTCGGACCAACCATTTCACTTTTCTGCTTATTACGCTTTATTGGAAGAACCAAACTCGCGCATTTTGCCCGCAACTGTTGCTTTGATTGCGTCACGGCCTGGTGCCAAAAATTTACGTGGATCGTATACTTCTGAATCAGAAGTCAAGATTTCACGAGCAACTTTTGTAAATGAGATTTGGTTTTCTGTGTTTACGTTGATTTTTGCAGTTCCCAGCGAGATTGATCTCTTAATATCAGCTGTAGGAATGCCTGTACCACCGTGCAATACCAATGGAAGCTTAATTGTTTGGCAAATTTCTTCCATTTCTTTGAAGCCTAGGTTTGGCTCGCCTTTGTAAGGTCCGTGAACGGAACCAAGTGCTGGAGCAAGGCAGTCAATACCAGTAAGCTCAACTAGCTGTTTACACTCTTGTGGATCTGCATAGATAACGCCATCAGCGATAACATCATCCTCTTGTCCGCCAACTGTTCCAAGCTCAGCTTCAACGGAAACGCCGCGCTCATGCGCGTATGCAACGACTTGTTGCGTCGTTTTTACGTTCTCTTCGAATGGGGAGTGGGAAGCATCTATCATAACAGAAGTGAATCCTGCATCAATGGCTGCTTTACATTTTTCGAAGCTTGAACCGTGATCAAGGTGAATAGCAACCGGAACCGTGATTTTCATTTCTTCGATAAGAGATTTCACGATTGCAGTTACAACTGTGAAGCCTCCCATGTAACGAGCTGCACCTTCAGAAACGCCAAGAATAACTGGTGATTGCTCTTCTTGAGCAGCACCCAAGATTGCTTGTGTCCACTCCAGGTTGTTGATGTTGAATTGACCAACAGCGTAACCTTCTTTTAAACCTTTGTTCAACATGTCTTTCATCGAAACCAATGCCATTTTTAAATCCTCCTTCAAAATAATTGCAAGTTAATGACTAGACCTTTCAATCATACCCAATTCATCTGCAATTTAAAATTGCGTTCATAAGCTGCAGTTGTATTGGCACGAACGGAATGGGTTTGGCCTCGTTCACGTTCCTCTTATAAGTCGTCTACATTTTATCACAAATTTCATTATAAGACACCTATAGCAGGCTGATTACTTTTTGTCACTTCTTCGATTATATCATATTCATAACCCTATTATGGCCTCCGCTTTATTTGCTATTCCATTCAAAGTCAACTTATCTATTCTTTTTTCTGAGCAGCCCTAACTCCTCTAGGTTGAATTTTTTCTGTTTTACCTTCTATTTTTCAAGTTTTTTGTCGAACTATAACTTTCGTTAGATTCCTTTTTCGAGTTTCACTATCCTAAGGAATGCAAAGGCCGATGGTTCAATACGATCTATTAAAGGGGCGAGCTTAATGTTAGTACTAGGAAGAAAACCAGGAGAATACATCGTCAACGCTCAAGCGATGCTCGCACAAGCCAACCAACAGCCGCAAGGCGTATTGCAGTTGCTCCGTTAATCGGAACAATGAGAAAGGAGACTCTAGGCACTCTAGAGTCTCCTTCTTTTTATTCTTTACTAGAGAATCAACATATGGAACACTACTGATTCATAGGGTTATCAACTTTCTTAAGTTCAACTGCAATATTCTGAACCCCGCCTTCTTCGGCTACCGTGAAATTGGTACTCACTGAATGTGGTTTTCCGGAAGCATCTCGATATCCAATGACTCGATACTGCCCAGATGGCGCATAGAGATTAAATTGGTTACCTATCACTTCTACATGGACAAGTATAGATGTTTGGGCATTATACAGCGTAATGGAGCCGCCTTCTATTGGAACCGAGTCACCGGTTAACCTGCCACTGACATTTAATTCAGGCAATTTCAGATTATCGGGTGTCGTCATCTCGCCCTGAACCGTAATCGAAAAACTTTGCGATAAAATATATGCTTTACCCTTCACGTTTACGTTAACAATCTGATATTTCCCATTCGGTACGTCCAAGTTTATTTCGCCAGCAGTCCATTGCGTATAGGTTACTGGGCTTTCGGGCTTATCCTGGGAACGAAGATTCATGTTACCTTCTTCAATTCGGCGCCCCTTGGCATCCGATAAGGTAAATAAAGGAAGTGTATCACGTTTTCCTTGTATAACCATCCAGCTGTTTATATTTTGCTGAACGCTCAATTCATAAGGCGTATAGCCGTGTTCATTCATTTTATAAGGATCAGCACCGGCTCTTAGCAGAGATTGAACAATGCTATAGTTCTGAGCGCGGACTGCTCGATACAGGGAGTTGTCGATTCCTGGATCTGCTCCATGCTTCAGCAACGTATCAACAATAGCAGGGGAAGGATATAGATTCCTTGAGGGAGTTCCCTCCGATGAAATTCCGATAATACCTGAGGCTGACTCTAGCAGCGTTCCGGTTCTATCCTTTTGATTGGGATCTAGACCCGCCGTAAGCAGCAGATCCAGCAATTCGGCATTCTGATGCAGAATCACCGTAGAGCCTAAATCCTGACCGTTCCCCTTCATTTGGGCTCCGCCATTTATCAAGGCGCGAGCAGCTTCTGTTCTGTTATTAATAATTGAGTAGTCTAATGGCGTATTAAATAAGTATTCAATGATTAATTTACCGTTCGGATCGGCCCCTCGCTTAAGCAGGTTTGCAATGGCGATTGCATCGCCCTTTCTCGCTGCCTCGAACAAGCTCCGCTGCAGAGCCTTCCTAGCATCATCGGTCAATCCGAAAATTAATTGGTTGTTTGTAGAATCGTACATCACGTCCTTGCCGAGTACAATTCCGATGAACCGCGCCGGTACATAGATACGCCCATCCCTTATAATTGGCGGCTGTGTTAATCGAAGCTCCCGATTCCCAATGTAAATTCTGGATTGATCTACTTCTGCTTTGAACGAAGTACCCCCATGATTTACCGTAATACGCTTCTTCTCAAATTTCGAACTGATATTCAGCGCATCAAATATATTTTTTGCATGCAGCATTTTGCTTCCTTTAACTTCAATCGGCTTAACAGAAAGCTTAATCTCGTCACCATCAACAATCACCTTAATGGGCGTCTTCCCAGCAGCTATGGCTGAGGCACCAAAATCGATCAACGAGAAGGACATCAATACTATCATTAGCAATAAAACATTTCTATTAAACCTTATCATTTTTCTACCCCTCCCTACTTTTACCATTATATCATCCCAATTAATTTTACCCATAAATTATCTAATCCAGAAGCTGCAGCTCCCTTACTTTGGAGATCGCTTGTACTCTTCTCTTTACTTGCAGCTTGATGAGCGCCTGTCTTTAAAAGCGCTAATGCTTGAACATATGCTGTAGAAGCTTTAGCCTTTCTTCCTGCTTTCAGGTTAAGCCGCGCCAATTGTTCCATTTCCGCCTGATCGGTTATAAACTCGCTGCCCAAATTAAGATGATGGACGACCTCAAACAGATGATCTTCCGTTTCTTCCGAATGAAAAAAATGAACCATTAATAAACCGATTTTTAAAAGGAAGCCCGCCCGTCTGTAAGCATCGATGGGGATTGATTAATAAGCTGGAATGTCTGTCGACCCGATTGGAGCTGAATGAGAATATTGTCGAGATTTACATTTTGCCGGATTAAACCTTTTAGATGCTGCTTCTGCTAATTCCAAAGAGAATGAAGTAGAAAAATAGAGGCAACTTTATTATAACTAAGCTTCAATATCAAAAAAAAAGACAGAACCCGTGGTCCCGTCTTTCTGTGATCGGTTAAAACGATTTCCTTATTAAGGATAGATTGAAAATGAGTTATCCATCGTTATCCGCGCGCCGCGGCGTCGGCATAGAAAATAACCGTAAAGAAATGTACCGCTTCGGAACCTGAATTGCGATACCAATGCGGCCTGTTCGCATGGAAATGAACAGCGCTGCCTGCCGGCACCTCGTAGGATTCCTCGTCGTGCATAAGCTCCAGTACACCCTGATGAACGAAAATATATTCCTCTACCCCGTCGTTATGCGGCTCGGAGCCGTGCACGCAGCCCGGTTCGATTGTGACCATGTAGGACTCGAGCTTCGTTCGCAAGCTATATGGGAACATCGGGTAAGCGCGGTAAGCACCGTCGTCTTCCGAGAACAGCTCCAGATTGCCGGGCGTTGCTACCGTCACCTCCGAATCCACGTCTTCGATAAGTGTCGTAAATGAGATTCCAAGCCCGTTGACGATGCGCCACAGCACCGAGATTGTCGGATTCGAATCCCCGCGTTCAATCTGCCCGATCATTGCCTTGCTCACACCGGTCATTTCGGCCATGTTATCCAGGCTTAAACCGCGCGATTTCCGAATGGCCAGCAGATTTTTCCCGACCTTTTTGTGAATCTGTTCCATCTCTCGCAGCCTCTCTCTAAACCGTCATCCAGCCAAAGTTAAGCGTATTATAACAGATTCGAACTTATCTCGCTATAAGTCGACTTTTCTTTGAGATTAGAGAGCATATCGTCGGTCATCCGATCCAAATCGTAATCAGCACGGAAATCCCATTCTTCGCGCGCAGCCGATGCGTCTATTGCATCCGGCCAACCGTCCGCGATAGATTGCCGCAGAGGGTCAATGTCGTAATCCAGCTCGAAGGCTGGCAGATGCCTGCGGATGCTGGCTGCAATCCCTTCGGGATCAACACTCATTGCCGTCACGTTAAAGGCGTTTCGATGCTTAAGCCGGGATGCATCCGCCTCCATCAGCTTAATCACCGCATTGATTGCATCTGGCATATACATGAGGTCTAGGAAAGTCCCTTTATCGATATACGAAGTGAAGCGGCCGGTCTTCACCGCGCTTACGTACATGTCGACCGCATAATCGGTCGTCCCGCCTCCCGGAGGAGCGGCGTGGGAGATCAGTCCGGGAAAGCGAAGCCCCCTCGTATCCACCTTATATTTGTGGAAATAGTAATCGCACAGCAGCTCGCCGGCCACTTTGTTGATGCCGTACATCGTCGCAGGGCGCTGCATCGTAACTTGCGGCGTACCGAATCTCGGCGTCTCCATGCCGAAGGCCGCGATTGAGCTCGGCGTGAATAGCCGGCAATTAAGCTCTCTTGCCGCCTCCAGCGCGTTCAGCAGCCCTCCCATATTCAACTGCCACGCATGCATCGGCAATGCTTCTGCCGTCGCGGACAGCAAAGCCGCTAGATGGATAACCGTATCGGCCTGATGCGATTTCACCGTATTGTAAAAGGCCTTGCCATCGGTTACGTCCAAAGTCTGGAACGGTCCGGACTGCGCCGCTTCACTGGAACACTCCCGGATGTCCGTCGTCATTACCGCATCATGGCCATAGATCTGACGCAGCCGAACCGCTAATTCGCTGCCAATCTGTCCAAACGCGCCGGTAATAAGAATACGCCTCATATCGTTTCCTCCTAAAGAATGATGCCGAACTCGCGGCCCGCCGATTCATATATAGACAACGCACGGTCCAACATTTCTTTCGTATGATCGGCAGTAGGCATATTGCGAATGCGTCCCGCTCCCTTTGGTACGGTCGGGAATACGACTGCTTTGGCGTATACGCCTTCTTCATACAGCTTCGCGCTGAAGCGCTGGGTCAGCTGCTCGTCGCCGATCATGCAAGGCGTGATTGGCGTCACCGTATGGCCAACCGTAAACCTAAGCTTCTTCAGGCCATTTTGCAAATATGCCGCGTTGTTCCAAAGCTTCTCCTGCAGCTCTTTGCTGTCTTGGATAATACCGATCGCCGCAATGCATGCCGCAATCGTGCCCGGCGGCTGCGACGTTGAGAAGAGGAATGGACGGCTGCGCGCTTTAAGCCAATCGACGACTTCCTGCGTTCCCGCCACGTAACCGCCTACCACTCCAACTGCTTTCGACAAGGTGCCGATTTGAAAATCGATATGGTCGGAAAGACCGAAATGCTTCACGGTACCCGCTCCTCCGCCGAGCACTCCCGTACCATGCGCATCGTCCACGTAGGTGATCAGATCGTAGGCTTCTGCAATCTTTACGATTTCAGGCAGGTTCGCAATATCGCCATCCATTGAGAACACACCATCCGTAATGACCATAATTTTATCAAATACACCCGACTCCCTTGCTTCCTGTGCCTTGCTCCGCAAATCGTTCATATCGGAATGACCGTACCGGATTACCTTCGCTTTCGTTAACCGGCAGCCGTCAATAATGGAAGCGTGGTTGAGCTCATCTGACAGAATGGCATCCCCTGCGCCCATGATCGCTGAAATCGCTGCCATATTGCAGTTGAAGCCAGACTGATAAGCAACAGCAGCTTCAGTTCCCTTAAACGCGGCCAGCTTTTCCTCCAGTTCGTCATGCAGCGATAATGTCCCGTTAATCGTCCGTACGGCTCCGCTTCCGACCCCGTACTGTATCGTGGCCTTGACCGCAGCGTCCACCAATCTCCCGTCAGTCGCAAGTCCCAAATAATTGTTGGACGAGAGATTCACAAGCTCCTTGCCTTTCAGCCGAATAATGGGACCGTTCGGGCCTTCCAGCGTGTCAATCGTCGGATACAACCCCCGGTGATGAAGCTCGTCAAGTTCTTGACGTAGAGTTGAAGATAATCTTTGGTTTCTCATCCGTATTCCACCTCGTATCAGTTAGGTTTAAGTTTATATAATGCCATTGTTATCATAGTGTACAAAAGTACACGATAGTGTATGTATGTTATAATATAAAAAAATACGCTATAGCGCAATACATAATTGACAAGATTTTCAGATTTTTATTCACTGGTTGTCCTTAACGTAAAAAAACCCCCTGCCGAGTCAATGGCAGGGGTATCTAAGGTATTGTATTTCAGACTTGCTGATTAGAGCGTGGTATCATCAGCAAGCGGCGTTTCCATTATTTCCTTAACCTCTTTGAGGTCATGGGTCTTGCCTAATGCCCACATCAGCTTCGGCACAATCGCTTCTGTATTCATATCCTTCGACGAAATAATCTGTTCTTTGGCAACTTTTCGCCCAACTTCATAAAGCGTCAGATCGCCGCCCTCTTTCAGACATTGTGTCGTTATTACTACAGCGACTCCAGCCTCTACAAGCTCAATGATTTTCGGAAGCAGACTCCGCCCTTCGGTAGGAACCCCGCCTAAACCAAAGCCTTCGACAATGACACCTTTATAGTGCTGCTTCAGGTAGTCGAATAGCTCAGGCTTCGTACCTGGATGCAGCTTTAACAAAAAAACATCCGGACATAGCGATGTGTCCAGCTGTATCTCTTTATTGGGCACAGGTGAAACAGATGCATGGTACTTGATTTCATCGCCAGCAAAGACAGCAACATATGGATGATTAATGCTTTCGAAGGCATCGTAGCTTCGCGTTTTCACTTTCACCGCTCTTGTCCCGTTAATCACCTTGCCATCAAAAACAACGAACACGCCTCCAATGTCCTCACACGCAAACTTGGCGGCGTTACGCATATTATCGATGGCATCCGTATGCGCATTGTGGATAGGAACCTGCGAGCCTGTAATAACAACTGGTTTACTTATATTCTGCAGCATATAGGAAAGCGCCGCCGATGTATAACTCATCGTATCCGTTCCGTGTGTAATAACAAATCCATCGTAGTCGTAATAATGGTTATACACAGCTTTCGCGATGATGACCCAAGATTCAGGCTGCATGTTGGTGCTGTCTATATCCATAAGCACTTTATTGTCGACTCTATACATGTGATTTTGTTCTGGCAAATAGCTGATCAAATCATCAGCGGTCATCCCCGGAGCCAATCCATCCTCTCCATGCACAGAAGCGATGGTTCCACCTGTAGCTAGCAACAGTATCTTTTTCATAAAATATTCCTTTCAAGTAGCTTCAGTTTCCTGAAGCCTCTGATTCTGCTACCTTTTTTACATTTTCCAAAAAATTAACAACGACCTTCTCATTTGCAAATATCATAAATAATTTCGCATACCACTTCAATGCGTTATTGGTTGCTGTGTATCTAAGCTTTGTTCTATGATCATTTACTCGCTGCAATTCATATAAAGCTGTAATCTCAAAGCAGTTTGCCAGCGTGAATCCAATCTTCACTTTCTTATCGCTTGGATGATTTGAATATTCTAAAGTATGGACATCATATTCCTCGATCCGTTTGCCTTGTTTATACTTTTGACGATATATACTGCCGACAACCTCCTTAGTAAGGCTGACTGGTTTATTCTCCACCACTTGAGGAATAATTTTTTGCATCTGCTCTAACGAACCATCTAGATACGACCACACTTGTTCAATGGGAGCGTTTATCTCGATTTCTCTGGTCCATTGCTTCATTTTAATAGCCCCCTTCTTTAATATCCTTTTTATCTATTCTACATGATTGCTGAAAAATTGTAGAATACAACATTACAATCGCGCCTTCTGTTATTAGCATTTAATCGGCATGTGTATTTTTACTTCCTATCATGGAATATTATCTCAAGAAGATCTATTGTTGAAAAGGGGATCGATGTATGGATGCAGGTTTATGGTTGGAGTATGGCTGGGTTTTATTCGTGTTGATTGCACTTGAGGGGATCCTCGCAGCCGATAATGCATTGGTCATTTCGATTATGGTCAAGCACTTACCGCCAGTAGAAAGGAAAAAAGCACTCTTTTACGGTCTCGCGGGAGCTTTCTTGTTTCGGTTCGGATCATTATTTATTATTTCATATTTGGCAGATGTATGGTACGTGCAGGCCATCGGTGCCGTTTACCTCATATTTATATCGCTAAACCATATATTAAAGCGTTTGATCGCCAAGCAAAAGGAGCATAAGAAAAGAACGGAGAAGAAGCCGGAAAATTTCTGGGTGACGGTCTTGAAGGTGGAGTTGGCTGACTTGGCATTCGCAATTGATGCCATATTGGCTGCGGTGGCTTTGGCCGTCGCATTGCCGCCAACCGGCTTGCCTCAGATCGGCGGGCTTGACGGAGGACAATTTCTACTCATTCTCGCAGGGGGCATAATAGGTTTGGTCATCATGCGTTTTGCCGCATCCTACTTCGGCAAGTTACTTACGAAGAAGCCTGGCCTTGAAACGGCTGCGTTTATGATTGTAGGCTGGGTAGGCGTGAAGCTGGCCGTCTATACGCTCTCTCATCCCGACGTCGGGGTACTGTCTGAATATTTCCCGAAGAGCGGAATCTGGAAAACGATATTCTGGAGCGTCATGATCGCTATCGCAGTTGGCGGCTGGTTCCTCTCCAAGGAACAGAAACCATCTGAATCAGACTTATGAAATCCATCCATGCTCTTGCGCTTTTTCAGTCGCTTGCTGCCTGGTCTCTACCCCCAGCTTTTGAATGGCAATAGACAAATAATTCCGAACGGTTCCATCCGTTAGAAATAATTGCTTAGCGATTTCCCTGGTCGACAGTCCCAGCTTAGACAAGCGCAATACAGCCGTTTCCCGTTCGGTCAGCGGGTTTTCTTCCTTCAGGAAAAGAACCGCTGCCAGGTCAGTGCTAATCACTCGCTCACCAGCCATTACCTTGCGTATGGAATGGATTAAAAACTCAATCGGTTCATCTTTTAACAAGTAGCCCTCTACCTTTACATCCATTGCTTTTTGCAAAAAACCGGGGCGTGCAAATGTCGTTACGATGATGATTTTCGAGGAACGTCCTTCTTGCCTGAGTCTCTCTGCAATTTCAAGTCCGGAAAGGAACGGGATCTCGATGTCGAGCAAGCACACGTCCGGCCCATATTGCGCAATAGCCTCCCATGCCGCCAGTCCATTCTCTGCTTCCGCTACAACTTCAATGTCCTCCTCCATGGATAACAAAGCCGATAACGTCCCACGAAGCAATTTTTGATCTTCTGCAATGACTACACGTATCACCTTGCTACCCCCTTCCGCTGCTCGTTAGTGGAACCTTAAACGTTATGACCGTTCCTTTGCCTTGACTTGCCGATATATGAATATCTCCCTGCAGCATAGCCATTCTTTCCTTCATCGACTGCAGACCGTTCCCTTCGCCCTGTCTCAAGCTGCCATTCCCGTTATCGCTCACTTGAATACAGTAATATTCAGACTCTATGTATGGTGTAATCGTACACTGATTGGCTTCGCTATGTTTAATAATATTGGTAATCGCTTCTCTCACAGAAAGTGCCACCATCGTTTCGGCAACGTTGGATAAGGGATTCATTGCCCCATCATCCTTCGCAACCAATGCAATGCCGGCCTTTTGTAAAATAGCTTTGGATAGTTCCATTTCCTGCTTAAGGGAAACAAATTTCATGTCGGTGACAAGCTCCCTCACTTGCTTTAACGCATATCTTGAGGTGTCCAAAATATCCTGCAGCTCATGCTTCGCCTTGTCCGGGTTATTTTCCACCAATCGCATCGTTAGCTCGCTTTTCAGTTTAATCATGGTCAGCGTCTGACCAAGCGTGTCATGAAGATCCCTGGCAATCCGGTTTCGTTCCTCCTCTTGAATATACCGTTCAAGCTGAGCATTGGCGATTGCGAGCTTTTCTTTCAAGATATTCGACTTTTCTCTCGAAAAAACAACGATCGATGCTGCCAACTGGGCAATCATAATGGGGAAATACATCGTTGTAAAAACAGCAAATGGACTGCCCTCATTTATCCAACCGTATAGAACAAACATAGCTGCGATTCCAGCCATGCCCGTGATCATAATCGCCTTCCGATTGGCTCTTCCAAGTAGATCAGCAAACACAAATCCGTACATCAGGATCCAAATGTCGGCTTTAATTGCAAGCACTACAAGCAGTGCGCACCCAACGAGACTTGCCATGAGCAGACGCCAGTCCCGATACCACAATCCTGCATAATGGGAAATGATCAACAACGGGAAGAGTATAGCCTTCAAGGCTAGATTGACGGAGCCATTTTCGATAAAGACTTGATAAATTAAAAAGGAAACCGCAAAAGCATCAATAATAAGGTATTTTTCGATCTGATCTGCGGGATACCATTTTTTTAGCATCGTTCATACACACCTTATCTATTTATCAATCAGACTATGATTTTCCTATAAGACCTGAAGTGAATCTTCGCGCTGATTCCATTGGACCGTACTTGAATCGCTTCAGCCATATGGAAGCAAAAAAGATTTGAAATAAACAAATCGACATCCAAATCAATAAAATCGTTACCGAATTCACCTTGCCGCCTAAACCGAAGCCCCAGCCATAAAAAATGACAGAAGAAATGACATTCTGCATCGCATAGCAGCTGAGTGACATTTTGCCTACCTGTTCAAGCTTGTTCCACAGCCATAGCCTCTCATTTGCTTCTACCAGCTTAGCGATTAACCCGATATATCCGAGAGATAGGATCGGCGCAAATAAATAGCGCACTGGCAAATCAAAGTAGCCGCCGGGCACAAAAATAAGCAAATTAAGCGGAATGCCAACGCATAATCCGATGTAGAGAAGCTTCTTCCGTTTCTTCTTGCCACTCTCCTCAGGAGCAAAAAATCCAGACCTCATCATTCGTATGCCTAGCAGGAATAGAAAAATGTTCATGGGGATTACAAAAAATGCCTCTAACCGCAGCGCGAAAAAATGAGTAAGCCTGAAAACAACCTGTTGAAGCCAGCTGCCGTCCTTATATAATAACACCGTTTCTTTCATATCACCTAAGGACATATGAGCGCCTATTGCGCCGAGATAGATTCCTAAACACAGAATTAGCAGCATAATAGCCCCATGCACGCCGCCGATGATCATCATCGCTCTGTGAATGGCGCGGTCTCCGCCTTTTATAATAAAAGCAGCAAGGATTGCCGTTATCCCGTAGCTCATCAAAATATCATATTCCATCACTAGAGTGAAATGAATAAATCCCTCTGCCATAAGAATAATCGACGTCCATATATAAACCCCAGGCCATGCGTTCCCTCTTCTTAATGCCTGCTGGTACTTCATCTCAAGTCCGATCCCGAACATAATCGTGAGCAAGCCAAGCAGCTTCCCATTAACCAAGAACAGGACAAAAACTCTTACAAATTCCTGGAAGGATGTCCACCACTCCATTCGGTTAAACGTGAATACATAATTCAAGTCTCCCATATGAGCAAAGATCCAAATATTCGTTCCAAGTGTCCCCAAAATAGCAAAGCCCCTTAAAATATCCAACAAACGCAATCTGCTGCCATTCTCTTTCATAACGTCCATCATCCCTTCCGCTCTGTTCTTATCTTTATTTTAGCGCTGAACGGAAACAGGCGATATTCACAGCAGTCAGTTGCTTTGTATGACAGTGTCATATGAAGAGTTGGATGAAAATGACGAAAACCCCTTCTTGTGAGAAGGGGAAAGTTGTCGGTTAAGACTTCAGGGCTGCTCCCTGTTCGCTATTTGCTCTTGGGCGAGACGGATCATTTCCCGAACCATGGAACCGCCAATTTTGCCACCGACATGACCTACTGATTCCGTAGTTAGATGGCCGTTGTTTCCTGGCTGCAGAGGTACGCCAAGCTCCTTCGCCACTTCGTATTTGACGTCGTCCGGTTGATTCGGATTAACGGCATATCCTTCGCGTTTCATTACATCTGCTTTGAAAGCTTGCATCCCCTGTTCGACCCCTGGCACCGCATATTGCCTTCTTCTTCTTCTTGCCATCATGAAGCACTCCTTCGATGTCTTTTTCCCTAACATGCCCAGAAGCACAAATTTCATTCTGGCAGCTCCTTTCTGCCGGATGTGAGGCGCACCCCAACACGCAAAATTCGCTCGGTCAAACGGGACCCTTCCTTTTGACAGATAGCAATGCCTTCAATCCGAATATTTTTGTGACGGGCGCCTTTCGCTCTTCCGATAAGCTTTCGGAGTCATGCCGCTCCATTTTTTAAATACCTTGTTGAAATAGCTCTGATCGTTAAAGTTCAACCAAGCGGCGATATCAGAAATCGGATAATCGGTCAGCGTGAGCAGCCGCTTCGCTTCCTCAATCCGTTCGCGTTGGACGTACTCGGAAATGGTAAGTCCAACCTCCTTCTTAAACAGGCTCGACAAGTAGTTTGGACTGAGATTCGTGCACTCAGCTAGCCGTTCAAGAGTAATGTCGCCGTATAAATGGTTGGCGATCTCGTGAAGACTATCCTGTATCGCGGGTGAATAGTGACCACGGCGAACCTCAGACACCCGATCGACGAAGTCGAACAGCACTTCGGTCATGATCGCGGCAATCGCTTGCAGCGTATCCTTCTCCTCCAGCTTCTGAATATAGAAATCACTCAGTGTAAACGCATCCTCCTCGTGCATGCCTCCTTCAATTGCAGCGCGGCAGACCAGTGCGATTCCCGTAATCATCAGGTTCTTCTCGCTGCGAAGCCTGCTCCTCTTAGCCAGCACGCCAAACTCGTCCTCGGCAATAATGGATTCCGTGACGAATGTTCTTATTCTCTCCCGCTCTCCGCTCCGCACATAGTGCAGCATGACACGCTCATGAGACAGGTTAGCATGCAGCATACCGCTGCGACGTCTTCGCGACAGCTCGGCATCCGGCTCTTTCTTCTCCACAACCGGTTCCGGCATCGGCATGCCATCCGCTAGAAGACTAGTCGACGAATCGAGGAGATGCCTCTGAATCACATAGAAAATCATACGGCTTAAAGCGGAGGTGCGCTCAGGAGGGAGTATCGGAATCTCATCATACAATAGGAGAAGCTGCCTCTGGTTACCCATTGGGAGGGAACTCATTGTCTCGTTCCATTCTCCCCCTTGCGGCTTTTCATGCATGTACGGTCCTACGACGAGCGTACCGGCAAGCTGGTTTTCGTCAAGCGCATTCACAAAAAAATAGTGCAGCTTGGAACGGGTAAAATGAACCGGCTGCTCCTCAGCATACAGCGCATAAGCGTAGCCCGCTACCTGCTCGCGAATGGATGCAAAATAAGGGTTGGAGTGAAGCGAACGATCGGCGTATTCCGCTTCAATTGTCCGGCCCGGATGTATGATAAATACAGGTATTCCAATAACATCATAGAGAAGACGTCCAAAGATGACCAGTTCGGGGAGCTTATTCATGGAACCTCCATAGGGTATGATTAGGGTTAAAAAGTAGATGATAAAAAAGTACTACAAATCATTGATAAATACAATTTTAAACGATGAAAGCGCACTACAATAAGTATGCAGAGATCATCTGCTATTACACTCGAAAGGGTTGAACCCATATGTTGGATAATAAAATAGCGGTCATCACTGGAGCAGGAAGCGGCATCGGCCGGGCTAGCAGCTTAAAAATGGCAGGCCACGGCGCAAAAATCGTCGTTGTCGATTTTAATCAGGAATCCGGCCAAGAGACGGTTCGACTTATTCAGGAGCAAGGCGGAGAAGCCCTCTTCGTGCAGGCCGACGTATCAAAAAGCGAGGATGTTCAGCGCTATGTAAAAGCGGCCGTTGATGCTTACGGACGTATCGATATTTTCTTCAACAATGCCGGCGTCGTACAGAAGTTCGCGAAGCTCGCGGACATTGACGAGAACGAGTTCGACCGGATTATGAACGTAAACGTCCGGGGCGTTTTTCTCGGTATGAAATATGTTTTAAAGGTGATGGAGGAGCAAGAAAGCGGAACGATCATTAATACCGCTTCGACGGCTGGGGTAAAAAGTGAGCACAGCGCTTCCGCTTATTCCGCCAGCAAGCATGCGGTTGTCGGTCTGACGAAGGGCGCGGCGATCGAGTATGTGAAGAAAGGCATCCGTATCAACGGGATTTGTCCTGGTGGCGTGGAAACAGCTCTGACGAAGAGCGTAGAACAGTCTTTCAAGTCGGGGGGATACGTGCCAGAGGAAGTCGGCAATATGCGTATGGGCCGTTATGCTAAGCCGGACGAGCTTGCGGAAATCGTTACGTTCCTCGCTTCCGATCGCTCCAGCTACATGACAGGCTCTATCGTACTAGTCGACGGCGGGCTGACGCTTTAAACGGATTAGATCGAAACGCTTCGATACTATGATGAAATTGATTTAATTTATCGCTCAATAAAAGCAGCGGCAGTCTAAGACTTTATTATCAAGTCCTAGTCCGCCGCTGTTTCACTTTCAGGGCCAAAATCCTTCATGTAAATATTGCTCAATAGTAAGCATTAACAAAGCCAATGGTCAACTTATAAGGTATCGTTATCTCAAACCTTTCCTTTACCATCACTTGTGATACGGTTCACCATAATATACCTAAACACAAAGTACAGTTTGACCATAAGGTATACTTTGTTATATAAGATAAACCCACTTCTTAATAGAAGTGGGTTTTGATTCGAGGTTACGTCGATTATGCTTCTTATGACAGCTATACTGAATTTTTCTTGATCCAACGATCAATGCAAATCATCCAATAAGATAGTTTTATCCGCCACCCGTGGACATCTTTAAACCGTCTTCACAGCTGATAGCGTCATATTTCCATACAGCTATTTAATAATCTTACCCTGATCTATATATATTCTGATTGTTTGTTCTGTCCAGCTTTGCAATTCCACTAACATTTCATCAACACTCGTTTTATTTTGGTTCACTAGCTTCAATAGTTCATCAGCTTTCATATAAAATTCAGCCCAAAATTCGACTGGAATGTTGCTCTGATCTACAATATCAAGTTTAGGCTTTAACTTATACAATGAAGAAATATCATGACCGTTAAAGGTTTCTAATGTCCTCGCAGGGAGACCCGGGAGCTGTCTAGATCTTATTTTACTTATTTCTGATCCGTTTAAATATTTGAATACCTGCATAACCATTTCTTTATTTTCTGTACTATTATTAACGGCGAAAATTTCGTTAAAACTCATCCCGCTTGCTTGATTAGGATTAGATGTAGAGATAGGTTCTGAAACCAATCCCCATTCAATGTCGGTCTGCTTCAGCTGAGTCATGAAATTAGGGCTCCTATATGCAATCGCCGCCTTGCCTGATAAGAATATATCTCCATTAACTAATTCGTTTCGAGACATTTCCAGCTTATTGTCGTCACTATTAACTTGATATATTACTCCATCTTTAAATGGTTTTGTTGCAAATTCAAAAGTAGATTTCCATTCTTTTGTATTTAAACTAATTTCTAATTTTTTTGCTTGCATTATAGAAAGATTGGAGGCTCGGCCCACAACATTAAATATAAAATCGGACTCGCTCAACCAAGGATCTAAACCATATATGTCTCTTGATTCAGAAAATCCAGAAGAAAGCTGCAAAACCTCTTGCCATGTCATGCCATCTCTCGGATAATCTATTCCTTTGTCCTCAAATAACTTTTTATTATAGAAGAGTGCCCTTGAGTTCAAAAAAGGAGCTAGTCCGTATAAGTTCCCATTCCCTATTTCCTTCAATGATTCCACTATAATGGGATTTATCTCCGAGAATTTAAAATCCTCATCAGACTCTAAATCTAACGTAGCAAGTTTTCCGTCTTCAATCAGTTTGCTAAATAAACTCAAATTATCAATAACCATTATATCAGGTTGTTTTTGGTTTATAAGCTCCTCTGTTTCATTAATATTCAATCCTTTTGTTGGTAACACCACAATATTCAAACCAGGAAACTGAGATCGAATATAATCACCATAAAATTGAAAGAACGAAGATTCATCAAAATATAAAACTGTAATAATGATATCTTCAATATTTTTTTTTGGTTCATTTTTATTACTACATGCAATTAACAAACAAAAGCAAGAAATCAAAACCACAATATTAACTAATATTCGCTTCACAATCACTGCCTCCAATATAGTTGATTCTAATCGGGTAGTAACATACAATGCCCGTTTCATATTCCCTTCACTTTTTACAAGAAATCTTATTTCCATTGTCGCATCAAAACCAGGAACCATCCCTTTTTTGCGTATATTTTGAACTTTTAAATCATCCAAGTAAAAAAGAATCTCGTTATATTCATTTAAACTTTTAAATAATCTATAGTTGAATAAACTCAAAACAAAATCATTCCAGCTAGATATTTTTGTTATTGCTGAAAATGAAAACTTTTCATAATCTTACAATTATAGCAGTTTAGAGATATAAATAGGTATAAATTTTTTTAGAGTCGAACATCAACTGTACGAAAAAAGATCCTGAGTAAAGTTACTATGGCGCAAATGAACTTCACGGTTATACACAGCAGCTGGCGTATGCTTCTGTAGAGAATGATGCGGCAAGTAGTGGTTGTGGAGATGAATATAGCTGCTGACGCCTTTTCGAGTCTCACGCGGGCTGTTATACTCGCTCAAATAGATTTCATTATACTTCAGACTACGCCAAAAACGCTCGATTGCGATGTTGTCTGTTGCACGACCTTTTCCATCCATACTGATGCGAACATTGTTCTCCCATTTCGCGCATATATCGCCGCACGGTGTTCTCATGAATCGAATCGTTCTCACGATTCATAATGGAAGCGATCGTTCGATAGCCCATGAACGGATGCTTCGTATAAAGCTCATCAATCCGGTGTTTGAGGCGTATTCCTCTGGAAATGGAGGTAGCGGCTTGTAATACAGACTGGAGCGGTTTAGGCTTAGAAGATCCGCTTGTATGAGAATGGAATGTTCAGGGCAGTCCCATTCCCATAAGTCTATTCGTTCGTCGCGAGACAGGTTAGAGGCCAGATTTTTTTTTGAGCCACGACAATTGGGTGGTCAATCTGCCAACCTCCCCGTTGAGTTCGTCGATTTGCTGCTCGTACTCCTGTTTCATTTTCGTGATGCCTTTACGATCATCGACAAACAATTGCGATAGGTTTTGGACGGCTTCTGATTTCCACCGGTTGAGGACATTTGTATGGATACCCTCCTCAGTTGCGATCTGCGATACCGTCTTTTCTTCCTTCAGAATTTCCAGCACTAAGCGTGCTTTCTCTTCAGGGCTGAACTTTCTTCTGCTTGTCGTCATACAACTAAGAAACTCCTTTTTTGCTGTCTAGATTATATGTAGCATTATAGTTGGCCCTGGCAAGGCACACCTATTTTGGAGACGCTTATTGCTCAGAGTTCCCCTAATCGAGTGTATCCTTGTTTCCACTGCTTTTATTCCATAGGTATTCGCGATACCTATCGATGGTCTCACAGCGTCCTTTATCCGTGGCAAGTCGGAAATTTAATTTTAGTCGAGTTCCTAGCGCCAAAACGTTATTATGAATATAATAACTTAATCCTTGCAAAAAATTGTCATGTTGAGACTTGTAGAATTGCGCTACATTTCCTCAATTTTACTTGCCGATCAACGCATGTTATGTCAAATGGACAGGCGTATGCTTGGATTACCGTCCGTACTTTCGCGAAAACATTGCAAGAAGAAGGGACTATCCTTTACGAGCAAGAATGAACTGGCGATTGAGATGATACAGGCTCCATGCGAGCTGCCAATTCTAAACGATTAAAATTGTTTATTTTCAGGAGGGTATGGCATGAATGTTGCAAGAAAGCGGTTCATCAACTTCATAGCGTTGTCAATCAGCATACTATTGTCTACGAATAATTTAGCCACGGCACTTCCGCACCCCGGCGGCTACTATTCAGAGCAACAAATCTCCGACTCAATAGCTAAATTGGAAAACAAAGATCCTATTATTCTGGCTGCATACAAAGACTTAATCCACTATGCAGATTCCAAACAACAGGAAATGCCCAGCGCGATTGAGGACTTTAACGTTCCCGGATTTTACGTCGATCCGGTGAGACAGTCTAAAGCCGCAGCTATCTTGAGAAACGACGGAAATGCAGCCTACTCGTCAGCATTGGCATACAAATATACAGGAAATAAAAAGTATGCAGAAAAAACAATATCCATCCTCAACAACTGGGCGTCCGTGAATGTTAGTGCCAGCGGGGTAGACGGCGAACTGGTGATGGTAAATGGTGGAGCTTCCTTCGTTCTGGCTGCAGAGTTAATTGAAGGATATCCCGGATGGACTGCTTCTTCCAAGAAAAAGTTCAGGGCGTGGGTATTAAACGCTTATCTCAATGAAGGTGCTAATAAGATAAAAACCGCTAAAAATAACTGGGGGGATTGGGGTATCTATGGTGCTTTGCTGGGGTATCACTACCTCGACGATGAAGCTAACTTCATAAAAGAGATTGAGCGACTCAAACAGAAGATCGATTCATCTATCGCGCCAAATGGTTCGATGCCAGAAGAAACAAAGCGAGGGGAAAACGGGATCTGGTATACTTATTTTGCTCTGGCGCCGATGACCGCTTCTGCTCATATCGTACAGAACGCAACGGGCTTGGACCTCTACAATTGGAAATCCCCTAGTGGCAAAACCATTAAGAGCGCCCTGGACTACTTGCTATTTTACACGAAAAACCCTTCGAAGTGGCCGCACCACAAGAATCCGAGTACACCTGCTAAGAATGATCGGTGGCCACATAATTTATTCGAAGCCATGTCCGTTAAATATTCAAATGCAAGTTACGAAAAGTTTGCCGAACAAAAGAGACCGATAAAAGTATTGGGACATATTGCATGGTCCTTTCCCACGCTTATATCCGCCACTACCGGCAATAACGTCTTGAAGCAGCACCACTTCAATCATGATCAGCTTGGCAAAGCACCGAAAGGGTGGACCGTCAAAAAAAACTGGAATGCCAGTGTGACCGTAACCGATGTGATCGATAAAGCAAACAAAAGCATTGCGATTTTGGACGCAAATTCAAAAGGCAATAGCAGAGTCGGACTTAACTTTTTAAACCAATACAATAAAGTCGAACTGCATTGGAGTATGATGTATACGAAATCCTTCGACTTTACAAGTTTCATTATTTCGGGAAATTCTATTAAGGCGATTCAGCTTGTACTGACTTCTAATGGCCTTTGCTACAGAAGCAGCGAAGGAAAGGATATTTTGCTGACGTCCCATTCCCCCAAGAAGTGGCACAAAATAAAAGTTATCGCTTATAGCGCAACTAATACATTCGATGTATATGTGGATGATGCCCAGGTTGCAAGTAAAATCCCGTTCAAAAGCCGCGTCTCATCTTTATCCAGCTTTGAGATTGCCGGCGGATGGGAAACCATCGGTACCGTATATGTAGATGACGTGCTCATACGAAACTAATACAATTCTCATGACCTTGAAATGAAGCCGCAGCAGACTTAGCTGCGGCTCTATTCTTTGTAAATACTATTTAAATCCATATAGCTTATCCTCCAGTCGCTCTACCTGTTTCTTTAGATCCTGAACCTTAAAGAGAGCAATAAAGAATAACGATGTGATAATGATGCCAAGCATCGCTCCGTATGAGTCAATTCGAACGTCAAACCATTGCGCGGCACGCCCATCTACAAACTTTTGCCTAAACTCATCCAAATAAGCAAGCACGACACATACTGGGGTTGATATTAAAAACGAAAGCCATACCTTTCGGGTAATAACATTCAACAATCCGCAGAGGAACAAGCCAACGAATAAATAGAGAATAAAATGGGCTGCTTTTCGGACTAAGTGATTAATCGTAAGTCTCCAAAAGGTATCCTCCCGATTCACAACGAAATGTGTCGACACGGTCTCTTCAATATACGACGCAATTGCTGAACTCTTATCCTGAGATTCCTTGCCGCTTTGTTCAGTAAAATAACGTGTTATACCTATGAATCCAATTAGCACGATAAACACAACACTTATAACAATCCACCGAACTTTTTTCGATTCACTCAACTCTTCCACTCCTCTCAATCCTCGTCAATATTCACTTTCAGAATTCGACATGATCTAGTATAATAGTACCAGAGTTTTATCGAAAATTATATCCCGTTTTCTCCAGAGTTGATCCAAAGTGCTTATTGCCCCGAAAATTGAAGTTAATTTTTATAGCTATTTCCATAAAAATATACTATTCTTGAAGAAGTGCATGATTGTTTCTGTTAGTCTTTAGCCACTTGAAAGGACACTTTTATGATAATGATTAAAAGTAAGATTATTTTAACTTTCATTACGTTGATTACTTCTGTAGTCATTAGTTATTTGTCTCTTAAACAACCCTTTTTATCTCTTTTAATCATACTTTTCGTGATCTACCTCCTCTCTGCGGAGTACTTCACTGATGAGTCGAAGATTAAAGCGATAATTCCAGGGTTTTTGGTTATTATTCTTTTTCAGGATACACTCTTAAGAACAATTAACATGTTTTCAACCCTTCTAGGCTCTTTAGTGTCATATGTTGATGAACTTTTTTTGCTCATATGGTTTACCTCCCTTATCCTTAATTCTCTTCGCGGTAAAATAATACGTTGCAAAAGCATATTGTATACCTTACTCGGGCTACTTGCGCTAGGCTTTATATCATGTATGATTCAGGATGTCCCTCTAAAAACCGCTTTATTTGGCGCGTTTCTGTTTATGAAAGGACTTATGTATTTGTTCGTATTTGCAAATCTTCAGTATTCGGAGAATGATATAAAACGGCTAATTAGAGTTGTCAAGCTCTTGGCCTTTACCGTATTGATTTTTGCTGTAGTGGACCTATTGTTTTGGCAAAGTTTCAGGCAACTGGTGCACAGGAGTCTTGAGCATGAATTTAGAATCGGAATTTTGTCGGTTCAATCGCTATTTATTCATCCCGGAATCTTCGGTTGGTTTACCGTCTTCATTGCAGCATACTGCGTCGCTGCTGGAAAGATTATGAAAGAAAATAAATATTATTATGTCTCAGGTCTTTTTATGTTATTTGCATTGTTGTCCTTTCGATTTAAAGCTATGTTAGCCATTCTAGTCATTTGGCTTATTATTTATTTACTTGATGGTGTAAAAAAGGCACTCGGTTTCTCAATTCCTTTAACTATACTTTTCATTATCGGATGGCTTATAGGCGGTCAATATGTCGTCGAATTAACTAAACTAACAATTGAAAGATACATCGCAGTCGACATGTACGAATCAGCTAGAGCAGCATTATATAAAGTATCCTTTATGATCGGACAAACTGAATTTCCTATTGGGGTTGGTTTTGGCAGATATGGGAGCTTTATTGCTCGTTCAGACTATTCCCCGGTTTACTATGAGTATGGTATGGATAAGATATGGGGGCTTCGCCCGGAAAACCCTGTCTTTGCAACTGATACTTACTGGCCTAGTGTTATAGGAGAAACCGGATTCCTTGGTCTGATTATTATGGCATCACTCTTTGTCATAATAACCAAAGAGCTCTTCATTGGATACAGAAGTCAAAAGTCTCCGATTTTTAAAACTTTCATCCTTTTTTCAGGATTAATTTTTGTACATGCAATTCTTGAATCCCTTGGTGAACCTATCTTTAATAGTGCACCACAAAATGTTTTTATATTTATTACAACAGGGATCGCACTTTCGGTACTGCACAAATCTAAAGAAGAAATTCTCGTCATACAATATACACCAGATCAGCGAGTTTGAGAGCGGCCAAGAGAGAAAGTTACAGCAGTTTCAACTACGCTGTTATAGTCGAGCTGGCTTTGACGCCCACAGGGCTTAGTTTCGAACATCCAACGATGAACGACTTAATAGACTTCTCACTGGAATGCACGATGATCATTCGGAGTATTTTCATTTTATCTTAGACACAAATACGCACATAACCGCTCTCAGTGTCTGCGCCCATACAATATCCAGTTTTCCATAGCTTAACACGACTGGCTCTGACCCGAGAGAGTGAGTTGCTACTCCTGCCGGTATAGCGGCTGGCTGTCTACGTATTTCTGTGACATATTTTCTAATATGTAAGCGTCAAATAGCCCTCATCTTGAAAACAAGATGAAGGCTATTGCTTTGGATGTTTATTCTTTTTTAAATACGCGTCAAGTTAGCAACAGCGATGACGACGACGACGACCATGGAAACAACTTGTTCAGCGTATCCGAATCTTTAGGATCGGCTAGCTGGGGTAGCTGTTCGAAGAGATACTGAAGAAACTTGAACGGGTTCAAACCATTCTCTTTCGCCGTTTCAATGATGCTGTAGATAGTCGCGCTTGCCTTGGCACCGCGGGGGGTGTGGTGGGGCTGGCTTATTAGCAAACAGCCAATTCTTTCGTCCTATGACGAACGGATTAATTGTGTGTTCGTTCCGATTGTTGTCTATTTCAAGCCGGCCATCATTCAAGAATGCCGTCAGCTTCTCCTACTGATTTATACTGTATTTGATCGCCTCTCCGAGCTTGCTCTTCGGCAGTATGCACGAGCGCTGCTGCTTCAGCCAAGCCAAATAAGCATCCAAGACTGGGAGACTCCGCTCCTGACGGATGGTGTTGCGCCCATCTGCTGTCGCCTTGGTCAGGTCGCGCTCAATCGCGAATAGCTGGTTGCAGAAAGCAAGTCCTTGCTGGGCAGCGGACGCCGTCTTGTCCTGCACAGGTGGTAATGCTTTTAATACCTCGTCGAACTTACGGTGTGCATAGACCCAGCATCCGACTTGGGTTATGTCCTTGACCTTGTGGTAGCCGAGATAGCCATCCACGTGCAAGTAGCCACTGATTCCTTGGAGGAAATTCCTCGGATGCTCATCGCCGCACGTCGGCCGGTAGTCGTAGAGAACGATCGGCATATCTGTGCGATGCAAACATCTGAACAAGAATGAAGGTCGTCCATTTAACTGGAGGAGCCAGAGATGACACAACTAGCTTCTTCATTTAAGCGTAAAGCTGACGATGATCGATTTGACTGGCTTTGCATCAATGGGTAGCCTTGACGCCACTTGCATGAAACGCCTTGATACGCGCTTCCCATTTCATTCAAATCTCCTCTCTGCCAATAGAAAAATCCTCCTCTGATTGGATACTGAGGAGGATTATCTCATAGCGATTGCTCAATTCGAAAGCGGGGGGAGTTTGACACTTACTCAACTTTCACTTTTCCCCTATATTCCAAGCGTTTTTTTGATATACATTGCGGGTATTTCAGCATCTCGCACTACACTTGGAATCTTCCCTTGTAGGTACTCATTTAATTTATCTCTCTTTTCCCAGCAACGTTGGCTCATTTCAATGATAACTTCAGGCGTGATTTCGTTTATATCTACTACATAGTCGCTCAAATTAAGCATTTCCATTATACCTCTGGTTTTGTGTTCGTAGTTAATCGCTACTGTAGGAATTCCAGCGGACAATGCAAAAATATTCGAATGCATGCGAGTACCGATAAACATATCTAACTTTGAGTACAGATACTTCAGTTCTCTCGGATGAAAGTCATAGTCAATTAACTCTGCAAAGTCAGCGTTTATTCCATCCAAAATCTCTCTGCTAATAATTCGATCATCATTAAAGGAGTTTGGTCCCAGGACCTGTGGCAAAAAAACTACCTTTGCATTATATTGCTTATGTAAATACTCTGAGACAGACTGCAGGCTTCGGATATATTTCATCCGATATAATTGTTTATCCACTACCTCCGGAAAATTCCAATCCCGTGCAGTAATTCCTATGAGCGGTCCGTCATGGTTAGCTCTCAGTCGACTAACAATATCACCAATAAGCGAAGTTTCTTTCATCGCCATACAAAAGGCTGAATCCGGTACTAACTCCACAATATCCTTCTTAACACCTATCTTGTCCAGCCATTTTTGAGATATAGTTTCACGTATAAATATACGCTGCACACCATTCAATACATTCTTCGTGAATACCTGCATTGCTTTGTTATAAAAAGGCCCAATGGATTGAGCGTAGATTATCAGTGGCTTGTTATTATCAGCTGCCGCCTTAATTTGAACAAGGTGTTGCAACAGTGCAACACTAAAACCATGAGATAATAAGAATCCCCCGCCACAACTAACAACCATATCCGCCCACTCATAGTCTTTGTCAACTATAGTGGCCTGTTTAGACAATAATTTTAATAGCTTTAATGCTGAACTAAGCTTTGAGATTTTCGATACCTTAGGATCAATAGAAACATTATAAACAGCCTCATTTACTATAACATCATAAGCTTTTTGATCTTCAGCTGGAAACCTGCTTTTAATTCTAATTTCTATATTAGGATTTTGCTTTCTTATTGAATCTATCATAGAAAGCAATATACCTGCATCACCCTTATTTCTTGAGGAATGAGCATTAATAATCAGGATGTTCAAATCCATCACCGTCTTTCAATCATCTTTTTTCCCGTATGAATAACCCGTATAGTAACATGCTCTCTCAGAACGATCAGAACTAAAAGGAAGACAATAGCACTTATTGAAAACCCTAAACCAAGTAATCCCATTTTACCCATATTAGAGTAATCGTCATTCCAGTACCAATGGGGAACAAGCAACTTTCCAGCCATAATTATAGATGTAATAAATGTGGCAGCTAGTATCTTTAAGAAGCTAGTCCTTATATTAGCTGACCAAAAACCATTCATTTTTTTCTGCAATTTATAAAACATGACAATTGAAACCAATGATAATGATAAGCTTGAAGCAATCCCAATCCCAGAAAGCCCTATCCATCTTACGAGTACGACAGAGAGTATCATATTTAGTATCATACCAACAATCATTATTATTGTCGGAGTTTTGGTATCTTTAAAACAGTAGAAAGTACGAGTCAGTATATCTCTAATTGCAATTCCGATTAGTCCTAATGCGTACATTCCAAATACTCCTGCTGTCATAAAAGTAGCACGATTATTAAACTTTCCTCTCTCGAATAACACTTCGATGATTTCCGTACTGTATGACAGGAAGAAAACTGTCATAGGTGCAAGAACAATGCAAAGAACAATGATGCTTTTTTGGGTGATTTTTATCAGTTCAAAATGATTTTCCTGGTTTACCAGCCTTGCTACCTTAGGGAAAGTAATAGTAATAACCACAGCTATAAAGATACCTGTTGCCAATCCCCTAAGTCTAAAAGCATACATTAATGCTGAGATACTCCCATCTTCCAATGTTGAGGCCATCGCTCGATCAACAATTGCATTTAGTTGACTAAATCCAGTACTTATGAGTAGGGGGATAAGTAGCAACAAGAATTCTTTCGTTGAGACATCGAATACTTTAATGGTTGGTCGTAGATTATACTCAAACTTTTTTAACATAAAAAGTAACAGTGCCAATTGGACAAAAAAGGAAGTTAACGTGATATACGCTACTCCAATAATGCCGAGACTATCTGCAAAAAACAACATATATACGATGACCAATATGTTGGTTGGTAATATACTGATAGCTGGTAAAACAAAACTATTAAAGCTATTAAGCATAGAAGTGTATAACTGAATGACGATACAAACAAATACTAAGGGAGTCATTATCTTTATCATTGTAATGGACAGTTCTTTGGCGTACGGGTCAATTCCCGGGGCTATTAGGTTAACCAGCAGATCCCCTTTGATAAAACTAACTAGACAGATAAGCATCGTTACCACTAAACATATAGAGATTACTCTGTTGGCAAATGCTTGCGCATCTGCTCTGTTTAATTCTAACTTTGAAACGTAAATGGGAATAAAAACTCCCGCAAAACTTAAAGCAAAGGTAATACTCAAAGTACTAGGTGTTAGTGCAACGTAAAACGCATCAGCTTCAAACGATGTTCCAAAAAAGTACGCAATCTGTGTCTCTTTAATAAAACCCAATATTTTACTAAACATACTAATGATAAATAGCGCAAGACTTGCAGTTAATAGTTTCTTCATAATACCTCTGGAGTTTAATATCTCTTCTTATTTTCAAAACCTTTATCATTAATGGTTATAAAATTATGAATTAAATTAACGATATTATCATTTCCACTTATAAACGTTTTAAAAACTCGAGAATTAATGTTTCTAATGGCATTCTCAAGCTCCTCTACAACATTTAACCCGATAATTAGATTTTGCTCAGCAAACAGCCCGATAATTTCTGTTTGATGGTCATCTACATGCTCCTTGTGCTGCTTTAATCTTGGAACAGCTATTATCTTCTTACCCTTCTTCAATCCGCCCACAATCGTTCCCGTACCGCCGTGCGTAATTAACAGATCGCACTTATCCAAAAGCTCCTCGAAGTAATCAAAGTCCGTAAATTGTTCCGTTTTAAGATGCTTTGGTTTGTAGTCGGAGTAACCAACTTGAGCAAATACTTCATCTGCGATTACACCGTTTTCAATGAGTCGATCAATTTCCTGCAACAACCGGTTAAATTGGAAATCCTGTGTCCCTAGACTTACGAGTATCAATAAATACTCCCCCCATAAATCGCTTTTGGATAGAACTTCTTCATACTCTCCCATTGCACGATAAACATATCCGAAAATCTATATAGAGCTCGTCCGGTGATTGTCGGGCTGTGCATCTTAGCGAAACTTTCAATGAAGATTAACTTTTTTCTCATCAATTTAGCGATTAAGCATACAGGGATCGAGCATAGCGCGCCGGTTGAAATCACAACATCCGGCTTTTCTTTGATCATGAAACTGAGCGATTTAAAGGTATTGATGACGAATAACGGTAAGAAACTGAGCTTCTTTCTATTATTTAGATGCAATAGGTAGCCCTTTTCCTTTTTCAACAACTCCCGAGTCATCAAAGTATTCTCAGTAATGAAGAAGTAGTCGTGCCCCTTGTACAACTTCTCCAGCTGTCTCATTTGCGTTAAGTGTCCCCCGACGGAACATGCAAGTGCAATTTTCAATTCTACGATGCCTCCCCTATAATTCGAGATACAACTTTTGTAGTTGATCGACAACAAGTTCAAGATCATGCTTTGCTACTAAACGTCTGCTATTCTGACCTAAGTTGCTTCTCAATTCTGCGTTGTTTGCCAGTTGCTCGAGCGAATTCGCTAACGCATCAACATCTCCCGGCTCCATAATGTAACCATTTGTACCTGGTTGAACAATTTCTGGAATACCTCCGACATTGGTGCTGATTATTGGCAAGGAGTATGCCATAGCTTCCAGGATGGAAATTGGTAATCCCTCAGCATATGAGGGCAATACGTAGATATCGGCATCTCTTAGAAACTGTTTCTTCTGTTCTCCATCAATCCAGCCGTGCACGAATATACAATGATTTAGCCTCCGCTCGATCACGATAGAACGCAGCTTTTCGATTTCGTTATTACCGCAAACATGTAACATCAGCCGATCTTGCGTAAATTGGGGCAATCGTGATATAGCCTCCACTAGATCGTAAATTCCTTTTCTCTGGCCAATCTCGCCAAGAAACAAAACGTTTACTTTTTCCCGAGTCGTCCCGGTTGTATCTGCCCCTGAAGAATCTGGAATTTCAATCGGATTGGGCAATACATGCACCGATACATTATCTGAATAACGGTGAACTAGATCCTTCATCTGTTCAGACAAAACTATGATAGCGTCGGCTCGGTTAAGTGTTTTTCTTACAATCCATGCGTTAATTTTATTTTTTTCTCTAAACTGTTCAAAGCTGGAGCCGTGTATGTGAAATACCAAATTCTTCCTAGAGAGCTTGGCCAAATATGTGTAAACTGTCTTTCGATAAAAGCTTCCGTGTGCCGCCGAATGGAGATGGATTATTGGATAGGGGACCGCTTTGCCAATAAAATAGATCATCGCAAATACCGAAAATAAGATTCTTAGCAGCGGACTAACCTTATCAATATAAGAAGGATACCGGGCTGTCACAATCTGCGGACACCAGCGCGCGACCCCATTCTGAAGCGAGATTATGACCGAGTTTATCCCCCCTTTAACAGACTTGGCATTTCCAACTACAAGTACCTTCATATGACACCTCATTTGCGCTATTTCATATCTATACTATCTGCCAATACACTCATAAATAATATTGTTAAGTGACTGATTGACATAGCAGTTCCTGCCATCTAAGACGATGGCCTTTCGCATAAGCTCCGCAAACCTCTCAACCTTATACTCTTTGATTTCCTTCCACTCCGTGAAAATATAACAAACATCCGCATCGGTGACCGTCTCGTCAATCGTGTTACAATACGTTAAATTGTCCACATTGCTAACACCCATTTGGTCCATAGCTTTTTTAAAGTTTTCTACCCCAACCGGGTCATAAACCTTTACGTTAGCCCCATCTTCCAAAAATATTGGAATATTAACCAGCGAGGGTGCTTCGCGCAAATCGTCAGTACCTGGTTTAAAGGTAAGCCCCAGTACGGCAACTGTCAGTCCTTCATAGTTGTCGTAGTACTTCCTAGTCTTTTTCACCAATCTTAACTTCTGTTGTTCATTTACTTCGATTGCCGCTTTTATCGTCTTTAGCTCATAATCATTCATGCTCGCCAGCCAATGTAAAGCTTTCGTATCTTTCGGGAAGCAGCTACCTCCGTAGCCGATACCCGCATTTAGAAATTTATCACCTATTCGAGGATCAAATCCCATCCCTTGTGCTACATCCGTGACATTAGCACCAACAATTTCGCATAGGTTAGCAATTTCATTGATGTATGATATTTTAAGGGCCAAAAAATCGTTTGAAGCATACTTAACCATTTCGGCGCTTCTTCGGTCGGTTACCAAGAGGGGAGCGTTAAAGTTTTGGTACAACTCTCTCATAACCTGTTCAGTCCTTTGACTGTCTGCACCAATTACAATTCTGCTTGGAAACAATGTATCTCGAACCGCTGTTCCTTGCGCCAGAAACTCCGGATTCGAGACAACTTCAATTTTGGCATCTGTATTTTTGTGCTCGTTCATCATTCTTTCGATTTTATCATTCGTACCGATAGGGACCGTTGATTTGAGAACCACAACACAATCATGCACAACAGATTGCGCAATCTCCTTTGCAACTGCGTACAAATATGATAAGTTTGCGGAGCCGTCCTTCTTCTCTGGCGTTCCTACTCCTATAAAAATCACGTCCGCGTTTACATACGCATTCTGATATTGCGTCGTATATTGAATCCTTGATGCATTTTTCCGCATTAACTCTTCCAAATCTTGCTCATAGATCGGGGAGATTCCCGATTCCAGCAAGGCCATTTTTTTCGAATCGATGTCTACGCAAATGACTTCATGTCCTTTTTCCGCCAAACAAACAGCGGTGACAAGACCTACATATCCGGTCCCCGCAACTGCTATTCTCATATCTTACTTCTCTCCTTATCCATAGAATTGATCTGCCATTCTAGCAAGCTTTTCAAAAATATCCTCATTCTCTACTTTTCTAGCAAACAATGCGGAAGTACCCAATATTGATTTAAAGCGTTCTTCACTCAGATATATAGGATGTCGGTTATTTGGCTCGAAATGAAGATACCTTAGATTGTGATTGACAACCTTACTTGCGATCGGTGAATTAATCAATATCGTTTGAAAGATCATCTCGTCCGGGATATAAGAATATTTAAAAAAAGAATAATATTCATCCCATTGGTCAAGTATATATTCTGCGGCCTCACGGTTAATGTTGATCCATTGACTGCCGCCATGTACGACAAACGGTCTATTCACATAACGCCTGTAGATGCCTAGTAACTTCTGAACATACAAAGAGCCCCTTGATAACAGAGAATCGGCCGAATTAAACAGATAATATCGATTGATTCGATTAATCCCGCCCGTTGGCCATCCTTCCCATGGAAGTTGGTTGTATTCCAAATAATTTTTTGATGGGTCCAAGATCTCCATGTACCTACGAGGCAAAATAGTAGGGACATCTTCTCCGCTAACGAACATTATGTAGTCGCAATCGGTTACGTGTACGACATGCTTGATAAGCCGATACATCGCCTGAACCATCGTACGCCCGCCCCAATGTATGCGCACTCTATCGGTAATAAATGTTACACCATCAATGAACCAGTATTCTTCCAGATTGCATTTTGCATCTAAATGAATAAATATCTCCGTAATGGGACTTCTTAAACGTTTAACAATCTTGTACAGCAACATAGGTTTCTTATGTGCTAATATACAAATCGCGTACTTCACATTCAGAATCACCATCCACTTATATGACTTCTTCTTCGCAACACATAAACCAGCGGCAAAAAGATAATTAGGTGATATTTCATGCAGTAGGATGCAAATTTTAATCGGAAAGGTAAAAAACGAATAGGGTACTGGGTTAACGCTTCAACTACAACAGAGTTAGTCGTAATCCCAATTATTCGTTTTACACGTATAAGAAGTCCGTCAGCAGAATTATCCCTGGATTCTTTAATGATGCAAACGCGAGTTCTGCCAATAAATGTTCTTATTAGCCTATCCTTAGAATTTCCCATATCTAATTCATTGAGCCTATTGTTTAAATAGAGAAAGAGTACACACTCTTTCTCAAAACGATCTTTCCTAAACGACTGCGTTAGGGAGACTCTATTAAAATAATAGTAGTAGAATGATTGATTGACTACGCTCACTCTCCCAGCAAGCAATAGGATGTCCAAATGGAAGACAATATCTTCCGAGATATATTCTCTTTCAGATAGAAATTGGATTCCGTTTTGTACGAGCAATGAGCGCCTGTACAGATTCTTCCAGACGCACATTTCTAAACATATATCCGATTTATCCTCTGCCTGGGACCCCAGCATGCTGACCAATATCTCATCGATAACCGCTTTACCTTCATACAACAGTTTACGGAGAATGATAGGGTGTTCTTCTGTACGCCCATTCTCCGTTACTCGGTAAAAACCTGACATCACAATATCGGAATCATGCGTAACAGCACTTTTATATAGTGTTTCGAACATTTCAGCTCGGACCCAATCATCCGAGTCGACAAATCCTATATAGTCCCCCGTTGCGTGCTGCAATCCTGTATTTCTTGCGCTAGATAGCCCCGCGTTTTCTTGATGGAGCACTTTTACTCGATCGTCCATTCTTCCATACTCATCTGCAAACATGCCGCTTTGATCCGTGGATCCATCATTTATCAGCAGAATCTCAATATTCTCGAGGGTTTGTCTCAGTAATGATTCCACGCAGCGGGTTAAATACGGTTGTACGTTATAGATAGGAACTATCACACTAACCAACGGTTTCATAGTATTTTCCTTACGGCAATTAATCTGCTTTACGCTTCAACTTAGCGCCACGCTGGTTGACAAATTTCTTACCATCAAGAAAATAATCGAACGCAGCAAAATACTTTTTATAATCATTCTTTCTGACCTTGTTCAGTACCACGCCCATAATATTGGCGTTTACTTTTTCCAATTGCTCCTTAGCCGGTCGCAAAGAATCTAAAGACGTTTCTCCCATCTCAACTACCAATAGTGTGGCATCTACCCGTGATGCAATTAATGACGCATCAACAACAGAGTTCAATGCCGGCGTATCAAAGATAACAAAATCATATTGACTCCGGGTTGTTCGGATAAGATCCTCAAAGCGAGCACTGCACAGAGTAGCTATCGGATTCGATCTTGATTCACCGCTATGCAGATACATTAAATTATTGATATTCGTCATACACTGAGCATCTTCAAGATTTGCGTTCCCGGTTAAATAATCCGAAAGTCCCAGCAAAGAATTATCACCCAATCTTTTACCGACACTCGGTTTGCGAGTATCTCCATCAATAAGGAGTACCTTCCAACCTGAACCCGCCATTGTAATTGCCAAGCTGATTGCAATAGAGGTTTTACCAACCTTTGGTTTGCAACTCGTAATGGCAAGCGTTTTAGTTTGGTCATCCTTACCACCACTCAAGTGAATATTCGCCGAGAGCATGGCGAACGCATCCTGAACGGCTCTATTCTCTAGATTATAGACATTGAATGTTTTAGTCTGCACGAACATCCCTACCCTCTCAACTAATGTTATGGTCAGGAATAATGCCAATTACTTTTAAATCCATATGGCCTTGGATATCGTCAGCTGATCGAATCGTGTTATCGAATAGTTCGCGCACATATATGATTCCAATCACTGCGAAAATCCCCGCAAAGAAACTACTAATTATCAGCTTCAAATGATTTGGTACTATTGGGTATGCAATTGTTGCCTCATCAAGTATGCCTACCGAGCTTGCATTCATCAAGCTGCTAATTTCGTTCGTAAAAGAACGGCTGACTGCATTTGCAATTTTTGTTGCTTGGACGGCATCTGGCCATGTAACACCGATCGACAGGATGTTAGATTCATCTTTTAAGTCAACAGAAAGCACACTTTCAATCCCCTGAGCATTAATCCCATTAGCATTAAGTTCTTCCATAGCAGGTTCAAGCACTTTTCGAGTCAGTAAAATGTGGCTATAGTCGGTTATGAGCTGACGGCTAACCGCAATATCTTGAAGATTAATCGATTCGCCCGTCAACACCGATTGACTCCGGTTCATGATATACAAGGAAGTTTCCGTATGATATACAGTCGTTGCAGTCATAAAGCTGAACACAGCAGTCAATGAGGAACTAAGAATAGCCGCAAGGACAATCCACCACATTTTCCGTTTTATAGCCTGATAGAGTCGATATATACTCATTTGTTTAACTCCTCTTCTCGCTATTTCCGCACTATTTTATCGTTTATTTTTATGCCGCCCAAAATTTCTATAACTTCTTTTGTCTCTAATCCTCTAACTACCTCTACCGTACTCACTTCATTGCCATTCATAATATCTACGAATGTTTTTCCATTCTCAACTTTAATATAGCTTTTCGGAATAACGATTGTATCTTTCTTCTCTAGCTCCAACTTGGCTTGCTCTGTCTCTCCGAATTTAAGATTTGGCATCTTACCCTTAAAAGAAAGGAATACATTACTTGCATTTGCTGCGTTGTTTCCGGGAATGTTAGCAATTACTTCAAGCTGCTCACCAGGCTTCGGCGTATGCACTTCAACATCATATTTCGTGTTACCGATTGTGAGTACGGCACTCGTAGCGCTAGTTACATACTTAGCATCTACTGCCGTAAGCTGCAATACAAGCATTTTCGGATCGGCAATCTTCGCTAGCAATTGCCCCCCGTTCACTAACTCCGTAATGGACACATTTTCTATTTGAGAGACAACCCCGTCTACCGGTGAGTATAGCTTACTGTTAGCTAAACTTTTCTCTAACTGAGCAAGCGAGAGCTCCGCGCTCTTCTTATCCAGCTCCGCCATCCTTCTCTCGAAGAAGCTGTTCTTGTTTGCCGCATCCAACTGAAGCTTAAGCTGCTCCAATCTTACCTTAGCCTGAGAGATTTCCTCGCCGAACTGATCCAGCTTTTCCACATTCGACTTTTCAATTTCATCAAGCGACAGCTGTGCTGCATCGATAGAAATTTGCACGCTGTCCATGACCTCTGCTTCGGATCCTAACTGGGTATAGGGAAACTGCGCGACTTCCAAGTCCACTTTAGCCAGCTGTTTATCTTTTTCGAGATTGCTTAAATTCAGCTTGGATTGCTCCAATCTAGTTCTTGCAGAAACGATCGCTTCCGCTTCCTCTACCGCCTTCTTGTTGGCAATGAGCTGGTCCAGTGTTTCCTGCTGCGATTGAATAGTCGCTTTGGCTGAAGCAATATTGTTATCAATCTGCTCGAGTCGGAGCTGTAGCTTTTGTACGTTTGTCTCCCTGGTTTTCTCGGTCAATTCTTTCTGTGCGATTAACTGTTCATGCGCGAGCTGTGCTTTCTTAAGTGCCATCTGGTTCTTTACCGATTGATTCCCTTGTGCCTGTAGCAAGGAAATCAGTTCCATTTGTACTAGCTCGATGCTCTTCTGAATACCTGCTTCACTCGAATCGTTGAGAAGAGATAGCCTGAGATTGACTTTCTCCACGACGATTTGTTGAAACACAATTTGATTCTCGATTTCGGCAGGCGTTATTTCAGCAAATAAATCGCCCTTCTTAACCACGTCATTCAACTTAAAATTTAGTTGCGAGAGAGGCCCGGATATATTAGTGAAATAAAGACTAGTCGTTTTTGTTGGAACAATTTGCCCAATTCCTATCAACTCCGTTTTAATACTTCCCTTACCAACCACACCATTAAACGTAGCAGCAAATTCAACTGAATCCACTGTGGTTACAACCGGTTGATTTAAATCTAACGTACAGGAGGACAACACAAGGGGCAGTACAACGGAAATAATCACCAATAAATGCCTACTTTTCTTTTCACGCTTCCGCCTTTTTTTATCCACTCTACTAATCAAGCAAATAACACCTCTCTAAAAAAATAGTATCGGGCTTACACTCACATTGCGCCGCTTCTATGATTCACAACCATACGGATTGTCTTAAGAATAATCAGAACATCCAACCACAATGACCACTTATCGATATAGTCCGTATCTAGTTTGACTACTTGATCAAAATCCGTTATGTTGCTTCGACCGCTTACTTGCCACATTCCTGTAAGACCCGGTTTAAAACTAAGCCGACGGCGATGATATGTTTCGTATTTGCCTACCTCGTCTTCCGTTGGTGGTCTTGTACCCACCAGACTCATATCACCTTTTAGCACGTTGAGGAATTGCGGCAACTCATCGAGACTTGTTTTGCGAAGGATGCGCCCCACGCGTGTAATCCTTGGATCATCTTTCATTTTGAACATAAAGCCGCCGTCCACTTGGTTCTCTTTCATTAGCTTTTGTTTGCGCTCCTCAGCATCTGCGTACATGGATCTGAACTTATAGATTTTAAACTTTCTACCGTTCAGCCCCACTCGTACTTGAGAGAACACCGCTGGTCCCTTCGACTCAAGCTTAATGAGTGGAATAATTATAGTAGATATAACTCCTGTAATGAGGAGACCAACAATTGCCCCTGCAATATCGATCAAGCGTTTAATGAATAAGTTGACACGATTAATAGTGACGGAATGGAAGGTCAGAACGGGGAAGGTTCCGATGCTTGACAGATGAGTACGCGATATTTGGAGGTTATAGAAGTCTATAACCATTCTAACCGTGATTCCCATTTGCTCGCATTTCAGTATGTATGGTTCGATTTTCCCAACATGATTTCTCGGTAAAGCGAAGATCACTTCATCGATGACTTTACTCTTCACAATCTCTTCTAGCTCTGACAAGTAACCAAGGTGATAGCCGCGCTTAAGCTGCTTTTCTGGGTATGCTTGTATGTAGCCAATAACATCTAGTTGGACATTCGTTTTGGTTAGAAACCTTCTTAGTTTTTTGGAAAGTCCTGGCGTGCTGACAATTAGAACTCTTGGTCTGTTTTGAGTACCATAACTCTTAGCGAGCCTAGTATTGATCAACCTCACAGCACCTAACAGTACAGTAGACAAACATACAAAAATAGTGATTAGAAGCCTGCTGATATGAGTTTCTTTAATAAAAAAGAATAAAGCCCCTAGTAGCATTACTGATGCAATAGAAGAAAAAATAACGCTTCTAACGATACGATCTGAATACGTAAAGGTCGTACTATCATACATTCGCTGTACATGCATAGAGAATAGCCATACAGTGGCAAAGATGTATAATATCCACACGTATTCGCCCATTGCCATCAACTTGGTAAATTGACCTGCAATGACATAAGAAATCAAAAACGAAATGACTAAAGTTGGCACGTCTGTAAAAAACTGACGCAAATTTACTGAAGCAAGCAAATTCGATCTGTGCATCTTGTCCTACCTACCCATTCTTTTTGAATAAGTCTAATGTACCATATGCCTCGTCATGTATCTACTATTTTTTTGCTAATTCGGTAATCCTTCAGCACTAGACACTTCTTCCTCATAATCTAATATTTTTTGGAAACTATTCTTGTTTATTCTTGCCAGCTCTATTATAATATCACCAAGACTATAGTCATCAAGACCTATCTAGGATACAGGTCATTTAATTGAATAGGAGGTGAAAACAAATGTCCAAGAAAACATGGGAAAAACCAGAAGTTAAAGCTCTGGAAGTCGCAAAGACTGCATATGGCAACGATCTTAAAATCAACCCTGACGCCGTCATCACGGTCGGTAAGTACACGTTCTATTCCTTCTCGTAATCTTAATTGACAGTTCAAGAATCAAGCAAAAAAGAAATCCAAACTTCGTTCGCGAATTTGCGATTTCTTTTTTGTTTGGTATAAATCCTAAGGTGGAGATCAGTGAAATGCAGCTACAATCCGTAAGACTAACCGATACCATCGCCGTCGATGAAGACATCCTTGCTACCGAAATTGACGGTGAAATCAGCATGCTCCATATCGACTCCGGCAACTACTTCACGCTTGACGGCGTGAGTTCCGATATCTGGCACCTGGCAAAGAGCCAGATCTCCGTGCAATCCATCGTGTATCGCCTGCTCGAGATGTACGACGTGGATGAGCCGACGTGCATCGCGCAGACGATCGAGTTCGTCAACACCCTGGCTCATCTTAAGCTCATTCGGATCGTTGCTTAGCGAGTTGCGCAGTATGGCAGTTCATTAAATAGATAATAGAGTGGAGAGACATGCGATGAAGAAAGTAAAAAAAGCGATTATCCCGGCCGCCGGACTTGGTACGCGCTTCCTACCAGCTACCAAGGCAATGCCCAAGGAAATGCTGCCCATTATTAACAAGCCGACCATTCAGTACATTGTAGAAGAAGCCATTGAGGCCGGCATTGAAGACATCATTATCGTGACGGGCAGAGGTAAGCGAGCCATTGAGGACCATTTCGACAACTCATTCGAGCTTGAAGGGAAACTGCTAGAGTCCGGTAAACTTAAGTTGCTAGAGGAAGTACAGCGTTCGTCCCAAGTAGATATTCACTATATCCGTCAGAAGGAAGCCCGTGGGCTAGGCCATGCAGTCTGGTGTGCAAGACGCTTCATCGGTAACGAACCTTTCGCCGTACTTCTTGGTGATGATATTGTAAGCAGTGATGTCCCTTGCACGCGCCAACTCATCGATGAATACGAGAAAAGCGGCAGCTCGGTCATCGGCGTACAAAGCGTCCCCCACAATCAAACGAATCGCTACGGCATTATTGACCCATCCGAGCAAAACGGGCGGCTATATAAGGTTAACCGCTTTGTCGAGAAGCCTCCGATTGGTATGGCTCCTTCTAACCTGGCCATTATGGGGCGTTATGTATTCACACCGCAAATCTTTGACTTCCTGGAGAAGCAGGAAATCGGCGCCGGCGGTGAGATTCAACTGACAGATGCTATTCAGAAGCTGAATGAGCTCGAGAATGTTTATGCCTACGACTTCCAAGGCACACGCTACGACGTAGGCGAGCGGATCGGATTCGTTCTAACAACGCTTGATTTTGCGCTTAACACACCGGACCTGCGCGAACCACTTCTTGAAGCAATGCAGAAACATCTCGACCGGTTGCTGGTAAAGTAACCTCACTAACACCGAGCATTAGGGGGGAGCTATGTTAACCAAACTGAAACAACTCGCCTCTTGGCATAATTACAGCTGGCTCGCGAAGCAGGTCGATCGCCACAAGGGTCCCCTGCTTCTCGTTATTTTGCTCCATGTCTTGGTTTCGCTGAGCGGCGTCGCCGTCGCGGCGGTGTCGAAGTTGCTCATCGACGCTTTCATGGTACATGATAAGTCGCTGACGGCATGGCTGACCGCCCTCTTCGCGCTACTGCTTATTGCTCAGACCGTGACAAATCCCTATCTGACGTATCAGACCGGCAAGCTACGTGAGACGCTGAGCCACGGGATTCAGCTGCGATTCATGGAGCGGTATTACCGTACCGATTGGAAGGCGCTGAACGGCTACCCCAACGGTGACATCCAGACCCGACTCATCAGTGATGTCGGCAGCATTGTGGATGGATGGACCAATACCGTCCCCACCATTATCGCCATGATTTTTCAGCTCGTCGCGGCATTCGCCACCTTATGGTACTTCGATCCCGCGCTGGCCGTCTATGCGTTCTTGCTCGGACCGGTGTCCATCCTATTCAGCTGGCTAATCGGACGCAAGCTGAAGCGCATGCAGCTCCAGGTCCAGGCGGCCGAGAGCCGCTATCGCTCTTACCTGACCGAGAGCGTCCGCCATATTCTCATTATTAAGACCTTCGAGAATCAGCGGCAAAACCTCGAGCAGGTCCAATCGCTCCAGCAGCAGAAGCTGTTCTGGGTTCTGAAGCGCAATTTGTTCAATGCCTTGGTCAATACGGTCATCACCCTCGGTTATCGCGCCGGATTTTTCATTGCCTTTATCATCGGTGCCTCTCGGCTTGCACTCGGCACCGTCACCTTCGGCACATTTACCGCGTTCCTTCAGTTGGTTGCCTATGTCCAAGGACCGCTAGAGGGGCTGTCACGAACTCTGCCAATGATCATCTCGACACTGGCATCAGCCGAGCGCCTGCGCGAGATAGAGCAGTTGCCTGACGAAGACGTCCGTTTGTCGGAAGGCCGCTCTCCGGCTAGGACAATTGCTCCCATTGCATCGGTCATCTTTGACCGCGTCTCGTACGGCTATGATACTGATCAACCGGTGCTGCAGGATATCTCATTCACCGTCCAATCGGGTGAGATCATCTCAATTGTCGGCACCTCTGGAGAAGGCAAGACGACGCTGCTGCGGCTGTTGCTCGCACTGCTTCAACCGCAGGAGGGTCGGGCATATATTCGGACCACGGACGGCGAAGTGTTGCCGATTCGCGCCGATTCGCGCTCTTATTTCTCCTATGTGCCACAAGGAAACACTCTCTTCTCTGGCAGTATCCGGGACAACCTCCTAATCGGCCACCCAACAGCCACCGAGGACGAGTTGCGCGAGGCCACCTTCAATGCATGCGCGCTCGACTTCATCGAGAAGTTGCCGCTCGGCTTCGACACCGTCATCGGGGAGAACGGCATCGGCTTATCCGAAGGCCAAGCGCAGCGCATCGCCATCGCTCGTGCCCTACTGCGACCGGCTCCCATCCTTCTGCTGGACGAAGCGACATCGGCGCTCGACCTCGACACGGAGATGGAAGTGCTTCAGCGGATCAAGCGGCTGTCACCGCAGCGGACTTGCATCGCGATTACGCATCGTCTATCCGTCATTGACATTTGCGATCGTGTCTACCGGATCCGGGAGCAGCGGCTGCTCCAGCTTAGCCAACACGAATAAAAGGACTGTCCAGCCATCATGTTGTGGCTGGACAGTCCTTTTGTTTTTTCATAATACCTCTAGCATTTGGCGAATTTGTTCATCGGTCGTAAACCCTTGTAGCGGGCGCCGAATACGGAACACACGAATCTGCGCAGCCAGCCGGACGCATTGGACAAAATGCCACTCTCTTAAGCCCATTACATCAACCAGATCATACCAATACGTATTGTTGATGAGGCGGCTAATCTTATCCGCCCCTCGCAGCTCCTCTACCTCGACCACTGAGCAATCTTCCGGCACCAGCTCGAATAAAGCGTGAAGCTTGCGATTGCTGGTCACGAATTGCTCCGGCGGTATCGGGATATTGAACTTGTCCCGCACGCCCGGTATACGCTCGAATGCCTCGACACCTCCGAAAATTCGAGTGGCCGTATCCCGCCATAGCCGCTGGATCGGGAAGCCCGGGTAAATTGTCGCGCCCTCCGCATTCTCCAGCTCCAACGCCGCGATATCGTCCGCGAGGAAGGCATAACCATGCTTATTGAGCGTAGCCGTCACCGTTGACTTGCCTGCGCCGGACTGACCGGTCACGATGATTCCCTTGCCATCGACCAGCAGGGCGCTTCCATGAATCGGCAGCTTGCCCCGCTGCAGCAACAGCGCACCGATGCACGTCCCTGAGAAGAAGCTGCTAAACGCATAATCCGTGCTGCGCTCATCTTTCTCTACGACAACTTCTCTCCCGTCCTGTATTAAGTAAGAAGCGATTTCTTTAATTCGATAGGCGAATGAGCCTGGTCGATCGACAACGAATGAATTCTCCCCGGACGGACCCGGAAATGTCACCGGAACGTGACCCTCTCGGACGATAACATCGGCACGGCCGATTCCAGGCAAGTAACCGCCAAGCGGAAAACTAGACTCGATCTGCATGCCGAATGCATGGTAACGATAGGTTTCCATAACTGACACAAGCTCTCCTCTTTCCTGACTTGCGCCGCTGGCTCTTCAGCGCGGCTTTATTGGAAATTTCTGATGAAAAGTGCGTAGAAACTTACCGACAATGACAGCAAGCAGCACGTGATGAGCCACCTGTACATCCTTAACCGCTCCCTCGTACGGGATTTCCCCCAGCACGCGGCGGACCTTGTCCATGTCCAGATAGCGGTCCGCATGTTCCAACTCGACCACACGCTCCAACTCCTGCCGGATTTCAGGCCATTCCGCTTGGAGACGATACAGCCAATCCGCGCTTTGTACGCCTTTGGTCTTCATATTGTTGCGAATCGGGTCAGGCAGTATTCCTGCCATCGCCCGACGGAGCAAGTAGCGCTCGTTGCCATGACGGACGTATTGATCCGAGGGGATTGAGAGACAGAACTCCACGATGCGCCGATCCCGCGAAGCATCACGGATTATTATGCCGGTCTCGAGCGACAGCTTCGTCTCGATCGCCCCGATATGGCTGAGATTCAGCGGGCTCACCCGGATCAGCTTCTCTTCCTCATAGCTCCGGAACTGCGTCGTCAACAGATTAGCTCCCATGCGGTCCAACCGTTCCTCTACGCCCCATTTGTCGATTAGCGTTCGATTCACAATGACATTGTCAAATCGATCGAATGCCGGCTGACGCCGGCGTGCTCGCCGGTCCCGCAGACGATACGGAATTGCCGTGCGAATGGCAAATTTAAATGCCTGCCGCACCGGACGCCGGAACAACCGAGCTAGCCCGTGAATCTCCCGATATCCAGCGATCCATCGGCCCGAACGAAAAAGAGACAGGAAATGCGCGACAAATTCACCGTAAGATATGGTGCCGTTGCCCACCTGTCCATTCAGCATGATGCGGCATCCGTCCGCGGCCGCCTTGTGCAGGATAGGGCGGTACCAGGACATATTACGAAACACCTTGTACGGCGATCCGAACACCTGAAGCAGATTATCCATATCGACCCAGGCATTGTGCTCGGCATAGTCGCAATATGTAATATTTATATTGGGGTAAGCCTCCCCGATCAACCGAATCTCTCCGGACTCGTCATAAATATCGGCCCGGCTCTCGGGCTCGTCCCGGAAATCCCTAACCGGAATCGAGCTGTATGCCTGCAGCCGCTTCTCGTCGGTCGCCAACTGCCCTGCCGCCACGCACCCGATCGATCCCGAATCCATACCGCCGCTCAGCATGATGCCGACCTCGCCTGCGCTGCGCAGCCGACAGTTGACGGCTTCGCGGAACAGGTCGAGAAAAGCCGCAACATACTCCTCGTCCGTTCGAAAACGAATAGGTGGATGCGCGAGCGGATCCCAATACCTGACCGTGCGGAAGCCGCTCGCTCCCCATACACCGTAGTGTGCAGGAAGCATCTGCCGGATATCCCGATAGATCGTCTCGCCGGCCTCGGTCTCATGATGAATGCTGTCTATCGCAAGAAAGTCTGCCAGCCATTTCTCATTGAGCTCCACCTCGGGGCAGACGGTCCCGAGCAGCGGCTGCTCGACGGTACAAAAACCGATTAGCGGTCCCTGCACATAATAGTACAAGGCTCGCGTGCCTACGGCATCGCGCGCGAAGTATAGCTCCTGCCGCTCACGATCCCAGATCGCGAACGCATAATCGCCGAGAAGCCGCTTGGGACAATCATGCCCCCACCGCTCGTACGCAAGCATAATAAGCTCGCTGTCCGTCATCTCCGCTTGCCGCTCGTCCGGTACGCCGAATTCGCGGAACAGCTCGCTGCGATTGTCGATAATGGCATCCGCCGTAATCAGATATCGATCCTTCACGCGTCGCGGGAGCACCTCTCTGACCGACTCCGGTGAATGATACGTGTGGCCGCAGCCAAAAAACGCATGCACCTCCGTCTCTGTCTCGACTCGATCAAAAGGATAGACTTTGAGCTTTGCCATCGCGGCCGCTCCTATATCCTCCAATGCGGAAATGTCCTCCCACGCCACTACTCCAAATATGGCTCCCACTGCGCTTGCCCTCCTATCCAGTATCTATACGACCGTCTACTCCCGGCCGCTCAGGCTGGCAAACTGTGCGACCGGACGGAAATTAGGGCTCTCGTCGCCCCCTGTCAAAATCAACCTGCCGCAGCGCAGCCAGGCATGCGCGATCATTTGATTGGCATCGTCCTTGCCGACTCCCAAGTACAGCGTCGTCGGCACACGCAGAATTCGAAGCAGCAGCTGCGCCGTGAGCGCCTTGACCAGACACTTGCTTTCCCAAGGCGTAAACCGGCTCACCCGCTCGACGATCCAGCCGACCTTGGCCGCCTGCGACATCTGCGCGCGCTCTACATCCTCGGGCGTACTCCCGCTCTTACGTCCCATGATTTGCGCCAATCGGCGAAAGGGTACGACGAGAATTGCAAACCGGAACGTGCCCATCAGGATGTAGGAAGCAACGACCAACAGCTTCATCTTCCATGGCAGCCTGGCAACCACTCGAAGACGGTGCCACAGGCCTCTGTTCAATAATTTACCGATCTGCGGTATTACCCCCACCACCATCCGAATCATACTATTACTCAATTATTCTACTAGTATACCATTCCCAGTACGAGACGACTACGGCGACTCGTAGCTTGTCGAAAATTATTGCCACTTCTTTATAAGAAAGCTATAATGAATGTTAGAACTGCTACTATTTTACCATATTTTTATAATGATAGTATTAAAGAACTAATATGGAGATCCTGCTATGACGACAAGGCTGACTGCAACGATTGGCGAATTTATTTGGGTCGTGGATTGTCAATCGGATTCTGCCGCCGCATTGTTTAGCTCGACCTTCCCGGATTTGGACACCGACTCGCCGGGCGACAATCCGTGCTTGACCATTATGTTACAGGACAGCTAGACCGGGCAACGCCTGGGGAACGGCTGGCGGTAAAATTTAAACTGGGGAAGATAGGTCCATGACTACACTGGGTCTATCTGCCTCTGACGTTCTATTATTTGACTTCAGGAGGCATCCGCGCATGATGAACCGCCACCAAGAATCCGTCATTCAGCTCCTCGGCCGGCTACTGACTCCCAATCTCGAGTCAGATCCCGTCGATACCCCGGATTTTCAGTCTGCCGACGAGCTTGACGCGACGATGGACTCTGCCATTCGCCAAGGCGTGGGGGCAGTCTTATTCCAACAGCTGAATCGGCTTCGGCAGGTGCAATCCGGCGGTAATCAAGAGAGCTGGAACCATCTCAAGAAACGCTTCGTCAACGAAACTCTCCGCAATCTGTGGATGCTGCGACAAGCTAAGGTTTTGCTCGAATTGCTCGAGCAGGAGATGCTTGACCCCATTGTCCTCAAAGGAATTGCGATTGGCAGGCTCTACCCCCAGCCGGAGCATCGGTTGATGGCCGACCTCGATATTTTCGTACGGCCGGAGCATTGGGACCTCGCTAGAGCAATCCTGGCTCGAGAAGGCTACGTCCAGACCGAACCGGACGACTATAATGCGCTGCATATTGAATACCAGAAGACCGATGGCTTGACCGTTGAGCTTCATCGTAATCTAATTCATACCGATTACTTCGGCGATCGCAACCAGCATGTCTGGTACAGAGCCGTCTGGGAGCGGACGCGCCGCGTCGATCTGAAAGGCATAACCTTCACGGCCCTTTCGGCTGAGGACGAGCTTATCAACCAGGTAATGCATTTCGCCTCGCACTTCATCTATCATGGCATCAAGCTCCGGCACCTGTTCGAGATGGCGCTTATTATGAAGTCGCATCCCGAGATGGACTGGCCTTATATTGTCCGTATGCTGGACACGACAGGCTTTCTTCCCTTCGGCAGCCTATTGCTACGGGTATGCGCACTGTATTTCGGGACCGAGCCGGGAGATGGAATTCCTCTTGTAGATGCAATCGAAACCAAGAGGTTTATGCAGGATATGCTTGGACACTTTGCGGAAGAACAAGCGGAAGGCGACTTCGCGAGCTGGGTCCGTGTCGGCGCTTCCTTGCGGCCGGACTATAATACGGCGGGCAAGCAGCCTCGCATTTGGCTGCTCGTCGCCAAGGTCCAGTATCGGACGCATGGCATTAAGTTGCTTGCACTCCTCCACGGCTTGCGCCGCAACGTGGTTGTAGCCAATAAGAAAGTCGACGTCATCCGCAGATACGGCTTGGTTGTTCGGTAATAAATCTCCTCCTCTATCCCTCATGCATCGGCATCTGCATCTTTAAAAAGGATCTCCGAGCTTCTGTAACGACACATTTAAAAGGCACCTTTTAGGTGCCTTAAACAAACTACTGTTCACGCTGCTAGCTTTTTTATTTCCAAAAGCTTCTTAATTTACCCGCTTTCTCACCCGGGAAGCCCATGAATAAAACGATCGGCGTCATTACGACCTATATCTCCGATTACATCTTCCCTTCCATTATCCGCGGCATTGAACGCCGATTAAACGAAGATAACTATTCCTTGCTGTTATCCAGTACCAATAATGATATAGCGCAGGAAAAAAAGCGCTCGAAATGATGCTGTCCTACGGCGTGGATGGACTCATTATCGAGCCTACCCGAAGAAATGTATACAACCCCAATATTGCTTACTACCTGTCGTTCAAGGAGCAGGACGTTCCTTTCGCGATGATCAATGCCTACTATGAAGAGTTGGAGGTTCCTTCCTTCTGTCTGGATGACGTGCAATCCAGCTATCTCGCAACCCGGGAGCTGATCGCCAAAGGACATACCCAGATCGGCAATTGCGAAAATGGATGATTTGCAGGGCAAGTATAGAATGAAAGGATATATTATATTAAGGCTCTTGGGGAAGCCAAACTACGGTTCCATCCCGAGCATGTGCTTTCCTTCGATACGGAGACGAATATTTAGAAAACTCCCGTTGACCAAATTTTACCTGGAACCTATAATTGTGATAATTATACATGAAGGTGAGTGATTCTCATGCAAATGCTTAACTCCAATACGTCCATCAATACGGTGCGGAAGGGATAAATCTAAATGATTTGATCCCTTCCGTGGTAAATCTAATTCACGGAGGGAAAGTAAATGTCTTTTAGTTACTATGGAGAACTATGTACAGAGGTCTATGACCTTACTAAGAAAATCGGTCAATCTTTTGGCGGTGATATAGAATATTACCGTGACAGACTTAAACATTGTAAGGGTCGTATTCTTGAAGCAATGGTCGGGTCTGGACGTGTAATCATTCCGCTTCTCGAATCAGGTCTTAATGTAGATGGAATTGACTATTCTCCTGAAATGTTGGCTTCTTGCCGTCAACGTTGTGAGGAACGAAACTTAGTCGTCAATTTGTATGAATCAAATCTCCAAGAACTTTCTTTGCCCGATAAATATGAAGCTATTATTATTCCAGGTGGTTCTTTCTTGTTAATTGAAAAACGAGAGGAGTCACTAAACGCTTTGAAGTGCCTTTACAACCATCTTCAGCCAGGTGGGCGTCTAATTCTTGATCTTTTCCTACCTGACAATAACTTTGAGTGTGGTCAGTTTGGTGGAACGTCAACATTCAACTTACCGAATGGAGACATCATCACAATGGAAGGCAAGCTTGTTGAAGCAGATTTATACAATCAATACAAAGTTTCATATCTAAAATACGAAAAATGGCGTAACGGTACACTTATCCAGACCGAATTACAACGTTTTGCATTACGTTGGTATGGTATCGAAGAATTTAAACTCGTATTAGAAAGCATCGGCTTTTCGGATGTGGTTGTATCAGCTGATTTCGAATACGGCAAAGCACCAACAAATGGGAAGCAGAAATTTGTTTATGAAGCGATACGACAGTAAATAGACCACAGGGGTTCTTGGTTTTAAGCCAAGGCCTCTGTTTTTTTCCTACCTTAAAAACGAAACGAAGCCATTTTCAAAGTTATATCATATCCATGATCCAGTACCAAGACCCCTTTTTCGAGGGGTCATTTTCATTTTCAGGAGGGACGTAGAATGCGAATCATCAAATCACAACAGGACTTTGTGTTTTCCGCAAGCAAAAGTCCCCCTTCAGATACCGCATCGTTTTGTGACCACAAAAAGCTCACAGATGCCCGTTTGCGCCATCTTTGCCGCCTAACGTGGCCCATCCCAAACCCATGCCCAGCAAAGCGCCTTTCCAAGCCCGCTGCAGGATTTTCCGAAAAAACTTGCCGTTACTTGTGGTACGGTTCACCGTAATGTATCTAAACACAAAGTGCTGCTTGACCACAAAATATACATCAGCGTATAAAGAAAAACCAATCCTGACAATCGAGTGGTTTCATTAATTAGAGCTTCACTTTATTTCACTATCGTATTCTATAGTTTTCGTGCCTTGATTACAAAGGTTACAGGAAGCATCTTTGCTTTTTTTGCAAAATCGCCGTTACTCGATAGCATAATTTCATCATCAGATTCTTCAATCATTTGCTCAATGACAAATCCCTCTTTCGCCAACGCATTCACATAGGTTGATAGTTTGCGGTCCGATAATGTTAGCGTACTTTCGCCAAGAGTTACCGAATACCAAGATTCATCGAAATAACATTTTTTAAAAACAAGCCTATCATTGTCTGCAGCAACACATTTGTGTATCGGGTGAGACCAGCTGAAAATAAATACCCCGTCTTTTTTTAGGTAACAAGCAATGCGGCGAAAAGTCCCCTCAAGGTCGGTTGTCCAGCCTATGGCATAAATCGAATAAACAAAGTCAAAATAATCCTCTGGTATGCCACATTCTTCTTCCATGGGAGAACAGATTAATGTCGCTGAAAGACCGCTCGCCGTCAAATGCTGCTTTGTCTTTTCGATTTGGTTTTCCGATAAATCCGTCCCCCATAGTTCAGATGCTTTGCGTTCCCCCAGATATTGCAAGGATTGACCGCTTCCACAGCCTATTTCTAGTATCTTTTTTCCCGAGACATCGCCAAAAAGCTGGCACTTTTCTTCCGAGACAAATGCTCCATAGAACGGAAGTGCGGTTGCTCCTAAAACATCATTTCCTTTTGTATCCCAAAATACTCTATTTGTTTCATGAATACTACGCTGATCCATGTCGACCGAGATGGCGCTAACCTCACCACCGCCTATCATGTTAGTTCTATGAACAGAACTCTTGTCCATGCCGTCGTCCTCCCAAAATAAGATTAACTAAATATAACCAAATATTCCAACCCATCATATCGCACGTATGTTCTTATGTAAATGCATTCTATTACGAATTATTAGATACGTTAGTCGAAAGATATTTCATTTCCATTTTAGACCACTGGATGTTACAAAAATCGGTGGCTTAAGATTTAGAAACGCTTTTATTCTAAGCGGTTAAAATTCAAGGTAAGACGGTATTTTTGCAGTCTAACCATATGCTAAAAAATAAAACAGGGGCACTCTACTGAGTGCCCACGGGTTAAGCAAATTGAAACCCCTTAGGAAAATGGAGGTTCCCACAGCTTCTTTTTCCATCCGAAGTTGTTCCCGGTCACTTGCAAATGGTCATCCAAGGTTATATCTATACCGAAAGGAAGCTTTTCACCATGCCGAAAACGGACGTCTCGCAGTTCTACCTTGTAACCGTTCTGAATTTTTTGACATGAAATATGCACACGATGCGCAAATGCAAGAAAGCTGCGGACGCCGTCACTGCCCATGACCGCTTGAACGACATCGTTCCGCTCCCCCTTTTGGAATATCGTTTCTTCCCTTAGAAGGGTTCCGCTGATTGAGCCTGCAATATACGTTTGATCGGTTTCGTGAACGTATCCCCATTTATGGGGCAGCCACCTGGGAATTAAGAAGGAATGCCCTTCGACTCCATAACGCCCTCGAACAACTTGCAGCATCAAGCGTTGAAGCACAATACGGTATCCAATAAAGAGAAAAGTTAGAACAAATAAAAGAGGGAATACAACCTGTGCCGCCATGACGCCAAACAGCCATAACAACAAACCCGCTAAATGAAGCCCAAAAATGACAGGGTCAAAAATGGGGATGGCATCGCCATGAAACCATTTCCTTGAGATCGGCCGGAAACATTGCACGCCGTACGCATTGAATAAATCGAGGAAAACATGAAGCACGACACCGGCCATTGTCCAGAGGAACAGCAGGAGCATATAATCCCAAGCATGAAAAAGATACGCAATCAAAGGAGTAAGTAAAACCGGCCAACCGACTAGCATCGGCAATGAATGGCTGAACCCCCTATGATGCAATAAGTATGACTCATATCCGCGTATACGAATGACAGAATCGAAATCGGGAGCATTCGAGCCGACGATAGCTGCCGCAAATAATCCGTAAACAACTGATGAATGGCTGCCGATGGCAGGATCGGATAAAACCATTGCCAGTCCGCCTAAAGTCACGCCGAGAAGAAGATGGCTTGCGGTATCCATATCAATCACCTCATCACTGAAATTTAGGTCATAAGCTTCTGTTCAGCTCTATCCGTTAATGGGAAATCCGGTGTTATAGAAGGACGGCCCATGGAAATATAGTGCAAGCCAGATCGTTACAGTTTACGGCCATCGCCACAGTGTCTAACATATTTCTAGCATCAAAAACGTACGGCGACCTCATCGTCTTCCTCAATCTGACCCAGTCCAAGTGGCCGAACTGATGCCAATCGGTTGCAATCACCACGCAATCGCTACTGGCAGCTGCCGCATACATATCTGTGACTATCGAGTAATTCAGCAATCCCTCAAGCTCCGCATCACGGATCATGTCCTCAAGCCCCGGCTCCCAGATCGGCATAAAGCTGGATTTTAGCAGCATGATTTTATCATCATTTACATCTATGCACACCACCTGGTGTCCAAAACTAGCCAAGGCTGCCCCGGTGACCAACCCGACATATTCCCGTTCCAATGACTGCAATTTTCAAGCGGATTCACCTTCTCCCTGAATGCGTTGGCTTCCTGCCGCCTCCGGATTTTGCTCCGCTTTCACAATCTGCTGACAGCGAGTGTAAATCGACGCCATTGCATGATCCCAAGTGCGGGATTGAGCATGTTCCCTCGCCTCCGTACGGAACAATTGCCATTTGCCTTGTTCGTCGAACCAATCGACCAAAGCCGCAAGAAAGCTCTCCACATTTCCAGCTTGAGCGTGCAAGCCGGTTATTCCATGCTGGACGATCTCCGTCACTCCTCCTTTGTCGGCTACTATAGCAGGGAGACCGGAGGCCGCCGCCTCCAACACAACGTTGCCGAAGGTTTCCGTGGCAGAGGGAAAAACAAATAAATCGGAGGATGCATACAATTCGGCAAGCTCTTCCCCGCTCCGATAGCCGGTAAAGGTGACATTCTGCGGGGCTTCCATTCGAGCTTGTTCCATCATCGGACCATCGCCAACGACAAGCCAATGCACTTGACCTCGTATTCGGTCCGGTAACCGATGCATTAATTGAAGCAAAACATCCAAATCTTTCTCCGGAGCCAGTCGACCAACGAATAGCAGAAGATAACGTTCCTTGATCCCGTAAAACTCGCGAACACGATCGGAGCGCTTCGCGGGCGTGAACCTGTCGCAGTCAACCCCCCGTGACCATAGCTCCAGATTAATCAATCCCTTGGATTGCAATAGATTAATCGTCTCCTGCGAAGGAGCGAAGATGGCACGGCAGTTACGATGAAACCATTTCATATACGACCAGTACCAGGAATGCGCAAACGGAAACCAATAAGACGCGAGATACTGGTCGAAATGGGTATGATACGAGGCAACTATGGGGATATGAAGCTTCTGGGCGGCATATGCACCGGCAAGACCTACATTAAATGGAGTGGCAATATGAACAATGTCGGGTTTGAATTGAGCAAGTTCATTGCGTATACGCAGCAAGTTTGGAATAACGAATCGATGTTCCGGATAAGCCCAGAAGGGGACACTGGCCAGCCGGCACACCAGATCCTCATAGACAGGCTCTGGCTCTGTGGGTACGAACAGCTTGCAGTCAACACCATGCATGGACAGATACTCGGTCCAGCGCTCCAAGGTAAGCGCGACGCCATTGACTTGGGGGACAAACGTGTCTGAAAAAACAGCAATCCTCATCAATTCACTCCCTTTTTCAGATCTATCCCCAAAGTAACACGTTTTCATTATCGCTAATTCATCGCAAAGTAATTTTTATGAAAATTTCGCTCTTTTCGGATTAAAATTTCTTTAATAAAACAAAAAAGGCACCTCTTTCGAGATGCATCCTAATCAACTATAAAATTTTTATTTAAAATAAAAATCGCCGTCCGATTCCCGATAGGAATCTTGAACGGCGACAGTTTTAGAGTCATCACTTAAGTGGCATTTCTTTCGGGTAAAAGCCGATATCACTTTGCAAGGCTAGTCGGCCAATTCCACCAGCAGCTTGCCAAGCCGGTCAAGGTTCTGTTCATTAGCTTCTATGCAGATCGGCTTGGCTTGTTCAAACTCCTCTTTCTCCTTAAAAAGTTGACGGAAGGTGACCCTGGTGCGGCCATCGAAGCCCTCGAAGGTAGCCGTTACCCGAAATTCGTGAACGTTTAGATGATCAATCACGACCCGCTCCGTCGGCACGATCTCAACAAAGACATTATGGTTAGGATAATCCACGCCATCCGGTCCATGCATGGTGAATAACCACATGCCTCCCGGTCTCATATCGCACTCGTGAAACGTGTTCGTAAAGCCTTCCGGCCCCCACCACCTTGCTAACAAATCGGGAGTTGTCCAGGCCCGAAACACAAGCTCCCGCGGGACATCGTACTCGCGCGAAGCAATAAGTTCATTTTCACCTATAGTCATGCTCCTATCTCCCCTTCTACTACCTTGCCCAGTGTGTCCAACATGATGTTTGTACCGTGTTCTCGTATTTCTGGCGTATCATGTCCATCAAAGAATGCACCTTGTTCCGTGAAAATCAGCTTCGTACCGCCCTCCACCTTGATAAGCTCGACCGTTGTGATCGAGACGGAGATGCGTATGTCGCCCGAATCCAGGGTGTACGTATAGACAATGCGCTGCTCTGGAACAAGCTCCTGGTAGCTGGCGTCGAAGGTAAAGATCGGCCCTTCCGGCGGCCCCCCTCTGCTATACTCGCGCCCGCCAACCTGGAAATCGAAGATGTCTGGCTTCGAAAACCACTTGGCTTTGGCAATCGGGTTGGCCCATGCGTGATAAACCCGCTCCGGTGAAGCGGCATAAGTCCGCTCGACGACGAAGGTTCCATGCTTGACGAATCGTTCGTTCATTGATTTTCCTCCTTATGTTTCGGTATTCCGTTCTCCTCGGCAAGAAAGTCTCCCAACAGGTCCAAATGCCGCTCCCAACTCGTTTGCCGCTCAATGATTGGTTTCTCAAATCTCATCTTCATCGCTTGCAGAAGGCTCGTGAAATCTTCAACCGTTAAATCCGCCTTGCCCTGCATAAGCTTGGATACATGACTGAGCTGCTCCAATAGTTTCTGCTGCAGTTGGATCTGTTCTTTGATTTGGTTTATTTGAAGGGTGACGATCTCAAGCGGACTGATCCTCCCGCCAATTAACGCCGACTTAATCTCCTCGAGAGATAACCCCAGCTCTTTAAGCGATAATATCTGGTGCAATCGCGACAAGTCTAATTCATTGTACAGCCTGTGGCCGGATTCCGTTTGTCCCGACGGAGAGAACAACCCGATTTGATCATAAAACCGCAAGGTTCGTACGGTAATTCCCGTCAGCTTGGCGAGATCTCCGACCTTCCAATGTTTCTTCATGAACCATCTCCACTCTTTGGCGCTAGCTTATGTACCGGTAGCTCTATTGTAAAACATTACGTTACGTAAGGTGCAAGCGAAATCGTTAAAATACCATCACTCTTTTTCCAACATAATGTTACAACACGTTACTACATGAAGATCTCGATTTTTGTTTTAAATACTTCAAATCATTCCAAGCTATTTAGCTTCCAGCACGTCATCGTTTATCGTTCGTAAAACGCTAGAAAGTCAGCACGATCAAGCCTTTTCCTCTTCTTACCTTGTCACCTTTTCGAATGAAACAACCTTGCTTCAGGGTTGACATTCGAGCAAAGATTTTTGTCTAAATATTTTTATGTATCTGGTTTACAACTCGACAGAAGTTCTATTGCAAGCTTGATATAATCTAGTTAACTCTTAATACTAGGTTGGGGGGAATGGAAGAATGGAAGCTATTTTATTGTTCATCTGGAATCTAATGATGGTAATCAAACGGGAAAATGCAAATCAGAACGATAAAGGTAATCCAGCCTGTCTTGGCATAATCTATTCGTTTGAAGCGTACTTGATTGATAAGCAATCCATAACCGTCCTGCCGGATTGGCAAAAGAATAATGAGCCTCTGCAGCCATTCATCCCTATACAAAAAAGCCCGCAACGCAACCCGCGTACCGATTGGCAGATTTGGTGCGAAAATAATAAAATGTTGTTCCAGAGCACCGCTTAGCGTTAACGTAAAGTTAGATCGCTCTAATTGTTGCATAATACCACATAGACTGTGAATTTCCAGTGGTGTGCCTTGGTTAACCCATTTACAATTGAAAGGAATGAAAAAAAATGAAACCAATTTTGTTCTTTTTCTGGAATCTTATAATGGGAGTCAAACGAGTCCATATCAAACAGCTTCATAAGCAAACAACATGTCCCGTTTTAATCTATCCGTTTGAAGTGCATATGATGGGGAAACAAACGGTGGCCGTCTTGCCGAGTAGGCAGAATCAGCATTGCATTAAGGCTGCAGCAACCGCTCCCTATGCAGAAAGACCCTCAAAATAACCCCCTGGCCGAATGGCAGATTAGGTGCGAGAACAATAAGATGTTGTTCCAAAATTCCGCTTGAGGAGCCATATGCAGCAAAATATCTGTAGAACGAAATTGAGGAGCACCCGTCTGGGTGCTCCTTTATATTTTATTGAGGCTCACCGTATCAACTCTAGGGCGAAATGATTTGGATACCTCTTTGGGTGCCCTTTCTATTGCATTGGACTTAGACGGCTTCAATTCATCTCCCTTTACAAAAAGCTTACACTAAGAGAAATCAATCTATGGTAATCTACAGATGCAGAAAAAATACAACAAGTTTTGACACCGGTGTCAAATGAATTTGAACTTCAGATTGTTTAAGGAGATAGATGATGGATAAAAAATATACGATCCGAGATATCGCCAATCTTTCAGGATTTTCTTTTAAAACGGTATCTCGTGTCATTAATAATGAACCCAATGTGAAATCGGCTACGAAGCAGAAGGTTATGAAAGTGATCGACGAAACTAATTTTAAACCAAACCTCTTTGCCAAAAATTTAAACAGTAAAACCGTGAAAAACATACTTGTCTCGGTACGTAAAACACCAGGACAGAACACGACACAGTGGTTTGATATTTTCATGGCGCACGCGAATCAGATCGCTAGAAGTCATCAATATACGATCATTCAAGAAGTCATTTACGACGACAATGAGTTAAGCGGATCCATGCTGGAGCAGTTCGGCGGTTTTATCGATGTACTGGTTTTATTTTATGTCGAGAAGCACGACAAACGAATTGAGATCGCGAGGCGTAATCAAATTCCTTTTATCTCTTTTGAGAAAAATAACGAAATCCCAATTTCAATCTCAAATAACAACCGAAAAGGTGTCGAAGATGTCGCCGAATATTTATTCGAGAAACAGTTAACGCGGATTTGTTTTCTGCTGGGAGGTGAATTCGAGGTGAATATTGAACGGGCAGACGCCTTATCGGATGCGTATACCCGTCATCAAATCCCTCTTGCCGACCTAGAAATCGTATACCATATGAATGCTTTGGAGAAAATCAAGCAACTTGTCGAATATAAAATCCAAGAGCATGAACTTCCTCAAGTATTTTTTGTTTCCGGCGATGAGAAAGCAATAGCGGTTTATCACGCTCTTAACCGCCACGGCATATCCATTCCAGCAGATGTTTCCGTCATCGGATTTGATAACATTCCAATGTCCAGCTACTATTCACCGCCGCTAACCACGATGGGACAAGACTTTGAGAGGTTGGCTCATGAAATGTTTGTGGTTATTGCCAAAATATTTAATGGCGAAGAAAACATTCAATCCATTGAAGTAGATCCCCAGCTGATCATCCGAGAAAGCGTCCGAATCTAACCTAGATGGGCCGAAGGAACATTCCGTGTGTTTTTACACACGTTTAAATATTAAGCAATATTGACAACGGTGTCATAAAATAGGGAGCGATAATGATGAGCATAAAATTTTGGTTCAAAAGCACGATGATTGCAATGACGATTGTATGTTTACTGACAGCTTGTGGTAAGCCGGCCGAATCCGATAACGCGAACAAAACCCAACCAAGCGACACTAGTAATCAAGCTCCTGTCGAAGTGGAATTTATGTCTAATGCGTCGGGCGGAACGTTGGAAGCTTATAAATCCATTGTCGATAAGTTTAATACCGAACAAAACGGCGTCTCCGTTAAATTAACGAGCGTCAGTGACGGGTACGAAAATTTGCTCAATGTCAAAATGGCAAACAACGATTTGCCGGATTTATGGTCGACGCACGGTTGGTCGGTTCGCAAATACAGTGAATATCTGCTTCCGCTCAACGATCAGCCATGGGCTTCTGGACTAGTAGACGAAATTAAGCCAACGATTACGGACGATCAAGGCAACTTCTTCGTTTTGCCCTTGAATGTCGACTTGAGCGGCATGCTATATAATGAGCAGGTATTGGCTGACTTAAACATACCCGTGCCGGAAACGTGGGATCAATTCCTGGCCGCATGCGAGAAGATCAAACAAGCCCATTTAACGCCCATTCATATCGGTGGCAAAGAAGCCGGTGATGTAGCTGGATTCATCAATCGGGTCTCCTTGTCGTTATTAATCGGAAATAGTGAATACAAGTATGGAGAAGAACTGACCAGCGGAAATTTCGACTGGAGCAACTTCCGTAAGGTTTCGGAATTTATTCTTAATCTCAAAAATAAAGGCTATTTGAACGTTGATCATTTGACAGCAGACAAGCAAGGTACATTTACAGGAATGGCACAAAATAAAGTCGCTTTCGCCTTCCAATCCAATCTGTCCATCGTTGAGATCTTGAAGCTGAATCCAGAAGCGAAAATCTCCTTGATGCGTTTGCCCGTTGCTCGTACGCAGGATCAGCCTTTTCTAATTAGCGGTGAACGCGATGCCGTAGGGGTATGGAAAGACTCCAAGCATCAAAAAGAAGCGTTACAATTCCTCGAGTACTTGGCTAAACCGGAAAATGTTCTCGCCGTCGCCCAAAGCTACTCCTTACCTGCCGGTATCAAAGGTGTGAAGGTGGACCTAGGACCACTGCAAGCCGTATTTTCCAAATATTCCAATGTTAAAGTTTTAAACCATTTCGACCGCGACTATTTGCCTAATGGAATGTGGAATACGTTGAAATCGGTTGGTCCTTCCTTGTTGGCTGGAGAAATGAATCCGGATCAAGTGTCGAAAGCAATGAAAGATGATTACGATCGCCTCCGCAATGCCGCGAAATAACAAGCATACCAGGGTGCAATGGGTGTTCGCAAATCATATATGCGAACCCCCGCGCGCCTGACTTTAGGGAGGATGCCTAAATGACATTAAAGCGATACTATCGGAGGTTTATCCGTAACAACTTATTCCTCCTTTGCATTCCCGCACTTGTTTTATTTGCTGTGTTTCAGTTTTATCCGCTCTTTCACGGCATAAAAATTTCGTTGACCGATTGGAACGGCTATTCTCCGAAGTATCATTTCGTTGGATTAGACAACTATACCCACCTGTTCACAGATGAAAAAATCAAGAAAGCTCTCATGAACACCTTCATTTATGGGTTCGGCACAACGATTATTCAGAACGTCTGGGGGCTGTTATACGCACTGCTGCTCAACCTAAACTTCGCCGGACGAAATCTGGTTCGGACTGTCGTATATATGCCTGTGCTTATCTCTGGCCTCATTATGGGATATATTTGGTATTTCCTCGTTCAGTACGACGGCGGCGCTTTGAACGAATTGCTGCTGCTGGTTGGCGCCGAGCCCGTCGATTGGCTTGCAGATGGCGACCGTGCCGTTCATATTATCGTGTGGGTGACCAGCCTTCAGTATGTCGGTCAAGCGATGATTATCTATCTGGCCGGATTAAAGATTATTCCCCACATGTACTACGAAGCGGCCGAAATCGACGGTGCTAGTGTGTTGAGCCGCTTTTTCCGAATTACGTTACCGTTATTAATGCCAGCCATCATTACGAGTGTGACATTGAAGCTGATCGCGGGCTTGCAGCTATTCGATAAAATCATGGCGCTAACTAGCGGGGGACCCGGCTTCAGCACTCATTCTATCTCAACTATGATCAGCTATTTGTATCATGGCAATCAGAATGCCGGTTATGCGGCAGCTCTCGGCGTAGGACTATTCGTGTTGGTTATCGTTCTGACTTTGGTAACGAATCGGTTCCTATACAAAAAAGAAGTGGAGTTTTAAGCTATGAAAAATCGAATTCTCCCGTTCATTGGCTTGCTTATTATGGCGGTCCATCTCGTTCCGTTGTATATCACTGTCACTGTAGCGCTCAAGCATAAATCGGATTTAAGTTCCCGATGGATGTTGCCTAACTATTTATCGTTTGATAATTTCCTAACGGCGATCGAGGAAGCGAGCTTGCTTCGAGCATTCTCGAATACCATGATCATGACCGTGGCAACCGTCGTACTCGTCGTGCTCTTCAGTTCCATGGCCGGGTATCCGTTGTCACGCATCAAGTCCAAGGCGAGCAGATTGATTATGAACGTGATCTTGGCGGTCATGATGATTCCTTCGCTCAGTATTATCGTACCCTTGTACAGCGTATTGCACAGCATGGGCGGGATCAATTCCTACTGGGGCATGATTCTTGTATTGACGACAAACAATTTGCCGATGGGTATTTTCCTTTACGCGAATTTCATCAATACTATACCAAAGGAGCTGGACGAAGCCGCAGTCGTCGATGGATGCAACCGATACAGCGCCTTCTATCGCGTAATCCTGCCCCAACTCAAGCCAGTAACAGCAACGGTCATTATATTGAAAGGGCTCGGCGCTTGGAATAACTACGGGTATGCCCTGTTTTTCCTTCAAGACGAGGAGAAGCAGACGATAACACTGGCCATCTCCAAGTTTTTCTCGGAGTTTATGTACAATATGAATGCCGCTTCGGCTGCCGCACTTTTAGCTGTTATTCCGGTCATTTTGGTGTTTGTGTTCTTACAGAAGTTTTTCATATCCGGTTTAACAGACGGAGCTGTGAAATAAATGATTAATCACGCAGACAAGGAGAATCTTTATGAGCTTTGAAACATTCGTTTCCGATCTAGAAAGACGATGGCATCAAGATATGAGCAATAGACCGGAGGAATGGATCATTTCGAAGAGTCTATCTAGCAAAATAACGCAGGACGGGCAAATGAATGACTTTTACGGTGCTACCTCTGTTATCGCATTGTCCGATTCTGATCGCCAAAAATGCCAGATTGCTCAGGAGCGGCTGCTTGAAGTGTTGGAACATCGATTAGTTAATCTTGTACCCGAGACGTTCCATTTGACGATCCATGCTTTCAGCAATGTCAATAACACACCTATTGGCATACAGGTCATTCAGGAAAATTTGGCGCAGCTTGAAGAAGCTATCGAGTCGGAATTTCGGAGCATAGCCGCACAATACAGCGGGCAGCGCATTCGAATGCGCGCACTTGGAGCAAGCACCAGCGGCAAAGATGCCGTCAGTATTAAATATGTTCCAGCATCCGAGTGTGATTACAACATATTAATCGATTTATACAACCGGATGGAGAAGATCTTTCCTGAACGCAAGTCTTATGTGCCGCACGTATCGCTTGGTTACTTCAAACTGAAGAAGTTTGAACAGAAAGAAATCGCCTTGTTATATGATACACTCGAACTTATGTGCAAGGAGCTGGACTTGGATATCGTTCTAGACGTCGATCATTTCGTCTATCAACGTCATTTTCATATGAACGACTTTCGGGATATTTTTATGGTGAAGGAATACCGTTAGAATTGGAATGGTGAAGGAATAAACCTAGCATCTTAAGAATAGACCCTTCTGTGTTGTCGCAGAAGGGTCTTGTTTTCGTCAATTTTTCTTTGAGCCAGAACGATAATAATAAAAGTGAGCCACTTTAGTCCAAGCAGATAGACCTTGAATTAAGGCTTTTCTGCTTTTTAAAAAATATTCCTATTTAACTAATTTTATATTTGCTTTAGCTAATTCCTTTTTCACATTTGTCCAATGTTCTAAATGACCCTCTAGATTTTGAATTAATAAATCAATCGTTTCTAAAAAATCTGTACGTTCTTCAATTCTCATCATATTTAATTCTCTTAAAGTACTACCAGCTAAATGGCGTTCTCCAGGAAACTGCAAAAACAATTTCTGTAGCTTGGTATGAATAGGCAACTTGAAATACAATGCATCTTTATCATTATTGTTTGCCACAAATGCCTTACCTACAGCTACCGGATTGAATTTATTCTCTGACTGTTTCTTTCTCGCTGCCCTATCAATAATTAAATCATTATAATCATTTAATAGTTTATCATTGGAGGTTACCAAATACCTAGATTTTGTAGCAGGATCAATCTCATCGTCAGGTGCTGTAAATAGTTCTTTTATTTTTTTTACATCTGAAACCATTATCTCTTCATTTGCAACTTTAAGAGCAAGCTTATCTCTAAAATGTAGCGGTACATCAATCAATGGTGTGACTTGCTCTTCTGAGAGCTGATTCTTTACACTTCCTTTACTGCTAACGATCAGCTTTTTTACTTCTTCATTAAAATTTAAAAGTTCTAATTTCTTCGACACGTATTGTGTTGTTTTACCGAGTTTCATAGAAACGTGGACTAATGACTTTTTTTCTACTTGAATAAGTTTGTGAAAAGCCTCGGCCTCCTCCATTGGTGTGAAACTTTCTCTTTGAATGTTTTCCGCTAATTGTTCCAAATAAATTGTTTCTTCATCTTCATTTTCAGAAATAATAGCAGGTATCTCGGTCATGTTTAGAATTACACATGCTTTAAATCGTCTGTTACCAAATATAATTAAATATCTTCCGTTATTCTGTAGTTTCACTTTAATTGGAGTTAGCAATCCCAATTTACTAATATTCTCACTAAGTTCTTGCAAAGCAGTTTCATCAAAATGACTTCTTGGCTGGTGAATATCCTCATCTATTAATTCAATAGGCACTGATTGTACTCTCAAGATTAATTCCACCCTTCACTAAGAAAAAACTTTACATGCCGAAATCCCAAGTGATCTGCCCATCATTTGATTTTTTCCTTGGTAAGCTTTCACCCTTAGCTTTTAAAGCGTTTGCTCGTCTTAAATGGCCTTCACCTAAGCTTTTAGATCTAATAAATAATTTATGATAATCATCAGCATCCACCGGCAATATATATCCGTCTGATGTATAACCAATATCCGCTAAGTCTTTATTCCCTTTCTTAATTGAGTAAATACGATAGCGTAATTTCGCTTTATCGTTGTTATTCTCCAATTTAATTTCTAGTTCATCAGCAAAATCTCTAAGATGCATTCCTCTTACTCTATCTCTCATGCTGTACATAATTGTTTCTAACTTTTTGGCTAAATGATTACCCCAAGTAAATGCCACAATAATCCCTCCATTATTGGATTGTTTTAATCCCTCGAATATGGTGTGAATTTTTAATCTGTGGCAGAGGGTATTTACTATATTCTACACAAAAATACAAATAGTTTCAATTGTCTGTATATTCATTTCTAAATCTACAATAAAATCTTATAAACTTTTCAATCAACCACCAAACAAAAAATGGACTTCCTCACGGAAGCCCCCTCTAAATTTATAACCAACTAAATAATCTAGCTATGGCAAGTCCAGCAGATGAAGTTCTTACGACATGACCAAACATTGACCAAATCTTCTTAGCTCTGTCAAGATTATTACTTTTTATTGCTTCTTGTAATTGATTGGAATCACTTAATACATCTTTTTTATCCTGCGTCTCAGGTAAGTCTTCAATGAATTTCATTAGATCAGTTATCAATACCTGAGATTTCACAAGTGTTTCTTAAGTTACTCCATTTGTTCTTTACCATCACTTGTGATAAGGCTCACCGTATCACTCTAACAGCGAAACAACTGAATGCTAATTTATTCCGGTAGACTTTCTAGAAGAACATGACAATTTTTATTGGCTGGGTATTTAGAAACGGTCCTCCAAAGTCTTTTAGACTTTGGAGGACCGTTTTTATCAGATAATTATGTGAAAAATCTTCTGAACAAATTCGGGTATTCATCGGGAGGTATTGGCTCGTTGTTTGGCCCTTTACGAATATGATATTTTCCATCAAACAAAGATGGTTCATTTCTACTCTCAATTTGAAATATAAGTACTGATTTGTCATAGTAATTAATCAGTTTTATATTTCTTGATATCTGGTTTTTATCGGCTTCCGAAATAGGCATTAGAGAAATTTTTTGTATGATGTATTGAAAGTAACCATCAAGTCCATTTTTATATTTTGAAGCTTCACCTTGAACGCCCGTAATATCAAACTTATTAAATTTTATTGAGCTTGTACTATAAACTGATTCAATCCTATCAGCTGCAACCTGGTCATCAGCAATTCCAATAATGACGTAACCTACTGTATTTGGCCCTACGTTTGCCATTGCTGTTAATGTTAGAATCACTTTTTGAAAGAGCGCTTCATCAAACTCGAAATCTCCCCCCAACCTATGAAATCCTTGCTTAAAATCATATAAGGATTGCTCCGTAAAAGACTGAGTCAAAATATTTTCGAATTGAGTTATCCAAGAATCTATTGCTGGGTCTCTTCTTTCTTTCTTGACAAAAACACTTCTAATGATGCCTGCTACTGCAGCCACATTACTTTGACGTTCTCTTGCGCTCCAACGTCCACCCCCGCCTCCTAAATTCATGTTCCTACTACCCATGTTATTCAAAAGTTCAATTAATCCCCTATAATTAGCAATTGTTAAAGACTCTAAAATCAATAGTTCATACAATGCTAGAAATAATATTTGAAAATATCTAGGAAGTCGTGGTCCTGCATCTTCAAAAAGTAATCTATTAAAGGTTTGACCTGAGTGATTCAAAATTTTTCTTAACTCATCATATACATGTAAGAACTGTTGACCCAAGACCTCTGGCGTGACTTTAAGAACTGCTGATTCAATTTCCTGGAATCTACTATCTCCTTCTCCTTCCCCTGATGAAAGTCCATAGTACTCATCAAGAATCTCCGAACTTGAAGGTGGTTTTATACTTAACGCCATATATGCCAATATGTCAGCAATCACTTCCTCATCACGTGATTGCCTAACGTACTCTCTTGTTAATATGCCCTCAGCCACCCAGAAAACACTATCAACGTTAATTCCATAAGGTAAGTCTCGGCTTGTAATACTTATATTTTTCATTCCATTAAGCAAGAGTGTATCGTGTGCAGAAACATCACCACGAACCTTGCTTGATATATGCCTAACAAGTTGTGCAAAATGACCTGTTGCTCCAGCTTGTCTTAATTCTTGTTTAGATAGATGCTTACCGTTCGAATTAATTCTTCGAAAAATCTCATCAATCTTGTCTATCCCTTCAAAGGAATAGATAGATAATGGTAAATTATAACCAGCTATTTGGGTGCACACTTTCCTATCCATTTTGGGGAATTTCTGAATTAGATCACCGCTGTCTAATAATAGCTTTGTTTTTGCCATTGTTTCCAGATCAAAATACTCACCTTCTAAATCAAACTCACCTTCAATAAAAGAAATCAATGCATTTAATCGCTGCATACCGTCTATTATTTCAAAGTTTTTTTGATCATGAAAGTTAACCTCAGCTACTAATATAAGCGGTATAGGGAAGCCACTACGAATAGAATCAATAAATGCTTTCTTTTCTTCAATACTCCAAACTAATTTTCTTTGATATCTTCGATTTACTAAAAAACGCTCGCCAATAAAATAATCATAGATCCTCTGTATACTTTCACCACGTATAGCCAAATCCTGCATTAATCTATCCATACCTCGCGCCTTCCTCCCGTCTCTAAACCAATGACAAACAAGTATTCTATAAAAATTCTATAAAATACCTATTTATCCTTCTCTATTTTTCTCTGAAATAAATATTCACCCTATTTGTGATAAGGCTCAGCATATCACTCTAACGGCAAATCAAATTGAGGGTACATCTTGGCGGCCCCCCTCTTCCATGCAATCATCCATTTTATATATGATTGTTTCATAGCTATTCGCCCATAATGCTGAAGAATCTTTCTCGATGTGAAGATCGTCCCTTCCAGTGCGATAGAGCATATTTTTCCTATCTTTGAGAAATTCGTCTGCTTGGGTTTCCTTGTCAAACTGAACGAGCACAGGATCCTCTGACAAATTAACGATAATCAAAAACTTGATGCCTTTGTGCTGCCTTATGTAGGATAACACCATTTTTTCCGAGTTCCGTATGAACTCTAATTCGCCCGCCCAAAATGCCGGCTGATTTGTTCGAAGATGGATCAGGAATTTATATTGCTCGAATATCCTTGTATCAAACGAATCCCAGTTGAGTTTATACTCATCGAATAAGGACGTCCATGTTTCCATCGTATTCTCATTAAATTCCTGTCCCATCATGATGAGGGGAACGCCTTCGAGCGTAAGTAAGATTGAAGCAGCAGGTCCTGCATGCTCCACACCCAAATACTCCCTGACTCTGGACTGTTCTTTCTCCTCAAGCCAATTCATTCTCAGAGAATTTTTAGGAAAGCTGTACTTGTAAGAGTTATAAATCGTTATAAAATCAGTCTGTGTAATCGTTCTGTCGATCATCTGACGAATAAGAATACGAGGATTCCCGTTATAGGTTAAATCACAGGCTTCAATATGATGATATTCATCGTATGACTGAGAGATCAGGATGAGATCCCCTTTTACTTCCAGCAGGGCTTGCTTGATCTCTGTGAGGAAATCATAGGGAGTAATGTCCGAATCATCCAATCGAATTCCGTCAAAATCAAACTCGGTAATCCAGTATTTCATAGCCTCAATTACATATTTCCTCATGTCGCGGTTGCTAAATTGCAAACCAGCAAAATATTCGCGAAGGGGCACATCATAGTAGATCTCATGTTGTTCATTATGTGTAAAATATTCCGGATGACTTTCTGTCAGAATATGATCCCTACTCGTGCGGTTCAAGACCCAATCCAATATGACCCTGATCCCGTTTGCATGAGCTTTGCGCATAAATAACAATAAATCATCTTTGGTTCCGAATTCTGGATCTATCGAATAAAAATCTTTTACCGCATAGGGGTCACCGTATTTACCAATCCTACGTTCATGTCCCACTTCGTTAAACGGCATCAGCCACAGCGTATTGATTCCCATTTCTTTAAAATAGCCGATCTTATCAGCCAGTCCTCGGAAACCGGTTTCTGTATACGCACGGAGATGAAGCTCATAAATGACCGATTTTTTAATCCATTCAGGACTAGAAAGGGCTGTAAAGTTCTCATACATGTATCCTGGGTGATTTTTTGAAATCTCATTTGTTCTGATCAGTACATCACCATATTCAGTTACAGTAATCGCAGAGTTATTCTGCCCATCTTCCGATACACTCGGATTCAACGGGTCTAAAATCCACGCTTCCCCATTCACCACAAATTTATAGAGATGTCTTCCCTTAAGAATAGGTAATTCAATCTCCCAACCTGTCGCATCCTCCATTCTGTTCATGTAGTTTCTATCGCCATTCCAATTATTAAAGGTCCCTGCTAGAGCAACGCTATTAACAGGAGTATCCGTATAATAAACAAATCGTACACCCTTAGATCCCTTTGTTGGAAATTTAGTCAGCATGGTATGATATCACCTCGAAGATTATTTATTCTCTTCTCCTATCGTATCTGTATTGAAACAGGCTTCCAATATCCGATACCACTCCATAATGATGCTATTCTGTTGTGATCATCCGTCCCATACCATGAATGGTTTCGTTAGCTCTGGCTATGATGGTGTCTTTAAAGCTTTTAGGGGAACAATGATGGACTCGTTTAAACAACTTATAGAAGTGTGATATGTTCGGCAAGCCAACCTGCTCAGCAATCTGTGCAATGCTAAGATCTTCGGTTAGAAGCAGGCGTTCTGCATGTTTGATTCTGCGATGAATGACATAGTCAGTGAAAGTAATGCCCATAGTCTGTTTAAAATATTTAAGGAAATAGGTATAACTGAAACTGACGAGAAGACAAGCCTGCTCAACCGTTATTTTATCGGATAAATGAGCTTCCACATAATCGAAAACTAACTTTAGCTTGGCATAGTTCATCGATCGGTTGTGTTCTAACATTCCCTCATTGTCATGACGTAATAATAAAAAAAGACATTTCTTTACCAAATAGTTAATGGCCATCTCATAGCCTCTCTGCCTCTGTTCATGTTCCTGTTGCAATTCTATTACCGTGCTGTAGAATTGTTGCCGCAATTCCGAATTCTCCCTAAATAATGTGTTTAACTTTACTAAAGGCAGCAATGACTCCTGGAACAAATAAAGGAAAGGAAGCATGTTAGAATCAAAGAATGCCTCCAGCTCGAATTGGAGCACTACATAATCAACCACTTCGTTTTGCTTTCTCTGATCAAGATGGGGTTCGCAAGAACCCAAAATCAACACATCCCCCGCTCGCAAGTGATAAACTTCAGCTGGTGTGTGGATTTCCATTCTTCCAGATCGTACAGCAATAATCTCTATCTGCGGATGGAAATGCCACCCATGCTGACAGATGATCCTACTGTGAAAGCTACGCACTTGAATACGAAGTAGCGGGTCGTTATAAAGAATTGGCTCTTTAAATAATTCCATAAGATAGACACCTCGTCGCTTCGGAAGCAATTTTCCGCACCCTGAAAGAGATTAATGCCAAAAAATTCGCCCTATTTGTGATAAGGTTCAGCATATCTTTCTAAAGGCGAAATTCTTTAAGCAAAAAGGATCTGGAAGCTTACTTTCAGATCCTTTTTCCATATTGAGGCTTTGAATTCCTTTATTTTCACATCAAACACTAATAAATTTTTCAGGGGTAACTAATTATTATTTCGTTTGTTAACTTCAATCGCAATGAACTCCGGCAAATAATTGGGAGTACAGCCCTTTGATACCATTTCATCTTTATAAAGACCCGTTTTCTCACCAAGTTCAATACAACGTGCTCGATTCTTTTGATCATAAACGCCTATCCAGCCTGCTGTGAAATTCATAGCCCATTGAACTTCCGGTTCTTCCTGCGCCATATTAGCTTCAATTGCAGATAGTAAGTCTTCTGTGTTATCAGGAGGTGTTTGTCCAGTCCATCTCAATCGCCCTTTATAATACCAGAAGGCTCGCCTTTGAAGAGCAGAAGGACTATTTTCCCATAACTCCATCAATGCAATTTTCTTCTTGTCTTTGGTGAGCTGATTAGCCATTAACCAATCCATTAAGTTATTTCGCTCTTCAAATGTGTGAATCTGCATATCCTTATCAAGCTTATTTAGCACATCTTCTGAAAGAAGTTTTTTGTCCATAATTAAGATTGCCAATAGTCTGGGCAAAAACCCTTCGGTTGACCAAAGTTCCATAGCTAGTTCGTGATCTATTTTAATGTCCTTCGCGATTTTTCGTAAGTCGCCTAGCTTAGTTTTACTATTGATCTGTGGTAGAATATTTTCTGCTTTTGAAGAGCGTTTCATTTCTGTACTTTTATTCTTATTCATTTGACACAACTCCTTTATTAAAGCACTGTTTCATAATATGTCCATGGCCCGATATATCAATAACATAATTTCGTTATAAGTCTTATTGCATACAAATGTACCATAACAACTGAAAAAGGAGTGATTCATTTCGCCGTTACTTATGGTACGGTTCACCGCGCTGTCTGTAACGGCAAGTTCTCAAAACATAAAGGACGCTCGAATTATTGAGCGTCCTTACAATCCTCTTTTATCCAACTTGTCTGACCCAATCACGAATAGAGGCTCCTATCCTTTCTATATCCTCATTTTGTAACTCACCACTATGCATAATTACATTTCTTGATCTCTCAAGAGTATTTATTAACTGCCGTACCCACTCGATTGAATGCAGATGGGGTTCAAAAATTGTCCAGTTCTGTTGAATAATCGATGTTAGATCCCCGAAATCCGTATAATTTATATAGGAGTCTCCTCTTGGGGTATGCCACCTAATTTTATTCTCCTCCTCCCTTCTTGAGTGTGCCCTGGTTCTAATTTTCTCTGAAACTGAGGCTTCCCACCAAGACTCTCCTGCTGACTCTAATAATAATTTAGATATAAAGTCTCGCACCGTATTTTCAAATGCGGCAATAACAGTATATACAGTTGCCATTCTTTTAGCTCTAGTCACAAAAACTTCATCCAGCAAGTCAACCGATAATCTTTCAGCTACTATGGGATCAAGTTCATTATAATTATGCTTTACTCTACCAGTCCGATCCAACGCTGATTCAGTAAGCAGTCCCTTGAAGACAAAAGAATATAGCTCCTTTTCCATAGGTCCCCTCCCTAATAGAGATGCTCCTTCAGACTTCTAAATATAGCATCATACACTTGAGGATCCCTTGTTTCTGGCAAGATTATTTGAATATTGTAGTGTAATTCTGGCTGTATTCCACCTCTACCAACAGCACCTCTAGGGGCAGTTCTTGGAGTTGGCTGATGTTGATCGCTTTCAACATACCCGACATCATTTTTGGCTTCGTCCTCTTGCTTTTGTTCCTTAGTTGAATTTTCAGGAGCAGAAGCAGTGAAATCTGCATACTCACACAAGCCCTTAAAAGTAATAGACATAAATCGAATTACTTCAGCTGATTTTTGACCTTGTGTTAGGGTTTTCAGTTTATTCGTTACTTCTTCTAGGGACATTAAGTGAGCACGTTTGTTAATAGCAAACAAGTCCGAGTATGCATCTTTTATTGCCTCTGCTAGAACAACCCCTGACTGAGTTTGATCAAGAAAATCATAGTAACGTTGTGTTGGGACACCGCTTTCGTCAATAAACTGTAATGCTTTTAGTACGCCAATAAATAATCTATCATTTGAGCTTGAAAACTCTAGTTGTTGGAGGAACTTTTGGGTAAATCGCTCTGGTGCCTTTGCAGAAATAATGGCATTAAAGAACGCACTCAGATTTTTAGTTGTCATTAAATAGGATTGAGGTAAAGACATATTTATGCCTCCTTATTTAACAATACATATACCAATAATAGCAAAGTCTTTGATGCGTTGGAATACTACGAATATTCTGAGTAATAAAAACTTGTCGTTACTTGTGGTACGGTTCCCCCCGATTTATCTTCACAGCTCGATAAATCTGCTCCACCAGCACCAGACGCATTAGCTGGTGCGGCAAGGTCATGCGCCCAAAGCTCAGCTTCTGCTGGGCGCGCTTAAGCACAGCGGGAGCAAGACCATTGCTCCCGCCAATAACAAAAGCCACGTGGCTGCGCCCATACGTGGCTAACTTATCGAGCTGGCCAGCGAGATCCTCGCTTGACCAGAGCTCGCCTTCAAGCGCGAGCGCGACAACATGCGCTTCAGGCTTCAGCTGCGCCAGAAGCCTCTCGCCCTCTCGCTCGCGCACAATCGCTTCCTCCGCCGGACTCATCGTCTCCGGCGCCTTCTCATCGGGCACTTCCGTGAGCGTAAGCTTCACGTAAGGCCCTAACCGCTTGGCATATTCTGCTATGCCAAGCACCAAATACTTTTCCTTCAGCTTGCCTACGGCAGCTATCTGTATATGCATTATCTAAACCACCAAAAAAGTAGCTGGCTCATCACAGAAATCGCATTTGCGCGGAGGATCCCAATCGGCAAACTGCGTCTCCTTCAAATCCACTACATCCGGTGCATCCTCATATTCATCTACAAATCGGTCTAATGCCGTTTCCATATGCTCTTTACACACACAATACATACTCTACACGCTTCCTATCCTAGTTGATTGAATTCCCGATCATCTTTCCTGCTTCTTCAGTCTGTCCAAAATATCTATACACAGCATAGCAGAAAACGCCTCTCCATGTGAAGACGACAAATTCTGCACGGCCCTGCACTTTGCACTTCGTACTACCATCACCGACTAATCCCTACGCACTATTCTCAACATACTGTTCCTTCTTCTCCCTAAAATCCAACAAAAAACCGCAACACCAAAATGGTTCCCCATTTCGACATCGCGGTTTCTACTTAAGCTTTGCTCTTTGCTCTTACTCTTTACTCCCTACTCCTCATCCTTCTTCTCACCCAGCTTAAAATGAGTCTTCTTTAGTTCCCCGTCCCGGTAGTAGCTAATCTCAATCTCATCGCCAATCTTCTTCTGGGTGTACAAATATTTACGCAGCTCCATCGTGCTGCCGATCGACTGGCGATCCAGCTTAACGATTACGTCATTGAACAGCAGGCCCGCATCCTTAGCGGGACCAACCGCTTCAAGCACAATAACGCCGTCATATACCTCATCCGGCAGCTTCAAAGGCGCCCCGCCGCCTTCTATGACGCTATCTTCATCCGCACCTTCCGCCTCAGGAAGCAAGCCTTCCTCACCAGCATCGTCTTGCGAATCCTCAAAGCCCTTCTGCTCCCAATACTGCTCCAAGTCCATTGTATAGACACCAAGATAAGGACGCGGCACATGTCCTTGCTTAATCAAGCTCTCGACGATTGGCATAGCCAGGTTAATCGGAATCGCAAATCCGATGCCTTCAACGCCGAGATCCGCAATTTTCATGCTGTTGATCCCAACTACGCGTCCGTTCAAATCAATCAACGGCCCGCCGCTGTTGCCCTGGTTGATGGAAGCATCGATTTGAATAACCTCTTGCTCCCAGTCGTACACGCCGTCCTGATTAAGCGATACCGGTACGATTTGTTTCGTCTTGCTCACACTGCCCGTCGTAACGGACTCCCCGAGCCCTAACGGATTGCCGATCGCAATAATATATTCAGCAGGGCGAAGCGTCGACGAGTCGCCGATTTCCGCAACGACATCTATGCCTTTGGCATCGATCTCAAGCACGGCCAGGTCTGTAATCTGATCCTTGCCGACTATGCGAGCATCGCGGGCCTCGCCGTTCATCAGTATAACCTTCACCTCTTGCGCTTGATCGATGACATGATAATTCGTAACGATGACGGCTTTGCCATCATTTTTGCTTATAATGACGCCAGAACCTGCACCCGCTTCACGCAGCGTGCCTTTATCTTTCGAGTCGTCCGGCAGCGCTTCACCGTTGCCGATTCCGAGTGAAAATTTCTGCAAATTAATGATGCTTACGACGGCTGGCCTTACCTTCGCAGACGCCTGTATAGGTCGCTCAAGCGGATCAATAGCTTGAACACCGCCTGCTGTCGCTACAGATGCTCCGCCGCTGCCAATACCGCCGCCACCGCCAAAAAAAACACCGAATAACAGCGTTGCGGCAATCGCGCTCGTTATTGAGGATACGAATGCAATGCGGACATTGGACCACTTGCGCCCGCCGCTTTTATATGGAAAAGCAAAGTTTTCTTTCCTGCTCTCGCGAGCAGCGCGTTTGGAAACTTTGGTTGAATAAAAATCGTCGTCGAATAAGCTCATTACGATCGCTCCTCTCGATGTCTCTCGGACATCAAGACTATTTTTTTTCAATATAGGAATGTTTTCGAAAGAAATGACTAAAATAATAATAGATTCGGACGACGCGTACACGAAATCTTAAAAACATTTTGTAGAACCGTCCCGCCAAAGGAGAGTTGCTCATATGAAAGCCAAAACCCCCGCAGCTTGGGAACATGTACAGCTTGCTGCAAAGCTGGCAGATTTGAAGGATGACCACTATCGTACCGTTCTTACCTTAAGCGCAATGCTAGAGATATTCATAGAGAAGGGCATCATTACGAGAGAAGAGCTCAGCTCCAAAGCAGACGCGCTCGACGCGCAGCTGGAATCGCTTATTTCCGCTTCACTTCATCCCATGGCGTAGGTCTGTCATGGTATGTAGCACGCAGCGGATGTTCTTCCTTCTTATAAAATATTCCGTTATCCTCTAATATAGTATTCACAGTCAGCATCGCTAAATCCATTAAGTTATGATCAAGACTCAAATGAGCCAAATAGACACGTTTCGTTCGGTCCGTCATGAGCTCAAGCAAGGCTTCGCCTGCCGCTACATTCGATAAGTGACCTACATCGCTTAAAATACGACGCTTCGTATTCCATGGGTAACGTCCCATTCGAAGCATCTCGGTATCGTGGTTCGCTTCCAGCACAAGTACATCTGAATCAATGATCTGACGCTTGACCTTCTCGCTTATATACCCAAGATCGGTTGCAAGACTAAGCTTCTCGCCATCCTCTACGAAGCTGTAGCCTACCGGCTCCGCCGCATCATGCGAGATTGGATAGGATTGCACCATCATCGACCCGCAGGCGATCTCCTCGCATGTCTCCATTATGACACGATTCTCTGCGGCAATGGTACCGACATGTCTTTCCATTGCAGCCCATGTTGCCTCATTCGCATAAATGGGCAAGTTATACTTTCTTGCGAAAGCGCCCAAGCCTTTAATATGATCGGAATGCTCATGCGTAACAAACAACGCGTCCAATTGATGGCCCGTTATTCCCCGCTCGCGCATTAGCTCATCCAGCTTCTTCGCGCTCATTCCCGCATCAACAATGACCGTCTTCTCGTTCCCCTGTACAATTGTCGCATTCCCGGTCGAGCCGCTCCCAAGTACTGTAAATCGAAGTCCCATAATCGCTCTTTCCTGTCCCTTCTCCCGCTCCCGTTAACGTAAACCGTTCGCTGCCGCTTCCCCTTGCTCTTCATCCGTTGCAACCTCGCCGCTTATCGCGTGTACATAAAGCAAATGGCCATTTTCAAGCATGACCCGCCATGATGGCACCGATACTTGCTTCTCCGAATCGAAGATTTGACCTTTATAGCCAAGCTGAATATCAGAGATGACTGCCCCATCCGGCAAATAGGTTTCAATTAAGCTCGCCATTACCTTCGCGGCCGGCAGCACCTGCTTTGCTTCTCCCGTTCCGAGCAGCTCTACGCGGTCCTGCAAAAAGGAGGTTATTTTTTGATTGCTAATATACAGCGTCAGCTTCACATCGAACATCGGACGACCATCGACTACGCGATATAAGACGAATTTGTCCACGCTGCTGTTCAGCAGATCGAATGCATATTGATCAAGCTCGGGAATTTTGTCCCCTAAAGTCTTTACTAGCTGTGTCTTCGAATAAATAATCGTACTATCTACAGGCTTGTCCAGTATGACAGGCTCCGCATTTTTGCGGCTGTCAGAGTGAAGCAAGTATGTTAAGTCCCCAAGCTCCGGCGTTTCCAGCGGCAGATTGGCTTCAAGCGAAATACGCTTCTGCTGCATAAGCAGCACCTTATCCTGCGGCAGCTCTGCCGAATTTACATTAATGTTCAGCTGCTCCCGGATATCCAGCCACAGCTGGTAGCCCAACAAAATATTGAGCAGCAAAAACGAAATAATAAGCACGTTTTTCGCCCGACCCCAATCCACTCGCCTTCACCCCCAACCGTTTGTACTATCGCATATCGCCGGCATTTCCAGTGAGCAGCTGCATCGTTCCTCCGGCAGCCCAGCTGACAGCACCCGCGCCGCCTTCTGCCGTTGCACCTAAATCATCCTTCGTGCTGCCATCCGCCCCTTGCTCTTCGGCATCAACCTGCTTAGATGGCTCAAATCCGATCGGATATGCCTCTACCAGCACCTCTTCTGTGCCATCGTTGAGACGAACAGCCCACACCGGTATAAACCGCAGTCGCTTATCATCCACAGGCGCTGCTTGCAGCGCTGGGAATAAAGCTTTTACGTCATCACGCTTTCTGTAATTTTCGAGATTGTTTTGCAGTTCCTCGCCGCCTTGCAGCCACCGAACATTACGTGATTCCGATTGCGAGCCAATCGTAATAAGCGATCTTGCATATTCCGTTACGACACCTTGCTGCAGCGTCAGCTTCATATACCCATAGCGGAACGGCGGCGTCTCAATGACAGGATACTGCTCCACGTACTGTTTAAATCGGATATACTTTCCTTCCTCTCCCGGCATCGCAACGAACCGGTGAACGCCATCCCAGCCGCCATGCTGGTTCACAAAATCTACCGAAGCATACACGTTGTCGCTGAGCAGATTTTCCGTAATTTGCGGCGCGCTTGGATCGGTATAGCTAATCCACTTGCCATTTTGCTCCACCTGCAAGCCCCGCTTGCCATCGGTGTAGATTTGTGAGCCGCTTCGATCCTCGATTGCTCTTGTCGTGCTTGGATCGAACAAGCTTCGCTGCATCAAATCAGGCGAATAAGTCTCATAAGCAAATACCATTTCCTTTGACTGAATTGGTGCAGCCGGGAGATAGAGACCGTCCGCCGTCATCGTATACTTGGGCTGGAATTGCCCGAAGCCTACGTAATCCTGCACGTCGCGTACCGTAAGATCCGCGCGAACCGACTCATAGACCATTTGGCCGTCCGCACTGAAGAAGAAGGTTCGCACTTCCTCTGAGCCTGTCGTCTTAAAAATCCATATCCGATCAATCGTCTCGTTCAAGAACAGCAGATCGCCCTCAAGCTTAAGCAGCTTTTGCAGCAGCTCAACCGGAATGCCGTTATCGAACCGCAGCTCGATGCCGATATCGTTCTTCCGGATCTCCTCCCAGTTCAGCACGTCCGAAGGGTTTCGCTGGAAGCCCTTAAATTCTCTACCCTGAATGCGCTGATTAAGAATCATGTCATAGAACTGGGTACCCGGATAAATCACAGTATGCTTGTTGCTGCCCAGATGAATGACGAGCTCTTCTGGAAAAATAACGCTCTCCACGCTCGTCGCCGGCCCCATCGGCTCTGCGTTGAATAATTCCTGGTCGCTTCTTACCGTAGCGCCTAGGCCAGGCATGCTGTAGGCAAGCAGATAGCTTTGCAGGAGGCTGAGTGCCACTAGCACGATCAGCGTTGTCGTTTTTATTTTTTCCTTCATGAAGGCTCACCCCCTTCCTGCAGCAGCGGGAGGGTGAATGTAACCGCAGTTCCTTCATTGAGCTCGGAAGAGAGAGAAATCGTACCGCCATGCGCCTTCACAATTTCCCGGGCAATTGAAAGTCCGAGCCCCGTACCGCCCATATTGCGCGAGCGTGCCTTGTCCACACGATAGAAGCGGTCAAAAATACGAGTAAGATCCTTTTTCGGAATACCGATCCCGGTATCCTTCACGCTAATCGCCATGAATGCCGAATCCGCCGGCTGCTTCGCCGTTAACTCAATCTTTCCACCGTCCAGTGTGTATTTGATCGCATTGGAAAATAAATTATCAAGCACCTGATCGATTTGATCGCGGTCAAGCCATGCGAACTCAAGCCCGCGGTCCACCCGTACCTCCGCTTTAATCGACTTCTGCCGAAGCTGGAAGGAGAAGCGGTCAGCCACCTCGTCGAGCATATCATGCACGTTGGTCTGCCTTCGCCGAAGCGGCGCTTGGTTGGAATCGAGACGAGACAAATGCAGCAAATCGGTTACGAGCCTAATCATGCGCTCGGTCTCATTGCGGATGACGCCGACGAAGCGCTCGGATAGCTCACGCTCTTCAAGCGCACCATCGTTAAGCGCCTCTGCATAGCTCTTGATTGTCGTAAGCGGTGTCCGCAGCTCATGCGAAACGTTCGCAACGAACTGGCGGCGCGACTGCTCCAGCTTCTCCTGCTCTGTTACATCCTGCAGCACCGCAATCGTACCCGTTGTCCCTTTATCTCGACGATGAATAGGCGTAAAAGTTGCACGCAGCAGCCCTTCGTTGCCCTCGCCAAGCTCCTGCTCATCGAAATTACGCTCAATAAGCATCGTTTGACCGCGCCCTTGCTGCAGCTCAGACAATCTCTCCTCGGACAAATCAAACAGCTCGGACAGTGCGCAGCCTTCGCAGGTGCGTACGTCCAGCAGTTCGAGCGCCCTACGGTTCCATACGATCACCTTGCCGTTCTCATCCGCTGCAACCACGCCATCGCTCATGTTGGAGAGGATCGAAGCAAGCTTCTCATTCTCCTCTTCATTGACCGATAACGCTTCCTTGAGCCGAATCGTCATGTCGTTGAACGCCTTGCTCAGGCTGCCGATCTCATCATCGCCAAGCACCGGCACCTGAAGATCAAATTTCCCTTGCGCAACCGCCTCTGCTTGCTTGGTCAAACCTTGAATCGGACTTGTGATGGTGTGGGCGAGCAATACGCCAAGCACCCCTGTAAGGCCAAGCGCAATTAACGTCCCCGAGAAAAAGATTTGGTTGACCCGGTTCACCGTCTTGTACAGCTCGTTCATGGACGCTACGACATACACCACGCCAACGACCTTGTTGTCGTTTATCGTTACCGGCTGCGCAATCATCTTCATGCGCGTATTATCCTCATCTATAATTTCTTGCTCGTTATCGGTAATATTTTGAAGCGCCCTGCTCACGGCAAGCGATTTGTTCTTCTTCCCGATATACGACTGATTGCCCTGTACGGAGGTCGCTACCACCTTGGCGTTCGAATCCAGCACCTGTACCTCAGCACCGGTAATACTGAACAGATTTTGAACGACAAGGCTGAGATCCTCTGTCGTGCTCTCCGGAGAATCGCCTTCGGTATCAGGCTTTGCCGCTAAGCTCGGAGCTGCGAATTTGGACAAAATATCTGCCTGCTCCTTCAAATTGTTCGTGAAGCTGTCGATTAACGAATTTTTGACGGTGCTTATAAAATAAACGCCGATGAGCTGCATCGCCACCAGGATGAGCAGCAAATAAATAATGACCAGCTTAACCTGAATCGTACGGAAGAAGCTCTTTCCCTTCATCCTTAACCGAGGCCTCCAGACTTGGAGTTGCGCATCATGTAGCCAAGACCCCGCCGGGTCATAATGTACTCGGGACGACTCGGATCATCCTCGATTTTCTCGCGCAGCCTGCGAATCGTCACGTCGACCGTTCGCACATCCCCGAAATATTCGAATCCCCATACGGCTTGCAGCAAATGCTCGCGCGTCATTACCTTGCCGCTATTGCGAGCCATATAGTAAACGAGCTCATACTCGCGATGAGTCAGATCAAGCGGCTCGCCATCCTTATAAACCACATACATATCCGTATCAATAAATAAGTTAAACAGCTTAAAGCCTTGCTGTTCTTGCTCGGCTGGCGCTTCGGCAGCGCCGGCATTGTCTTCACCGGAGCCTGCCGGCTTCTGCTGCCTGCGCAAATGAGCCTTCACCCGTGCCAGCAGCTCCCTTGTGCTGAACGGCTTCGTCACATAATCATCCGCGCCAAGCTCAAGCCCCAGCACCTTATCAATTTCCGTATCTTTGGCCGTTAGCATAATAATCGGCATTTGCAGCTTGGCTCGCACCTCGCGGCATACATCCATGCCATCCTTCACAGGCAGCATCAAGTCTAGCAATATCAGATCCGGCAGCTCCTCGAATGCAAGCCTCACCGCTTCTCCGCCATCGAACGCGCAGATCACCTGATGCCCTTCCTTCTCCAAGTTAAACTTTATAATATCTGCTATCGGCTGTTCGTCATCGACCACTAATATTTTTCCGTGCATCGCTACACCCGCCCGTCGCTTGTCCTTTTTTTGATTACCTTCTATTTTAACACACGTTATCCATTAGTTCACAATGAAACTTCCCTCATGTTAGCAAGGTTTTTCCTGCAGCACTTTGCTCATCCCCTAATAAAAAGGCTATGTTTATGCTCAGTGTTGATTCTGAAAATAAAATTAACCGCATTCCCTTAGAACGCGGTTAATTCTGATGACAGAGGTCATTATTTATTAAGCATGTTGTATTCAATCCATTTATCTATTTCAGTTTCATTAAAAAATTTTTGATTACCGATGTCGATAAATGGAATGAACTTATATGTATCGTAAGTTTGAAGTCCCTCTTTTTGTTCAATTTGACTCTTAATAAGAGAATCAAATTCGTCTAAGGAAATTCCCATGTATTGTGCAGCCTCGTCAGTAGTCATTAGTGCTTTCGTCTGAGTAGTGGTATTAAGAGGTTGTTCTAAATGTTCATTGTTTTTTAGCTCATTAGTTACTATCCAAGCTGATAAAACAAGACATCCTCCGAGAATAATAATTGAAATTGGCAACAAGATATTTTCTTTTTTCACTATATTCTCCTCCAAATCAAAAAATATACAATATATGTCAGCAAGAAAAAGCCGACCGCTGAAGCTTCCTGTTCGTTTCATTAACGGAAAATATACAAGAAAGAACTAACATATTTTTCTTATTCTCCATTGTGTTCTCATATTCCTTGTTGTCTATATAACGGAACCAAGCCAGGTAATGTTCCAAATATTTGGTGGCAACACCATTAAAGCGGTCTATCCATTTCTTCAAACGTCTGTGGTAGCTGTTTACGTTTTGAATATGGTACACACCTTTCACACGTTGTTTTCCGTCGGACTTGAAACGGTAATGAACCAAACCTTTTGAATTCGCATAGGACTGAATAGTACGAATTCGTCCACGTCCAAGTACACCAAAGTACCTCATTTTCTGACGGTCACGAGCAACTAATGCGCAGACTTGATCATTACTTATACCACGATATCTGGCTTTACCGCCACGTTTTTGTAGCTTGCGTTCGAATATGTTTCTCTTGCTCTTTTCAGAGTACAAGAAATTAGGGTAACATTCTTGACCCGGAGATGATTTACCCATGAATTTGAATGAACTGAAAAGGCTAAAAAAAAAGAGAATCGCTTCGCAGTGCGCGAAAGTGATTCTCTTTGGTTGAAATGGGGTATAAAATTATAAGTACTTTAACGGATTTTGCATTGCGCCGTTTTTATGCACTTCAAAATGCAAATGAACGCCAGTCGAGTTGCCCGTGCTGCCCATAATGCCGATTGTATCGCCTTTTTCGACAATGTCGCCTACGCTCGATTTGTAAGAGCTTAAGTGACCATAGACTGTCTTATAGCCGTTCTTATGGTTAACAATAATCGCTTTGCCAAGACCCGGCTTCGTGCCGACGAACTCAACTACGCCTGTGTCTGCTGCATGAATGTTCTTGTTTCCTGTGAGATCGATGCCGCTATGCATCCGTCCCCAGCGCTTTCCGAACTTGCTTGTCAGTCTGGAGCCCGATACAGGCATCGCGAAGTTTCCTGATCCTTCGCCCAAAACAACCTTAGTGCCTCGCTCCACGATTTTCGGCTTCGCTTCCTTAATGACTTCCTTCGAAAGCAGCTCTTCGGTCACGACGTAACCGTTCTGCTTCACGATGCGATAAGTCATTCGCTTAGAGCCTGCTGATCCTAGTGAGAGAGTCTTCGACTCGCCAACGCGCATACTCGCATTTTTCTTCACTTCAACCGGCGGCTCGATCGTCTCGACCTCTACTAAATTCTCAACCGTCTTAACCGTTAGCTCTGGCTGGAGCACCGTCAAATCGAGAACATCGCCGATTGTAATTTTGTCGTCCTTAATCCAAGCATTGTTCTTATAAATAACCTCAGGTGAAATATCGAACTTCTGCGCGATACAGCCGACGCAGTCGCCTTCTTGCACCGTATATTTCGTTGGTTTAATGCTGCCCTGAACGAGCATTTTGTATATCGCTTCCGCTTCCATGATCTGCTGCGGATCGGTATCAATCGACTCCGTCATGACGGCCTCGATAAACTCGACCTCCGTTATCTCGCGGCCAGGCACCTTGGATGCAGCTTTTGTCTCTTCCTCTGGTACAGCCGCTGCTCTTGAATCGAATGAGAGCGATTTAACTTCCTTTGAATCCTTCTTCGAAGCAACAAGCTTAGGCGCAAACTTGCTTTGTACGCGAAGCAATATCGCATCTGCCGTCTGCTGGTCTTTCACGATACCGATTACTTTACCGTCAACCTTCACCTCAACGCCAACCGCGTGAGCAGTGAACATTCCTTCAAGCTTGTCCAACGTAACATCCGTTTCAGGCGTTCCTTTGAATGCGCTATCTGCCTCGTATGTAATCGTTCCTGTATCCAGCACCATATTAATGCCAGGATTAGCTTGCTGAGCTTCCTCAGTTTCTAACAAAACAAGCTGCTCCACTTGATCTGGATCACTTACGGTCCCAACAGGTGCTCCATTCATATATACGTTATAAAATTCGACTGTGTTTGCTTGGACATATTGGATTCCGCTGAATCCGGCTACTGTGAGGAGTACGAGCGCCCCGCCCGCTAGCTGTACCGGCTTCTTGCGCCATAAAGACGTGTTTGCCTTGCCGCTTGCGGATTGTTGCTGTGTCTTGCCATTCAAGTGTTGCGATCGGTCATGCCGAAAGTACTGTATTGCTTGATTCCATACCTTCTGAATCCGACCTTGGTCCCTGAAAACGGTCATGATTTTCTCCTTTTCGCGCTAATGCTACTTTTTTCCGGCTTCCGACATCAAAAAATACAAAAAAGACGAATTATCCTGTCGGATCACTCGCCTAATACTTTAACATACGCCCAACAATTGGGGCAACCTTTACCCTATCTTAAAATATTAATATTTTTTCAGAATGTCCATCATCTGACCGTATTCGGTCTTGTCGAGATGCTGTGCCATGATTTGCTGAATCGCCGTCAGCTCTTGCTCCGTCAGCCCATTTTCAACATATTGAGAGATCGTTTGCAATGATTCCTGGGGCAGCTTGGTCATCAATAGTTCGAACAGCGCCTCCTTGTCGTCATCGCTCATTTGCTCCTTTACCTCGGTCAAATCTTCGGTCGTCATCGCCGTTTCGGTATCATCAGCCGACATACCCGCTTCGGTATCATCCGTGCCTGCTGTTCCCTCCTGCACCTCTCCGCCACCTGCCGCAGCACCTCCACCCGCCTGTGTACCGCCCCCAATGCCAATATCTGTTAGCGGAGGATCAGTAGCCTCGCTAAACGCATCTACCGATGCTGGAGGCTCGCTCTGCTCATTCGTGCCCGCTTGAGAATCAGGCGTTTCCTCTTTGGAGCCTTGTGTTTCATCATGAATAGGCGGAGTCTCTTCTTTCCCAGCCGTATCCGTCGTTACGAGCGGATCTGCGCCCCAGAGCTTCCCCCAAACGCCAGTCATCGCCATCGGCGGCACCTCAAGCGGCAAATTAAACTGTTTTAGCAGCGTTTCTACATAACTTGTAACAATATAGCCCGTCGTCCATATCGACAAAAAGCTTAAAATCAGTCCTGCCGCAACTAACTTCCCAAGCCATCCGATTCTCTTTAACACGCTCGCACCAATCCTCTCGATCAGCAGCCGAAGGTTGCCCTTTCTATCAGCTGCTATTTCCCATAATCTGTTACATACTATTATGGTCAAGTTTAGAGAGAGACATTCCCTCCTCACGGGCTATATTCCAAAGACAAACAAAAAAAAGGATGACCTCAAAGGGGCCATCCTCCGCTAAGCTCGTATTTTATTCGTAGATCGGACGAACAGGGTTTGTCTGCTCGCGGTTGCGGCCTACCGAGAAGATTGCGATCGGAATGCCTGTAAGCTCGGATACGCGGTTCAAGTAGTTGCGCGTATTTACCGGAAGATCGTCGAGCGTTTTTGCGCCGGAGATGTCCTCAGACCAGCCTGGGTGCTCCTCATAGATCGCTTCGCACTCGGATACCATTTTCAGGCTTGCTGGATAAGTCTCGATAACCTCTCCGCGCAATTTGTAGCCTGTGCAAATCTTAACCGTTTCAAGACCTGTCAATACGTCAAGCGAGTTCAGGGACAGACCCGTAATACCGCTAACGCGGCGCGCGTGGCGGACAACAACCGTATCGAACCAGCCAACGCGGCGAGGACGGCCTGTTACCGTACCGTATTCATGGCCTTTGTCACGAATCAATTGACCGATCTCGTTGTCCTGCTCCGTTGGGAACGGGCCATCGCCTACGCGAGTCGTGTACGCTTTGGCAACGCCGATAACTTGCTTGATTTTCGATGGACCAACGCCTGAACCGATACAAACGCCGCCTGCCGATGGGTTGGAGGATGTTACGTATGGATAAGTTCCTTGGTCGATATCAAGCATAACGCCTTGAGCGCCTTCAAATAGCACCTTCTGACCGGCATCGATTGCATCGTTCAGAATAACTGAAGTGTCGGATACATATGAACGCAGTACTTCAGCATAGCCGAGGTAATCACGAACGATGGAGTCAGCATCAAGCGGCTCGCCGCCGTATACTTGCTCGATCAGTTGGTTTTTCTCAACGATAATGCTGCGAACTCTTGCTTCGAATTCCTCAGCGTCCATCAAATCAGCGATACGGATACCGTTGCGAGCCGCTTTGTCCATGTAGCAAGGGCCGATCCCTTTGCGTGTCGTACCGATCTTGTTATCGCCCTTGCGGTCTTCCTCAAGGCCGTCAAGCACAAGGTGGTAAGGCATAATCACATGCGCGCGATCGCTAATTTTCAAATTGTCGGTTGAGAAGCCATTATCATGAATATAGTTAATTTCGTCGATCAGCGCTTCTGGATTAATAACCATTCCGTTGCCGATAACGCAAGTTTTATTATGATTGAAAATACCCGATGGAATCATCGTCAATTTATATTTTTTGTTATCAATAAGGATCGTGTGTCCGGCATTGTTTCCTCCTTGGTAACGAGCGACGACGTCGGCTCCCTCTGCCAAGAAATCAGTGATTTTGCCTTTACCTTCGTCTCCCCACTGTGTACCAACAACAACAACCGTAGACATAATTATAACCCCCGTCCGGTGTTTATAAACACCGAAAATTACCGTCAAAATGCTGTAGCACGAAATTTCCTCTTTTTGAAGGCTTCATGTTTTCAGTCAAAAGACAGCATTAATAGTGTAGCAGTCCATCATCGAGAAGTCAAACTAAAAAACGAACAATTGCATAGCTACCCCTGCAATTGTTCGGATATTCATGATGCTTGCATCGGATCCTGATGCGCGCGGTCAATACTTACGAATTTATTGTATTTTTTCAGAAAGACCAGCTCTACCGTGCCTACCGGCCCATTCCGCTGCTTGGCGATAATGATCTCGATAATGTCTTTTTTCTCGGACTCTTTATCGTAGTAATCATCCCGGTACAGGAACGATACGATATCGGCATCTTGCTCGATCGACCCCGATTCCCGAAGGTCGGACATCATCGGACGCTTGTCCTGCCGCTGCTCAACGCCCCGGCTGAGCTGCGAGAGCGCGATAACCGGAACTTCAAGCTCACGCGCAATTTGCTTCAATGTACGCGATATTTCAGATACCTCTTGCTGCCTGTTCTCGCCCGCCTTGCCGCGGCCGGAAATAAGCTGCAAGTAGTCGATCAGAATCATGCCAAGCCCTTTTTCCTTCTTCAAGCGGCGGCATTTGGCGCGAATCTCGGCGACCGTAATCCCCGGCGTATCATCAATAAAGATTTGCGCCTCGGATAACGAGCCTATCGCCATCGTCAGCTTCTCCCAGTCGTCGCCCTCGAGGTGGCCTGTCCGCATGCGCTGCGCATCCACATTCGCTTCCGCGCAAATCATACGCTGAACCAGCTGTGCCGCTGACATCTCGAGACTGAATATCGCGACGGTCTCGCGGGCGCGTACGCCTACGTTTTGGGCAATGTTAAGGGCAAATGCCGTTTTACCTACCGAAGGACGCGCTGCAACGATAATAAGGTCACTCCGCTGGAAGCCCGCCGTCATCCGGTCAAGATCCGTGAAGCCTGACGGTATGCCCGTTGTGCCGCCTTTATTGGCGTACAGCTGCTCGACCTTCTCGAATACTTCCATCAACACATCGCGGATGGAAATAAACCCGCTGCCTGAGCGGCGATTCGATATTTCGAGAATTTTCTTCTCCGCGTCGCCGAGCAGCACCCCAACATCCTCCGAATTGGCATAACCATCGGATACGATGTTCGTTGCTGTTCGGATAAGCCGCCGCAGCATCGATTTCTCTTCTACGATTTGCGCGTAGTAATCGACGTTGGCCGCGGTCGGCACCGAATTGGCCAGCTTCGCCAAATAGCTGACGCCGCCTATTTCTTCAAGCAAATGCTGATCCTGCAAATGCGCGGTCAAGGTTACGAGGTCAACCGGCTGGTTGTTCTCGGCGATCTCGACCATCGCCTCATAAATTTGTCGGTGAGGACCGCTGTAGAAGTCTTCGCTGCGCACCCGCTCCATCGCTGTAATAAGCGCTTCCGCTTGCAGCAATATCGCTCCGATGACAGCCTGTTCCGCTTCTAGGTTTTGCGGTGGAACACGGTCAAACATCAGCTCTGTACTCATGGGTCCCTCCTAAAAGGTTGCGAAGCAACCTACTTCGTACGCATATGCCAAGTTTTTCTTAGAAAACCTACTTCTATTCCTCAGACACCTGAACGCTTAGCTTAGCTTTCACTTCAGGGTGAAGCTTAACCACAACCTGTGTAACGCCTAGCGTGCGAATCGGATCTTCCAGTTCGATTTTACGTTTATCGATTTTGATGCTTTGCGCTGCAAGAGCTTCGCCGATTTGCTTGCTTGTGATGGCGCCGAACAATCTTCCGCCCTCGCCAGCTTTTGTCTTAATGACTACCGTCATCTCTTCCATCTTCTTGCCAAGCGCCTCGGCATCTTCCTTTTCCTTCTCCTTGCGCTTTTGCTCAGAGGCATGCTGTACCTCAAGCGTCTTCAGATTGCCATCCGATGCCAGCTTCGCCAGCCCTTGCGGCAATAGAAAATTGCGCACATACCCTTCGGATAGATCCTTTACTTCCCCTTTTTTCCCTTGTCCTTTAACATCCTTCAAAAAGATCACTTTCATTCAAATAAACCCTCTTCCGTTTCAATTTCGTCCAAAACCCGCTTCAGACGCTCGGCTACTTCAGCCACTGATCCTTCAAGCTGAGCGGCAGCATTCGTTAAATGGCCGCCTCCGCCCATTCTCTCCATAACTACCTGCACGTTCATATGGCCCAGCGAACGCGCGCTGATGCCGATAAGACCGTCTTGTCGCTCCCCAATTACGAAGGAAGCAAGTATATCCGTCATATTCAGCAGCGTATCCGCCGATTGCGCGATGAGCAGCTGCGAATATTTACGTCCGCTTTCCGTTACTGCAATAGCCACATGCTCGTAGAGCACCTCGGCATGCTTAATGATTTCCGCCTTGCGCACATACTCTTCAAGGTCTTCCTTCAACATTCGCTGAATCATCATCGAATCCGCCCCGTTGCGGCGGAGGAAGGAAGCAGCCTCAAACGTCCGAGCTCCCGTACGAAGCGAGAAGCTCTTCGTATCTACCGTAATGCCGGCAAGCAGTGCCGTAGATTCCCTGACATCCAGCACGACGCGGTCATGAATGTACTGCAGCAGCTCCGTTACGAGCTCGCACGTTGATGAAGCGTAAGGCTCCATATACACAAGGATCGCATTCGCAATAAACTCCTCGCTGCGGCGATGATGATCCACGACAACGATGCGCTCCGTTTGCGTGAGCAGCTTCGGCTCCTTCACCATCGATACCTTATGCGTATCGACGACCACCGCAAGCGATTGCGGCGTAATAAGCGCGGAAGCTTGCTCTGGCGATACGAACCGCTTCGACAGCTTCTCGTCTTCCTTGATAAGCTCCATCATCTTCTGAATCGCCGGATTGACGCCTTCAAGGACGATATAAGCTTCTTTGCCGAATAGCTGCGCCGCCTTCATTACGCCGATCGCTGCACCGATTGCATCCATATCGGGCATCTTATGCCCCATAATGACAACGTTGTGGCTCTCTTTTATGAGATCACGCAGCGCATGAGCGACAACCCGCGCGCGCACGCGCGTCCGCTTCTCTACCGCATTGGATTTACCGCCATAGAAGGACTGGCGGCTTCCCACCTTAACGGCCGCCTGATCGCCGCCTCTTCCGAGCGCGATATCCAGGCTCATATGCGCCCATTGGCCAAGCTCAATGATGTGCTCGGCGCCCGCTGCGAAGCCAATGCTGAGCGTAACCGGGATTTTATGGTCGCCAGTAATTTCTCTCACTTCATCCAGAATAATAAATCTGGATTGCTCCAGATGCTTCAGCGTCTTCTGGTCGGTGACAAGCAGGAAACGGTCGGACGTTAATCTTTTCAAATAAACATGAAATTTTTGCGCCCATTCCGTAATCTCTGTCGTAACCTTCGAGAGCATGGAGCTGCGCTGATGATCGTCGAGGCCCTGCGTCACTTCCTCAAGGTTATCGATCATGACGACCCCTAGAACAAGCTTCTCATCATCGTATTTCCGCCCAAGCTGCCAGCGCTCCGTAATGTTTTGGACGTACAAAATCCGCTCCTTAGGCTTAAAGATGAGCTGGTACACGGAAGATCCGATCGTCGCTTCGATCGTACCACCCTCCCGCTCCTTCACCTGCTGCAAAGTCGGAAACAGCTCCGCAAGCGGCACGCCGATCACGTTTTCCCGCTCCACGATTCCTGCAATATAGGGATTATGCCATTCAACAATTCGATCTTCGTTATATAAAATAATGCCGAAAGGCAGCTCGCTCACAACATCGTTGCCCGCCTTCTTCACCCGATAGGACAACGTGCCCAAATACGATTTGAGATCTTTGCGGAACGCCCGCTCCGCCATCACGGTATAAAACAATACCCCGCCAGTCAGCAGCAGCCCGAGCAGTCCGAGCAGCCACTCGAACCAGGCAAGCGCCACCGACAGGAGCACCATTAAGACGAAAGCCCATATCTGATGCATGCCGTGCCAACGTGTTACCAAAAACTTAGGCATTTCCAATCCGCTCCTGTGCTATGGTTTCGTAAACGACTTGCGGATCGGGAAAGCGGTATCCAGGACACCAATTAAGCTTAGCGGCGGGATTAAAAGCACCGGAATCGCAATAAGGATCGGCACCGCTTTATTCCATCCTCGCTGATTTGCAAGGAAAAAGAAAAATCCGACAGCCTGAAACGTAAAAACAAAACTAAGCAGAGGAACCAAATTCATTAAAGCTACTGCAAAAAAAGAATCGCTCGTCCTTGATGCAAACAATTCCATTACATAAGTAAGCAGGTACAAAACAACGAGCAAGCGTGGCAGACGCCAATCCTTGGCACGCGTAAACCTTGGCACTTCTGGTCCGCCGCTCCACTTAACGGCTCTGCGCGAGACAAACTGCGAAATGACGGTAAGCCCGAACGCGATCATAATAAAGGTAACAGGGATCGAATTGATCATCGTGTGAATGACGATATCCGTCAGCTCTGAATCCCATTCCGTAGGCAGATAGCGCTGCGCCATTAGCTCCTCTACCGTCGAACGTACAAATGTGCTTAATTCTCCAAGGAGTGAAATATCGAGGAACACCTCGAAAATAAGCAGCTCCAGCATCAATTGAGCGAGAATTACGACACCGACCGTCCGAACAACCTTTGATGCGGTCGCTTGCTTTATGAACAAGTGGCCCATCACAATGGACGGTATGAGGAAAAACAATCCGATAATAAGTGTAGCCGGTCCTCCGATAATGAACGCCAGCACCCATACGGGAAGCAAATGCAATGCAATCGATTTTGGCGGCAAAGTCGTGTACAGCACGACATAAGGCACCATAAGCAGCAGCATAGCAATGACGTTAAAGAGCGGTACGAGAAGAGACAATAATAATAAGAGTGCCGCACAACTCCACAGCACTGGTTTCAAGCCGGTTTTCAAACCGTTCACCTCTTGCTTATATAATCTGGTTTCTTACGAAACTTTTACAACTCATTATAGCATAAAAGCTCAACATATCACGTACAATCCCACTCACTCGCTATTAGGATGAACACCCGCTTCGCCGCTCATACAAAAACAAAAAGACGGAACAGCAATCCCATTCCGCCTTAACTTCTTCCTATAATACCCCATTAGCTTTGAAAATAGTACCTTAAAACGGGCTGGCTTCGCCACCGTCTTAGTTATTATCCTGCAGCACTTTATGATGCTCCATAATAATTTTTTGGCAGTAATCGATAATCTCACTTCTGCGGACAATTCCGATAAAACGGTTCATGTCGTCGACGACCGGCACGAAATTTTGCAGCTTGGCCAGCGAGATCAGATCATCCATATTGGCATCGATTCGCACCGTCTTATTATTCATCCGAAGCGGCACATCCATGAGCCTTATTTTATTGGTCTGCTCAAGCGTCAGGTCAGCATGCTCCTTAATGTACCATAGCAAGTCGCCTTCCGTAACCGTGCCTGCATAGCCGCCATCATCGTTAATGATAGGCACCGCCGTATAACGGTGGTATTCCATTCTCTCAAGCGTTTGTCTTAATGTTGTGTCCTGCGTTAAGCATACGACATCCTGCTTCGGCAACAAAAAAAACGCAATATTCATTTCCTAACAACTCCGTCCCGTTTGCTCATTCCAACCTTTTTTGCCCTAGGCAGCAGACGGACGGAGCAAGCAGCCTTTATGGCTGCTTTAGCGTCGTCTCACTGCTCGATAGCGTCACTACCTCTTTTGGCTTGTTCACTGTATACTTATCCGGCAAAATAAGGCTGGACGCAGGCGTATCTTCGTTTAACCAGCTTTTGATCATCGCCTGCACCTTCGCCAAATCATCCTCATCGGCAAAATAATACCATGCTCCGCCGCTTCTCAAGCGGTGTCCGCTGCCAAGCAGCGAGTGGCTGTAAATATTACGCTCCTTCGCCTGCAGCATGCCTTGACTAAAGTCGACAAGCTGCTGGGGACGCATATCCGTGCTAAAGTTGTCGCCCATAATATCCAAAAGCTGCGGAACTTTAGACCATTGATTCAATTGTTTCGCTTTATCCATTAGAAGTCCTAAAAAAATCTGATGCCGCTCCGTACGATTCACATCGCCGCCAGCATCCTCCCGGTAACGGACATAATTAAGCGTATCCTTGCCGTTATAGCTTTCCTGGCCCGCTTTGATGACAAATTTCTCGTGATCCGGATCGTCATTGACCATATCTTCTTCAATAGGAAGCGCGATACCGCCGAGCGTGTCGATCACTTGCCGAAAGCCTTCAAAATTAATAGAAGCATAATAATGAATAGGCGCGTCTAAGAAGTTTTCTACAGTATCCATGGCCATTCCCGCTCCGCCGAAAGCGTAAGCGTGCGTAATCTTATCCTTCTTGTCCTTCCCAATGATCTCCACATACATATCTCGCGGAATCGAGACCATGAGCAGATCACCGTCATTCGGACGAACAACCGTATAGATCATCGTGTCCGAGCGTCCAATTTCTTTGCCGCGCTGGTCAACCCCTAGCAGCAATACGGAGAACGGGTCCTGCTCCTTATCTATTGTACTAACCGGAACGGGTTCCCGTCCATCGATCGGTTTATAAGATTGTTCTAATTGTTTTTCAACATGGCTTTGCAAGAACCAATCAAATCCAAGTGCGGCCAAAGCCCCTCGGTTAAAAAAACCTGCAATAAGTAGAATAACGACTGCGGCAGACGCCGTGTATAACCATTTGCGTTTATTCATAAATGATGACTTCTCCTATCTATTCTATTCTATTCTTTTATAAATGGCTTTCTCAGTTTAGACGATAAAATGTCGAAACAGGTTACAAAACTTTTACAACGGATGGATACCATTTTGGATTTTTTTTATAAAGCAAAAAGGTCTATTGACTTTCAATGACGAATACAATCATTTCAAGTATATGAATAGAAAGGGTGACAATCTTGAACTTACCTCCCTCCATTCAACCGGACAAATCATCAACTGGTCTTGACCCTAAAGTAGCAGGCTTGCTTTGTTATCTAGGGGGCTTTATTACCGGTATTATATTTCTTATCCTCGAGAAGCAAAGCCGCTTTGTCAGACTGCACGCCGTTCAATCCATCGTCGTTTCCGTTTCCCTTTTCGTACTAAACATTTTTCTTGTATTTATTCCAATCCTCGGTGCAATTTTGGGCTTTCTTCTTCCGATTGTCGGCTTCGTCCTGTGGATCGGACTTATGCTGCTTACGCTGCAAGGCAGACTGGGCAAGCTTCCCATTATTGGCGATTGGTCGGAGCAGCAAGCCAACAAATTTTAACCTTTCTTTTCGTTCAAAAATGGGACGGCCTGCTGCCGTTCTTTTTTTGTTTGGCCTATAAGTTCATATGAACCATTCATTAAACCATACAAGTGATCTCGTAAAAACGAGGTATTGGCTAATATTGATCTATTGCTGCCTTAAAATCGGTTTTATTGGCTCTTTGAAGCCTTTTATCCGTGATTCAACGGTTTGATGAATGGGCTGAAAGTTCGTACTATTAAAGTAACTGAATACAAAATTGATTAAAAAGGATTGTGAACATTAATTATGGGTATAGGACTTAATCTATTTTTGGTTGCTTTACTGGTTGCGTTAACCGCTTTTTTCGTAGCTACAGAATTCGCTATCATTAGACTACGTTCCAGCCGCGTTGACCAATTGGTCGTTGAAGGAAAGAAAAATGCACTTGCCGTTCAACGAGTCGTAAGCAATTTGGATGGTTATCTGTCCGCCTGTCAGCTTGGCATTACCATTACAGCACTCGGCCTTGGTTGGCTTGGTGAGCCAACAGTTGAAAAGCTTCTGCTCCCTTTATTCGAACATTGGCAGATAAACAGTGATCTTAGTCATATTTTATCGTTTATAATTGCCTTCATCGTCGTCACCTTTATCCACGTCGTCATTGGTGAGCTGGCTCCTAAGAGCATTGCGATTCAAAAAGCAGAGCTTGTCAGCTTTGCGGTGGTAAAGCCGATCATCTTCTTCTACAAAGTCATGTACCCATTTATCTGGGTTTTGAATGGCTCTGCCAACGCTCTCGTTCGTTTGTTTGGCCTAAAGCCAGCAAAGGAGCATGAAGAAGCACATTCCGAGGAAGAAATTCAAATCATTCTAAGCGATAGTTTAGAAAGCGGAAAAATTAACAATACGGAATATGGCTACGTCAACCGGATCTTTGCTTTTGATGAAATTTTATCCAAAGAAATTATGGTTCCGCGTACCGATATGTCCGTCTTATATAAGAACAATACTTTGCAAGAGAACATGGCTATTATTCGCAAGGAACAATATACGCGTTTCCCGGTTGCCGGCGACAGCAAAGACAATATTATCGGAATGATCAACACAAAGCAGCTGTTTCTACAATACCAAGTAAACAAAGAAATTGATTTTCAAACGCTTATTCAGCCTGTCATGTCTGTTTCCGAAGCACTGCCGGTGAAGACGCTTCTAACCAGAATGCAGCAAGAGCGCGTCCACTTTGCGATCGTCGTTGATGAATATGGCGGTACGTCAGGGCTTGTAACCATTGAGGATATATTAGAAGAGATCGTCGGCGACATTAGAGACGAATTTGATGCGGATGAACGCAAGGACATTGAGATGCTGTCGGATACGTCCTACCTTCTGGATGGGAAGGTGTCTCTAACGGAGCTAGGCGATCTAATCGGCACTGAGCTGGAGCATGAGAAGGTCGATACGATTGGCGGCTGGCTGTACAGTGAAATGGAGGACGCTAAGCCCGGCAAGCAATTCAGCTTCCTTAACTTAACCTTCACAGTACGCGAGGTTAGCAAGCATCGCATCAACAAGGTGGAACTATCGATCGCTCCGCATGACAAACTGCTTCAATCGAGGTAGGATAAACCTTTTATACGAGTACAAAGACGGTGTCTGTCGACACCGTCTTTGTTTTTTTAGAAAGGCGCATGCTGAAAACGGTTAAGGGAACTCTAATAAAAAAACATAGAGGAGAGGAATTTGAGATGCTGGATAATGAGATGCTGGTTAATACCATTTTCGGATTCATTATTCCTTGGCTTGCTGGGATTTACCTCGTTCGAAAAAGCCCAAAAATACTGCTGCTGATTTTCCCCGTTGGCGCCCTTATTTCGATGATTATCAATTCGCTCGGCTTTCAAATGAGGTTTTGGGACTTCACGCCCCTCATACCGGATGACCAGTCTGTATCTGCGATGCCGCTCGATCTTGGACTATACCCGCTATTGGCATGCTTTATGATACGGACCATCCTCTTGCATCGAAACAAAACAGCGCTCATTATTTTTTTGTACGTGCTGTTTACGACGCTGCTTGAGTATATAGGACTGCTGATTGGAAAAGTAACGTACGGGAACGGATGGAATATTGGCTTTACCTTCCTGTCCTATTTACTTGCCTTGGGCTGCGTTTATCTATACTTTAGGCTGCTTGAGCGGTTTCGCGTATTATAAATTTTTCTCGCCGCGCTCCTCTTTGTAGAGCGAGGAGCTGTTCTTGAACCATGTGAACAAATGGAGAACGACAACCTTTAATACTGCATATCCCGGCACGGCCAGTACGATTCCAGCGAGTCCAAACAAATTGCCTGCCGTCAAAATGACAAATATAATGGTGATCGGATGGATTTGCAAGCTTTTGCCCATGATCTGCGGTGAAATAAATTTGCCTTCAATAAGCTGTACGATCGTCCATATGACGATCAACTTCAGCAGCATGACGGGAGAAGTTACGAGCGCGACAACTAAGGCAGGCGTAATCGCGATTGCCGGTCCAAGATAAGGAATGACGCTGGTACAGGCTGCGACCAAGGCTAGCACAAGCGAGTATTCAAGTCCAATGACCAAATAACCCACGTACAATAGCAGCCCAATACAGAAGCTTACAATAATTTGCCCCCTAATATAGCTGCTGATTTGATCATTCATCTCCGCCATAATTCGTTTCGTTTGCGGCTGCAGCTTGTTAGGCAGGAATCCAACAATCGTTTGCGGCAGCTGCTTTCCGTCCTTTAACAAATAAAATAAAATAAACGGCAGCGTCACAATCGCAAGAATAATCTCCTTCAGTGCCCCCACAATAGAGCCTAAGCTCGAAAATGTTCGATTTAGCAGCGATGTAGCTTGCTCCGTAATATTCCCCGTCAGCTTCGACGGATTTAAATTGAACCACTCCTGTATTTGAATAAAGCTGTTGCTGCCCATAAACTCTTCGAAATTTTGTCGCAGCTGATCCCCATATTTAGGAAAATTATGTGCGAAGCTTACAGCTTGTCCATTTAGAATTGGAATAACAATAACCAATAGGATCGTAATGAGCCCTGCGCCAAGCAGAAAGAGAGCAATAATGGAAATTATCCGCTTAACCCCCTTTCGCTCCAAATAATCGACAGCCGGATTTAGCAAATAATAAGCAATTCCAGCCAATATGACTGGCAGCAGCAATGTTTTGAGGAGAACGGTAAATGGTGTGAAAATGTAGGAAATCTTCGTAAATACCATAATGTTGAGCCCAGCGAGCAGCAATACAAGCAGGAACAATACGAATTTATTGTTTAAAATAAACGTTTTGAACCGCTCGGTGCCTGTTCTGACATTTTCCATAATGATGTACCTTCTTTCTTCATATGCAGGTGTTTATTTTCATTAATTGTAGCATTACGGTAAATATAAATGCGAATGGCGTCCATTCCTCATTTGCTTGCAACTATTTTCATCCGCTGCGCGTATCATTACTTATGTGCACTACAATCCAAGGAGGGATTTCAATGTCTATATTTAAAAGATTGCGTGACCTTACTTTATCAAATGTTTACTCACTTATTGAGAAAGCAGAGGATCCGATTAAGCTCACTGACCAATATATCCGCGATATGCAAGAGGATCTATCGGATGCAGAGAAAGCTGTAGCCGCACAAATTGCAATCGAGAAGAAATTTAAGCAGCTTTATGAAGAACAAGCACAGCTTGTAGAGAAGCGCGGAGAGCAAGCGCATCTTGCGGCACAATCCCAAAACATCGACCTCGCAAGGCGCGCCCTGGAAGAGAAGAAATCAGCCGAGCAGAAGGCTTCCGAGTACAAGGCGAATTTTGACCAGAATAAACTGCTTGCAGATAATCTTCGTGGCAAGCTTGATGAGATGCGCAAGCAGCTCACGGAGCTTAAGAATAAGCGTGAAACGCTTGTGGCTCGTTATAACGCAGCCAAAGCTCAGACTGAAATCAATAAAGCGATGTCGGGATTCGGAACCGATTCGGCGGCAGCCGGCATGAAGCGCATGGAAGAGAAAATGCTGCAAATGGAAGCGCAGGCCGAAGCGAGCAACGAGATCAACGCCAAGGGCAAGTCGCTAGATGATGAATTTGAGAAGCTTGGCAAAGACAAAGCGGTGGAAGATGAGCTGGCTGCTCTAATGAAGCAGTACGAGAAACAATAGTTCTTCCATTTATCTAACAATTAATGTATAGTATGACCGCTGGTGTTATAAATCGGATTACCGGTTTTAACGGAAGGCGGTCATTTTTTCTAAACTTGAAACTTTGGAGGAACTAACTTATGTCTTGGATTGATCTTATTCGAATTCCGGTTTGGACAGGTGCAGGAGCCATTTTATTAGTCATTATTATGTTTTTGGATTCGCGCTTCACGAAGTACAATGATTTGCAGGAGATTAAGAACGGAAATACCGCAGTGACTACCCGCTTCGTATTGAAGCTGTTCGCGCAAGCGTATATCTTGTCGCAGTCGATCAGCAAATCAAGCGAAATGTGGGAGGCTCTCGTCATCTCGCTCGTCTCATTTGTCCTCTTGCTTGTGCTGGAGTGGATTGTCGAGAAAGTCGTCATTGCCATCAGCGGCATGAAGCTGGAGCAAGGCATTCATGAGGGCAAGGTCGGATACGCTTTGTTCGCAGGCTCGCTCCATATCGCTGGTGCGTTGATCATCGGATCTATCTAACTTTTTAGAAGGAGCATATAAAATGAGCTTGTTCAAAAGAATCAAAAACCTGCTTACTCCGGCGGAGCCTCCAATCGCAGAGAAAAGCATCATGACGCTGTCGCCTGGCGATGCATGCGAGGTCTCCTTAGTTACCTATAACATAACGGGCAGAACGCATAACCGTGCCCGCAATGCCATTGTTCTCACGCTCCAAGATGGCATAGCCATTCGATATTTGACCATAGAGGAACGGGAAAGAACCGTATATGCGCTGTATGACTCGATTGATGGGCGACTTGATTCCATTGACGAGGTACCTACCATTTTGGAGCTGGATGACCGCACTTATCATATGGAGGAGCAATTCTCCGGATTCATCATAGCAAGCGGCAAGACGCCTTACATGCAGGGAGGCGAACAGCATGTCTGGCAATATCAATCTGACGATATGAAGCTTCTTCGTATTGAATGGCAAAACGGACGCTTCATGCTCTATGAAGGAGAAAGCGTTCTGCCTGCCGATGTACGCGTGCTACGCGGCGGATAGGAGGAATACGATGAACAAATGGTGGCATCAATCGATTAAGTACCTGCTTCTCTTGAGCTTTATCGTCCCTCTTCTCACGGCTTGCGCCGTTTCGGATACGGTCAAGGAGCAATATCCGTTAGAATCGGTCAATGGCTCAGGCAATCAAACCTCATATGTGTATCGTGCTGAGAATCGTTCCGTCCCTGATGTCGCTAATGATTTTATCGATCAGCGCAATCCGGAGCAGCAGAGCGAAGTAAGCACAGAGCGGATGTTTCTTGTCTATTCCGATGAAATTATCCATTTGCAGCAAGCTCCAGACGTGCCGGAAGATACGCTTATCGAAATCGATTCAACCGAATATGTACGTCAAAATTATAGCTCAGGCTTTCTCCAAGGTTACTTAATCGCCAGCGTGCTCGACGATATATTCGATAAGGGCAAGTACGGCAAGGGTAAGTACCGCGGCTACTCCTCAAAGGATAAATACAAGCCTAAAACGACGTACAGAATGCCTACAGTTGAGGATAAGAAGATCGCTCCTCCCGTAACCGTGAATCGTACAGGATCGGTGTTCAAACGCTCGAAGGATGCCAATGCATCGACATCGACTTCATCAACTGCACCTACTACGAATAACGGTTCACAAACGAGTACCACCGTTAATAAGAAGAAAAGCTCGATCACGACTAAGCCCCCATCCAAAGGAAAAATCGTGAAAGACACCAAACAAAAAAGCAGCTCAAGCAAAGTATATAAGAAGCCGCGAACCTCAAAGCCATCGGTGAAGACCGGCAAAAGCCGCATCACCCGGCGTCGCTGAGCCAAATAGCAAGAGCAGTATCCTCGTTGAGGATACTGCTCTTTTCTTTGTGAATGGCTGGATAGGCTTATCAATAGCTTTCTTCAAGAACGTTCCTTTAGTAAATGCTTGATTCTTTTCAGGTCCTTGTTATTGGCCCTCTTCATCATCAACGACATAAATGGAGAAAATAACATCGAGAACCCGGTTGGATTGCCTTTGTTTCGCAAAGTCATTCGGGTTGATTGCTCGTCCGCAGATTCCCAAGTGTATGTCGTTTCCATCGGAAATGGACCGTCGTCCGTACTCATTACAAGCTTTTTCCCCGGGATATATTCGGCAATTTGATACACATAGGAGAGTTGTTTTCCGAGAAAAGCCGCTTTAAATGCAACTTTAGAACCGACCACAAGCGGCTTTGGCGTTTGCCATTCTGCCGAATGAATATTGACATACCATTCAGGGGCATTATCGGGGTTAGCCGCATATTCCGAAACGGTATCACGAGGACATTTTATTACGATTTCGGTAAATACATCTACCATTATTGTCTGACACCTCCTTAGAAAAAATGAAAGACGCGCATAAGACTCGCGCGCCTTACATCTAAATTAAGCTAACTGCTTCGCTATAGGCTCCCAGTAATTGTTGTGCCATCCGGATGCCAAATGCTCGCCTTGACCTTCCGGAAAACCGGAGTGGTCAAATATTAGCACTGTTCCGCTGCCTTGCTCCTTGAGCTCGAATTTGATTACGGAGTAAACGCCTTCCTCCCAATTAGCAACACGCCATGCTTGTACAACGCGCTTATTAGCTACGAGCTCGATGTTGCGTCCCAAGATCATGCCTCCGAAGCAAGAGAACCTTCCGCCTTCTTCTGTGCTGATTTCAGTTGGAGCGCCGCCGGTAGCCTGACTGAATTGCTCGCTGCTAATAAGGATGCCGTAAACACGCTCAGGACTAGCCTTAAACGTAATTTCTTGATGAATCGTTGCGCTCATCGTTACGCACCCGCCTTTAACTGCTCATCCTTGTTCATGAGCCACTGCTCAAGCATCTCAACAGTCATGCCTTTAAGCATATCCGTGTGGTCTTGAATGGCGTGATGCCACATTGCTGCTTCTACTTTATACTTGTTTTCATCCGTAATTTCAAACCCGCAGCTGCATGATAATGTAGTCATTGATGGATAGCCTCCTATTCATTTACTATTTTTGCATTAATGCATGGCTTGTTCTGACCAAGGATCGACGCCTGGGTCCTCGCCTTGTGCTATCGATTGCAGACGAGGCATGTAATGCATCCAGCCTTGTTCATGTGAGGCAACTTCCGTTGCCGGCAGATCGTAGTGTGTCAAGACAAGAAGAGTACCGTTATCTTTAGGGATTAGTTTGAATTCAACGTTACTAGATCCGGGAGGCACCGCCTTCGATTTCTCCCAGCCCCATGTCATGACGATTTTCTCGTTCGGGATAATTTCCTTATATTCACCCATTGCAATGTCGCTACCGTTAACATCAATGCGGTATTTGCCGCCAATACTTGGTTCGAGCAATACGTGACGCCCCATCCAACGTACTAATTTCACAGGATCGGTAAAAAATGAGAACAGTGTCTCCGGGCTGCATTCGATAAATATCTCTTTCTTGATCGAGTTATTGCTGCTGATTGATGTCATATTTTCTCCTTTCCTCCTCTTCCGCGGCTGCTTTGAGCAGCATTAAGCTGTCATCCCAGAAGCTCTCGATATACTGCATCAATTCTGCGAACCCTTCCCTCCTAATGCTATAAAATCGTTTGGTGCCCGCTCGCCTCACAATGACGAGTCCTGCTTCTTCTAAAACTTTAAGATGCTGCGAAATAGCTGGTGCTGAAATGTCAAAATGAGATGCAATGGCGCTGGAGGTCAGCTCCTCATTACGCACGAGATGTAAAATATCTCTGCGCCTTGGTTCCGTTATGGCTTGAATGGCTTTATCGATCATGCTATTAATTTAGCATACACTTAATTAAGTGTAAACTTAAATAAATGGCGATATCTTTTTTTGGCTGACCTTGAGCTTTACTATCCTGATTACAATTGATTAGATCTCCCACATCGCTTTGTGATATTTTATACATGTATAGAAAAAAATAAAAAAAGGAGTAATAATATGTCGATAACACTTGGTACCAAAGAAAATCCATGGAAATTAAAGACTCCTCCACAAACCTCCGAATATGAAATGTACAAAGATGAGAAAGATGGCAAAGCTATTATCGTTTGCACGGTAGGCAAAACCGTTCTACATTACGACAATCGCTGCATCGATGACTTATACGCTATGCTCAAGGAACATGGAGACTGGATAGAACTAGGCAGTGCTGATGAACAGAAACCAGCAAAAGAAGGCACGGTTGAGGCCTGGGGACGCTCTCCTGAAAATCCGATTGGCGGTTGGTACGGCTTGAAGAAAGGATTTCGCGGCCGATTCGGCATGTATGTCCCACCGTTAATGGAGGCATTGGGGCTTGCGGAAGTCGAACACAATGCTAGGAACAATCGTATGAGAGCAATATAACTAAGATATCATAGATCGCTTTCTCAGTATTGGAATAGCAAAATGGCGGTACAGGACTAGCCCCTGCATCGCCATTTTTCATGATTTAAATCATTTATATTCTATCTATTTTGTAAATTCCTTTGTGCTTTGATCCTGCTGCTTATGTGGAAAGACTAGCTTCAGCATTGGCGGAGTTACAAGCGTCGTCACAATAACGACCATAACGACCGATGTAAAATATTGAGGCAGCAGCAGCCCTGACTCTAGGCCCGTCGCTGCGATAATGAGCGCCACCTCTCCCCTAGATATCATGCCAGCGCCTATCGCAAGCGACGAATGATTATTAAATCCAGTCAGCCTAGCGCCTAATCCTCCGCCGAGCAGCTTCGTAACGATAGCAACAAGCGATAACAGTATAATAAAGACGATCTGGCTGCCTACGCCGTCGAAGGTAATGTTTAAACCGATGCTGACGAAGAAGACCGGAACAAATAACGTATAGGCTATCGGCTCCACCTTCGATTCCACATCATGCTTAAACGACGTCTGCGAGATCGCGATACCGGCTGCAAAAGCACCAATAATGCCGGCAACGCCCATTTTCTCGGCAAAATAGGAAAAGGCAAAGCAGGCTATTAAAGCGGCGCTCATCGACGCTTCCGTAATTTTGAAACGAGCGAACAGCTTCATAAAATGCGGAATAACCCAAATACTGACCGCGATTATAATAATAAAGAACAATACCTTCTTCCCAATCAATAAAGGGATGGAAACATTATCGGTTGTTCCAAGCAAGCTCATCATAACGGCCAGCAGTACGACGACGACGACATCATCCACAACTGCGGCGCCAAGTATGGTCGTACCCTCTTTAGTTCCCAACTGATTCATCTCCTTCAGCGTTTGAACCGAAATGCTGACTGAAGTCGCACATAGCAATAAACCTAAGAACAGCGCCTCGGAATTCGAAAGACCGAGTGCTGCTGCTACCGCATACCCTCCTACAAACGGCAGAATGATACCGCCTACCGCAACAGCAAAGGAAGCTTTCCAATTTTGTCGGAGCTGCTCCACGTCTGTCTCCAAGCCTGCAATAAACATAAGCAGAAGAACGCCGATTTCTGCAAAATGACCGATGAAATCATCGGGCTGAACCCACCCTAGCAGTGCAGGCCCAATAATAATGCCAGCTAGGAGCTTGCCTAGTACTGCCGGCTGCCCTAACCGTACCGACAAATGTCCAGCGACCTTGGTGGATATGATAATAAGTGCTAAATAAAATACGAACTGCATGCACACACACTCCTTTCGCTACCCATGAATTATCATGCAACAAAAAAGAGCCCGTATACATACGGGCTCTTGCAAAAAAAGCAAAAGGAGCCCTTGGTGACAGGCTCCTCCGCTTTCGTACATATTCACTTATCGACCTATTCAGTCGTGTAAGGAAGCAATGCGATTTGACGTGAACGTTTAACTGCGATTGTAAGCAAGCGTTGGTATTTCGCGCTTGTTCCAGTCACACGACGTGGCAAGATTTTGCCGCGCTCGCTAATAAACTTTTTCAGTAAATCAACATCTTTATAGTCAATTTTAGAAATTTTGTTTACAGTGAAGAAACACACTTTACGGCGTTTGTTGCGTCCGCCTTTACGTCCGCTGAACTTACGTTCTGGACGCTCGTCGCCACCGTTATCTCTTTGCTTGAAAGCCATGATGGATATCCTCCTTATCGTTGAAAATATTACAATTACACAACGGCTTTATCTCGCAATAAAGGCTGTGCAACCGTTCCATTGATACGCGAAGTAGATGCTACTCCGTTATCAAAATGGCAAATCATCCTCTGATATATCAATCGGGCGTCCGTCATCCTGAAACGGATCACGGCTGTCGTTACGTGAGTTATTACCAGATGGACGGTTACCACCGCTTTGGGAAGCGTTGTTGCCGCCGCCGAAAGATCCGCCGCCGCCGCTGCTTGCACCGCCGCTGTAGCTGCTTCCGCCTTCTTCTCGCGAGCCTCCTCCGCCTTCTCGATTGGATTCCAAGAACCGAACGTTATCAGCGATAACTTCCGTCACGTAGACACGTTTGCCTTCGTTGTTCTCATAATTCCGCACTTGAATGCGACCTTCAACCGCTGTTAAGCGGCCTTTGCGCAAGTAGTTGGCGCAGGTCTCGGCCAGTTGACGCCACGTTACAACCGGAATAAAATCCGCTTCACGCTCACCTTGACCGCCGCTCGTAAACGGACGATCTACCGCTAGCGTAAATTGTGTAACAGCAACGCCTGCAGGCGTATATCGAAGCTCTGGGTCTCTCGTCAATCTACCAATTAAAATAACACGATTCAACATCGTTTCTGACCTCCCAATCGAACAATCCAGCGTGGATTAAGCGACGTCTCTGACGATCAACGAACGGATAACTTCATCCGTAATCTTCATGATGCGGTCAAGTTCATTCACAACTTCAGTCGTTGCGTTGAAATGTACCAGTACAAAGTAACCATCACGAAGCTTATTGATCTCATACGCAAGACGACGTTTTCCGCTCACATCTTGCTTTGTGACCTCTCCGCCGTTGGAGATAATGCCATGGAATTTGTCAACGATCGCTTGCAAGGCTTCTTGCTCAACGTCTGGACGAACGATGTACATTACTTCATATTTGCGCATATTGTTTCACCTCCTCTTGGACTAACGGCCCCATAAATGGAGCAAGGAACGAGCTTCTGCTCGCATCTCTATACTATATCAAATCTAATCGCCTATGACAAGCGCAAATAACAGAAGCATACGATTATGCATAGATATGCAAATGGAAATGGAACTTACAGCCGTTATCTGCTACTTATGCAAATCGACTTCGCAGCAAATACTATAGCAGCGGCTTGATAAAACCTTATCAGTTCCGCTCTAACAAAATGAGGAGGGTGATCATAATGGGTGAAGGTACAATTTTCTCGCCAGGGGATAAAGCTCCTAATGATGGCACATACATCGAAGATGGGGTGAACTCCTTTCATATGGGCATTCAAAATCCGAAGAAGGTACATCTAAGCAAAGGTGAACGCTTTCCAGACACAACGAATCATGAGCGTAAATGGAAACGAATGGGCCATTAGATTTTAACAGCGCTTCTTGAATATTAGAGCTTGGCTCGGGACATTCTATGATCGACATTCACACACGCGCATTCGAGCATCGTTACGCTAAACCGTTCAAGCGGATACGTATCATTGTGCTCAAAAGGGTTTAATGAAGCAACTGCTGATTTTCTCCGATTGCCGAATGAAGGCTCTAAGGTTTCACATGCTTGCAGTGAGAAATTGAGCGACACAACAACCACGGTCAAGAGGAGGGCTCGTGAGAGCCCTCCTCTTGAAGCTTCTATTGATGTCTTCTTATGGTGCTTAAACAATTAATGATTTTTATTCGTGCCAAGCTTTGCTTGGCCGATCAGCGGGATAACCATACTGTTTTCTGTATGCTTTTCTCTCCGCCGTAAAATCCCACCACTGCTTATCGCTTCCTGGATCGTTCGCATGATGCACAGCAAGCCGCATAACGTCTTCGACGCACGGGTCCATCCAAACGCCGTGTAGACGTTCCAGACGCTCCACAAGCTGCGCTCCTCTCTCTCCGCCGCTCTTAATCTGCTCCAGGGAATAAAAGCCTAACTCCACTAGATTATTCGCGAGGCTTGGGCCAATGGAAGGCACGGCTTGAAACTTTGCAAGCGCTAGCAAAAGGTTCGCCCTTATTTTAGGTACATTTAAGCTAACGCTAAGTTCATCTGCCGAGAAACCTGCTACATCGATGAGCTTGATTTTTGCTTGTCGCAACCGCTTCCGTTCATCATCCGTTAATGGCAGCTTTGGCGTACTCAATGAGCGTACCTCCTTATTTAGAGATGAATACATAAAAAAAACGATTCGTCGATCGAATCGTTTGGCTGTTGTTATATAATGGCGGAGAAGGTGGGATTCGAACCCACGCACGGTTTGACCCGCCTAGCTGATTTCGAGTCAGCCCCCTTGGGCCTCTTGGGTACCTCTCCGCATGTAAAAATTATTGTATCACACGCCATGTCCTCACGCAAGTACTTGTCCAAAATAATTCTAGTATTCGGTTTGTTTCCGACTATATGCCGGTTATGCCATCATCCGATATTTTTGAACGAAGCACCTTCTTCATGTTCTTCTCAAACTTTGCTCTTGGTATCAGGACACTATGCTTGCAGCCTACGCACTTAATGCGAATGTCCATCCCCATTCGAATGATCTCCATCTCATTAGAGCCGCATGGATGCTGTTTTTTCATTTGAACGACATCACCAAGCTCAAACTGCTTACGCTCCATCTTTTACGCCTCCCTTTTCATTGCGATGATATGTAACCATTCGTGGATATGGAATTTCAATTCCGCTGGCGTCCAGCGCCTTCTTAATTTCCATATTCAGCTTCCGAGCTACGATAGGATGCGTATTAGGACGGCATTCTGCGATTACGCGCAAGGTTACTCCTGTAGGAGCAATCGCTTGTATGCCCAGCACCTCTGGCGCATTGATAAGATTATCATCCTTCATCGTAACCATCGTATAGCGAATGACTTCAAGAGCGCGATCAACCTCTTCCTCATACGCAACCGAGATATCTACGACAGCAATCGTATTATTTATGGAGAAATTCGTAACCTCATTAATCATGCCATTGGGAACAATATGAACCTCTCCCGTCCAGCTCTGAATCCGCGTCGTTCGAAGTCCGATTACCTCTACCGTTCCTTTAAATTGCCCCGTTTGGATCACATCTCCAACTGCGAATTGATCCTCGAGCACAATAAAGAATCCTGTAATAATATCCTTCACCAAGCTTTGAGCACCAAAACCAATGGCAAGCCCCAGTACGCCTGCCCCCGCGAGCAATGGTCCCAAATTAATGCCGAACTCAGACAAGATTAGCATGACCGTTATGAAATAGACAACATAAGAAACGACATTTTTCAGGAGCTTGCATACGGTTGTCATGCGCCTTGTATGGTTTGGAGGCCGCTTGCTTTCGCGTTCAAGCACAACTCGATCGATGGTTTTATGTATGATCCATACCGCAAAACGTCCCACAATCAAAAAAAGTATTACGCGCAGCGCTGAACTGCCGAAAGCCTGCCATACATTATTGTCTGTCAACCATATAACAGCTTTGTCGTATCGTTCTGTGATTGACATCGTCATTCCTCCTCGACCGCACTATTCGCGCTTAAATCTCTAGTTGTTCATACCCAGATTGCAATGGTTTGAATATGCCTCTAATTTCTACATTTTCCTGCTCAATAACTTCCTTCACCAGAGACAAATCCTCTTCTGGAAAATGTATTGACAACGCGCAGCCTGCCGTTATTTCCTTTGGCGTTGGACAAATGTCGATTTCTATCTCAGCGTATTCGAGCAGCATCTCTGCACGCAGAGCCTGCTGAGTGGAATCAAATGCAATTAACACGAGCAAGACCCCCATTGGTTTGCAGCGGCAAACATCCTTCATCGGCTTAGCCTTAAATATCAAACTACCTGACGTATAAAATGGTTGTCCCATCCATATACTAGTATCATATCGGTATTATCGGAGGGATTCTATGAAGCTTCCATTTATTAAAGAGACGCCATTAAAGGTACCCTATACGACCCCTAACGTTATCGGCATGCTGGTCAATCGCCTTACGACCTTCCTTGATGATATGGCGGATAACCGCCCTATTGTTGTCGTATGCGTTGGAACGGATCGCTCCACTGGCGATTCCTTGGGACCTTTAATCGGAACGTCCTTGGCAAAGTACCGCAGCCCTCATTTTTCATTATTCGGCACCTTAGAGAATCCTGTCCATGCCATGAATCTGGATGATACACTTTTAGAAATCAATCGTCGTTTCCATAAACCGTTCGTTATCGGAATCGATGCTTGTCTTGGCCAAGTATCGAGTGTAGGCAGCATTCAACTTGGAATCGGTCCTGTTCGCCCAGGTGCTGGCGTCAATAAGGATCTCCCTCCGGTTGGCGATATCCATCTAACCGGCATCGTAAATGTAGGCGGTTTTATGGAATACTTTGTCCTGCAAAATACACGTCTCCATCTCGTTATGAAGATGTCCGAAATTATTGCAATCAGCTTATTTACAGCTATTGCAAACCATGCCCATCTCTCCACCAGCGTTCTTGAGCAAACGGCCGCGGCTGACAATATTTAAGTTTAACTATGCCGCATTATTTAGCTTCCAATATAGCTTTACGCTCTTCCGGTGTAAGCGGGTATGCGGATTCCCCTTTTTCAAGCGGCTTTGCATACACATACGTATTGTCCCGGCTGTGGATGCCCGTAAAAACAGCACCGTCCTTCTCTTCATTAACGATAGCGATTGAGAAGCTGAGATCACTACCCTGCTCGGAAAAAGCATTGTAACGAATGATGCCCACTTTACCTTTCTGATTGGGGAGTGACGTTTGCACAACAGCTAGCTGATCCTTCAATTGTTGGTTCGCTTGCTTCTGCTCAGCCAGCCCTTCCTTCAACTCAACGATGACATCTTCCATATTCGTTAAACCTGTATTCCCCATGACCGCTGTATATTGCTTCCTAAGCTTTTTCAGCCGCCCGCCAACAATTGCTATCCAAATAAATAAAATGATGACCAATAAAGCTAATACCACCGATACAGCATTCATCGGATTTGATGTCCAGTCTTCCATCGTTGTTGTTCCGCCCCCAATTCATTGCTAAGCCCCATACTGTTGTGCTATTTCCTTAATAGCATCCGTTAAAGCATCAATTTCCAAATCCGTTGTATAAATACCTACACTAGCACGTATCGCACCCGTTGCTGTCGTTCCTGCGCTAGCATGTGCGAGCGGTGTACAATGAAAGCCTGCTCGCACCGCAATTCGGTAATGCTGATCCAATATAAACGACAGCTCCGACGGATCGACATTTTGTAAATTAAAAGCTACAATTCCTGTTCGATTCTCGCCTAATTCCGGACCAAGCAGCTTGACTCCCTTCACCGGCAAAAGACCTTGAATAAGCCTTTGCGTCAGAGTCCATTCCTTAGTATGGATGTTCTGTACCGTCTCATTCAGTACATGCTGAACACCCGCTTTGAGCCCTGCCAAACCTGGCGTATTTTGCGTACCTGCCTCGTACCTGTCCGGCCTAACCTGAGGCTGCTCAAGCGCCTCAGATTGGCTCCCAGTTCCTCCATGCAGCAACGGCACCAATTCCAGCTCCGGATCGATGTACAGCCCTCCTGTGCCCTGTGGACCAAGCAACCCTTTATGCCCTGGGAACGCAAGCATATGAATGCCCATCGCCTTCACATCAACTGGAATAATCCCTGCACTTTGTGCAGCATCCACAAGCAGCTTAATGCCATGTTTTCTTGTGAGCTCCGCAATATCAGCAACCGGCATAATCGTTCCCAACAGGTTTGAGCTATGATTCACGACAACCAGCGTTGTATGAGGACGTATCGCTTTAGCAACGTCATCTATATTTAGGTTTCCACATTCATCGGATTCTACATAGGTTACTTCAATGCCAATTGTTTGCTCCAAAAAATATAGCGGCCTTCTGACCGAGTTATGCTCAACCGATGTGGCAATAACGTGATCACCTGGTTTAAGCCAGCCTTTAATCGCCATATTAAGCGCCATCGTCGTATTGGATGCAAATGCAATATCATTTGGGTTTTTTATGTTAAACAGCTTTGCTAGCTGCTTGCGCGTTTCAAACAATACACGGCTTGCTCGCACAGCCATTGCATGGCTGCCTCTTCCAGGATTAGCAGCATCATTCAACATGGCATTTACGACCGCATCCGTTACAGCAGCCGGTTTAGGCCAAGAGGTTGCCGCATGATCCAAATAAATAACCGTTTGTTCATTGTTTATCACGATTTTCACGCCTTTCCAAGCTAACTAGTCACAACAATGGCATACCTTAGTTTAATCTTTCAAAAGCAAGATTTCAACTTAGGTATGCCATGGTTTGGTATAGCTATGCCATATACTGAAGCAGCTCTAGCAATCTTTCTAAATCCTGTTTGCTATAATACTGAAGCTCTATTTTGCCTTTATCTTTTTGCTGTTTTATCTTCACCGTTGTCTTGAATCGTTCCCTAAGCGATTCCTCTAAATGGTCGATGTAAGGATCGCGTTTTTTCTGATTCGGCTTTGTTTTGTCCTCAGGCTGCTTCGTATCCAGCTTCTGAATCGCCTCTTCCAGCTCGCGCACGCTCCACTCTAAGGAAACGGCAAGGTCGGCTAATTCCTTCTGTACCTTATCATCCTTAATGCCAACCAAAGCTCTTGCATGTCCCATGGAAATTGTTCCACGTGAAACATTGTCCTTGATTTCTGTTGGCAGTGAAAGCAATCGAACAAAGTTTGCGATGTGAGAACGAGATTTTCCAACCTTCATGGACAGTTCCTCTTGTGTAAGCTTGAACTTGTCAATGAGTGCTTGGTAAGCAATGGCTACCTCAATAGCGTTCAAATCCTCACGCTGAAGGTTTTCGATTAAAGCAATCTCCATAACCTGTTGATCGGTAAAGGATCTTACTACAGCAGGAATCGTTGCATTTCCGCAAAACTGAGAAGCTCGGAAACGTCTTTCCCCTGCAATGATCTCATAGCCCTTCAACACGGTACGTACAATAATAGGTTGAATGATGCCATGCTGCTTAATCGATTCCGCTAATTCCTTAATGGAATCCTCGTCGAATGTTTTCCTTGGCTGATACGGATTGGGTCTTAATTGAGTTAATGAAATTTCAACTACTTTGTCATCGTCATTAACAGAAAGCGATGGGATAAGCGCATCCAGCCCTCTACCTAGCCGCTTGCTCATACATAATCACTTCCTTTGCGAGTTCAAGATAAACTTCCGCACCTTTAGATCGTGGATCATATGTGATAATAGCTTGACCATGCGATGGCGCCTCACTTAAACGGACATTGCGAGGGATAATCGTTTGATAAACCTTCTGTTGAAAATACTTTTTTACCTCTTCAATAACTTGAATACCAAGATTCGTTCTTGCGTCCAGCATCGTGAGAAGAACGCCTTCGATCTGAAGGGTTGTATTCAAATGCTTTTGAACGAGTCTCACTGTATTTAATAGCTGACTTAATCCTTCAAGCGCATAATATTCACACTGAATAGGAATAAGTACAGAATCAGCTGCGGTCAATGAGTTAATCGTCAATATACCGAGCGAGGGAGGGCAATCGATTAGAACATAATCGAATTCATCCTTAACCAAATGCAACGATTTTTTCAGACGCAGCTCACGAGATATCGTTGGAACTAGCTCGATCTCCGCTCCGGCCAATTGAATAGTCGCAGGTATGATTTTCAAGCCTGGAACGCTAGTTTCGAACATAGCATCATTTGGATGGACATCATTAATAAGTACATCATAAATACAATTTGTTACATCGCCCTTGTTGATACCTAGTCCACTCGTTGTATTTCCTTGTGGATCAATATCAACTAGCAGTACTTTTTTACCAAGCGATGCTAAACAGGCAGCTAAATTGACAGACGTTGTCGTTTTTCCGACACCGCCCTTCTGATTGGCTATTGCAATAATTTTCGACAAAACCGGCTCACCTCTATGTGTAAAACTTATATGTGCTGTTTTCATGTTGACTGAACGAAAATGAAACTTTAGCTAAAAATGGCATCGCCGCCCTCAGTGAGGGCGGCACTAAATAAGTATAATATGAATGATTTTAAAGCATTCTATAACTATCGTTTAGGGATCTGAATGACAATTTCATAATGGTCATCATGATCCTTTTCGTTTGTCTTTATTTGCAATCCGGATCCTGAAACCATTTCAATCGATTGTCTAATGGTATTAAGAGCTAAACGTACATCCTTCGTAAAGGATATGCGTTTCGCTTTTTTCAGTTTCGTCGATTCCTTTAAGAAGGCGATTCTGACTTCCGTTTGCTTTACATTAAGATCTTTTGTAGTGATTTCTTCTAATACTTTAAGCTGTAATTCCTCTGTATCTAGCGACAGCAATGCTCTCGCATGACGCTCGGTAATTTTACGTTCCATTAACGCCATCTTAATCGTATCATTTAGCATTAATAATCGCAATTTATTTGCAATTGTGGATTGACTCTTGCCGAGGCGTTGAGCCAAGCTCTCTTGCGTTAGCTGATGAAGCTCAATCAGCTTCTGATACGCGACCGCTTCTTCAATAGCTGAGAGATTTTCACGTTGAAGATTTTCTATTAATGCAATAGATGCCGTCTGTGAATCATTGAATTCACGAACAATGCCTGGAATCGTATCATACCCAAGCTTAGTAACGGCGCGCCACCGACGCTCCCCCGCAATAATTTCATATCTTCCATTACGCATACGAACAACGATAGGCTGAATAACGCCATGCGTTTTTATCGTCTGGCATAACTCTTCAATTCTGTCGTCATCAAAAATCGTACGCGGTTGAAAAGGACTCGCATCAATTTCCTGAATCGGTATTTGCCGAACTTCTTCTTGAGGTATGCGCTGCTCGGACAGGCCGAACAATCGAGAAAATTGTTCTTTCATATCGCTAATTACCACCCGATCATGAGATAAACCTTGTTTTTAATCACTTCAAATGAAACCATTTTCTCCACTTAGCGTCGAAAACAATGAGTTTCATATAAAATATCAGCATATTTCCATATCGTGCCCAGAATATACTATTATTCTATTAAAAAGCAATTACAAGGTTTTTGCAATAAATACGCTTCAGCAGTAAGATTGGTTCATTGCCAATTAGATTATTTTCGGTCGCTAGAACCTCTCTCAGGTAATAATCGTCAACTGCACGGCGAACATCCATAACAATATTCATTCGGTAATGATAGGAGAGGCATCATTTAAAATATAATCAGGTATAGCCTATAACCCTTATACGATGCTTATATTCACCCGCATTACGAAGTATGGCTGCACGATGGCAACCGCAATCGTACTCGCTAACCTAACGGATCGTCCTGTCTCTTCATCTACTTAATAATTCGACTACAGCTGAACGATCTCCTGCTTGACACTTCTTATGAACAAATAATTGTTGTATAAATATGGCGATAATTCTACTTACTCTTAATGTTTCACGTGGAACATATCACTACTACTAAATTAACGGTTGCTTAAGCGGTGTCCCTGCTTTTCTAGGGTATTTACGCGGAGTGCCTTCATGCTTCTCGATTAAAATAATATGACGCTCGGACTGCTCGTTTGGAAGAGACAACTGATGCTGAGATTTAATTTTGGCTTTTAGCTCTCTCAAACTAAAGGATGCTTCTCTGACCTCTTCATCAGTTTGAGAACCCTTCATCGCGGCGAACAAGCCGCCCTTCCTCACAAAAGGCAAACAAAATTCATTCAACACATTCAACCGTGCAACTGCTCTTGCTGTTACAACGTCATAGCTATCGCGATGCTCGGGCAGTTGTGCAATATCTTCAGCTCGACCATGCAAGCAAAGTACATCATCCAAACCAAGCTGCTCCTTTAGATGCGTGAGAAACTGAATTCTTTTGTTTAAAGAGTCAACGATCATCACCTGCAAGTGCGGGAAACAGATCTTTAAAGGAATACTCGGAAAACCCGCTCCAGATCCAATATCGGCAAGCTTGCGCACGCTGCTCATATTTGTATAGAAGGAAAGCGAAACCGAGTCGTAAAAATGCTTTTCGTAAACGGCATCTCTTTCCGTAATGCCAGTCAAATTCATCTTTTCGTTCCACTCGACAAGCAGCCGGTAATAAAGCTCAAACTGATTGAGTTGAACGGGAGAAAGCGGAATTCCACTCTCCTCCATTCGTGTCGTAAACCATTTCAATGTTTCATCCATATTATGAACCTCTCGCTGCCGTTACACGGTTATAATGCTCCAAGTAAACGAGTAGAATTGAAATATCCGCTGGTGTTACGCCGGCAATGCGAGATGCTTGCCCAATCGAAAGCGGCCGAATAAGACTAAGCTTCTGCTTCGCCTCCGAAGCCAAACTGCGAACATCACCATAATCGATATCATCTGGTATCCGCTTTTTCTCCATTTTGTTGAGACGCTCAACCTGTACAAGCTGCTTCTCAATATAACCAGCATATTTAATTTGAATTTCGACCTGCTCTTTCATTTCCTCCGACATTTCCGGAACGGAAGGAACGACAGTCTCAAGCATCGCATACGTAACTTCCGGACGACGAAGCAGCGATAAGGCATCCGTTCCATGCTCCATCGGCGCTGTACCAGCAGCTGTCAGCATATCATTGACTTGGTCCGGCTTTACCTTTGTTCCACGCAAACGTTCAATGTCGATTTCAACTAACTCTTTTTTACGCAAAAATTTATTGTAACGCTCTTCCGAAATAAGACCGATCTCATAGCCAGTTGGCGTCAAGCGCAGATCCGCATTGTCGTGACGGAGCAGCAATCGATATTCCGCTCTTGAAGTAAGCAAGCGGTAAGGATCATTTGTACCTTTCGTAACGAGATCATCGATCATGACCCCGATATAACCTTCAGAACGGCCAATGATAATCGGTTCTTTGCCTTGCACTTTACGTGCTGCATTAATGCCGGCCATAACGCCTTGTCCTGCTGCTTCTTCATATCCAGAGGTTCCGTTAATTTGTCCAGCTGTAAATAAGCTATCGATCACCTTTGTCTCCAAGGATGGCCATAGCTGAGTAGGCACCACGGCATCATATTCAATCGCATAGCCGTTACGCATCATTTCAACTTTTTCCAAACCTGGTATTGATCGTAAAATGCCGAGCTGTACATCCTCTGGCATACTTGTAGATAGACCCTGCACATAATACTCGGAAGTATTTTTACCTTCAGGCTCCAGGAAAATTTGATGTTTAGGCTTATCCGCGAAACGTACAATTTTGTCCTCAATAGAAGGGCAGTAGCGTGGACCTGTTCCCTCGATAGCGCCCGAGAACATTGGAGCACGATGCAAGTTGTCATTAATAATTTTGTGCGTCGCTTCTGATGTATACGTCAACCAGCAAGGAAGCTGTTCATTCGTTGATGACTCAGTTTCATGGGAGAAAAACTTAGGCTGGTCATCACCTGGTTGAATTTCGGTTTTGGAGAAATCAATCGAATCCTTATGCACGCGCGGAGGCGTACCCGTTTTAAAACGAACGAGCTCCAATCCGTTTTCTTTCAAGCTAGCGGATAATCGAATTGAAGGTTGTTGATTGTTCGGACCGCTCTCGTACATCAGCTCGCCCATAATAATTTTACCGCGCAAATACGTACCTGTTGTAACCACCGTTGTACGTGCGCGATATTCCGCACCTGTTTTGGTTACGATTCCTAAGCATTTTCCGTCTTCAACAATAAGCTCCTCCGCCATCCCTTGACGAAGCGTCAAATGCGGGGTTTCCTCGATTGTCTTTTTCATGACATGCTGATAATCAAATTTGTCGGCTTGTGCACGAAGTGCATGCACAGCCGGTCCTTTACCTGTATTGAGCATTCTCATTTGAATAAAGGTTTTATCGATATTGCGTCCCATCTCGCCGCCCAGCGCATCAACCTCACGCACAACATGCCCTTTTGCAGGACCGCCGATCGATGGATTACAAGGCATAAAAGCAACCATGTCTAAATTTATCGTAAGCAGAAGCGTCTCGCAGCCCATACGAGCCGCAGCAAGCGCAGCCTCACAGCCAGCATGCCCCGCTCCGATGACGATAACGTCATATTCACCAGCTAAATACCTCATTGTCTTTTTACCCTCCTAAAGGTTTTCGAAGAAAACCTACTTCGTAAGCATTATCTTAGGTTTTCGGAGAAAACCTACTTCGTAAGCATTATCTTAGGTTTTCGGAGAAAACCTACTTCGTAAGCATTATCTTAGGTTTTCAAAGAAAACCACATCGTAAGCTTGCAACAACAACTTAAGCTTTAATATTTGAAGAAAACCTACATGATCAACTAGCTAGGCTTTAACTGCTATTATAAATTGAAACTCAGTTAACGCTTCAATATACACCTTACTCTATAAGCATAATTCAATTTTACCGAAATAGCCTACTTCTAGCCTGTTTCCATCTATTTACCTAAGCAAAACTGCGAAAATATTTGGTCAATCAATGAGTCGCCGGCTTCATCGCCAAGTATTTCGCCAAGCGATTCCCACGCCGAACGCGCATCGATCTGTATAAGATCTATGGGAATGCCGGCATCCGAAGCTTCAATTGCATCAACCAACGATTGTTTTGCCCGCTTCAATAAAGCAATATGTCGAACGTTGCTGACATATGTCAGATCACCAGATTCAAGCTGACCTTCAAAAAACATCTCGCTAATCGTATTCTCTAAACGATCGAGCCCGTCTTCCTCAAGAACCGACATTTTTACGATGGAATCGGCAGAAATCGACTCCTCCACCATCTCAATTTCTAATTGACGCGGCAAGTCAGTCTTATTTATGATCGCAATGACGGGTCGATCCTTCATTTGCCGCAAAAGTTCAATATCCTCTAATTGCAGCGGCTCATTATAATTAAGCACGAACAAGATGAGATCCGCTTCTTCCAGCGCGTTGCGCGAACGCTCTACTCCTATTCGCTCAACCACGTCCGTCGTTTCACGAATGCCCGCAGTGTCCAGCAGCCTAAGTGGAATTCCGTTCAACGCTACAAACTGTTCAATGACATCGCGTGTCGTACCAGGGATATCGGTAACGATCGCCTTATTTTCTTGAGTCAACACATTCATAAGCGAGGACTTGCCGACATTTGGCCGTCCTACGATAGCCGTCACAATGCCTTCTCTTAATATTTTGCCTTCATTCGCCGTTTTTAACAGACGATCTATTTCATCAATAGCAGAATCGCATTGGTCACGAATGAACGAGCTCGTCATTTCCTCTACGTCATGCTCAGGATAATCAATGTTCACTTCTATATGAGCAAGCAGCTCAATAACCGTCTGCCTTAAAGCTTTGATCCGCTTGGATAGAACACCTTCCGCCTGCTTCCTTGCAACCGAAAAAGCACGATCTGACTTGGATCGAATCAAATCAATAACAGCTTCTGCCTGCATCAGGTCGATCCGACCATTCAGGAAAGCACGCTTCGTAAACTCACCAGGCTCCGCTGTCCGGTAACCCTCGAGCTGTAATACAACATCAAGCACCTTCTTAACGGCAATGACGCCGCCATGCGCATTAATCTCAACGACATCCTCAGCCGTAAAGGAGCGAGGACCACGCATAAGCGTCACGAGAACCTCTTCCACCTCTTCGCCTGTCGCTGGGTCAATGATATGACCATAATGCAGCGTATGCGTTTGTGCATCCTTCAAGCTTATTTTCGAACGAAATACGGTTGTGATTCCGGCAATTGCCTCCGGTCCGCTTACTCTAATAATGGCGATGCCGCCTTCTCCGACTGCTGTCGATATGGCTGCTATCGTATCGTGTACCATTGCTGTCAGCACCTCTCAAATGGAAAAACAGCAATGACCATTATGAGCCATTGCTGTGGATAGCGTATAGTTTCTTATAAAGTTGTTTAATGATTACTGCCTAAGTGCTATGACAACTCGCCGATTCGGCTCGTCGCCTTTACTGAACGTCTTCACCTTAGGGTGATTCTGCAGCTGCGAATGAATAACTTTGCGCTCATGGGGCGACATTGGCTCCAGGACAACTTCCTTCCTCGTGCGAATGACTCGTCCCGCCAAACGGTCGGATAAATCCGCTAACGTCTTGCGGCGGCGCTCCCGAAAATCCTCTGCATCAAGCACGATACGCAAATGACTGTCTGAGTAACGATTAGCCACAATATTAACCAAGTACTGTAATGCATCCAACGTTTGTCCGCGACGTCCAATCAGCATACCAAGGTCTCCGCTGCCCGATACGGCAAGCTGGGTACCTTCTCTTGTTTGCTTTCGATCGATGTTTACTTGCAGCCCCATTGTACCAGCTACTTCACGGAGAAATTGCTCCGCTTCCAGCATAGGATCGGGAATTAGCTCAAGCTCAACTTTCGCTTCCTTTGCGCCGAACAGTCCAAAAAAACCTTTAGTGGGCTGTTCCAACACAACTTGTTTAACGCGGTCTTCAGTTACTTGCAATTGTGACAAACCGTTACGTACAGCATCTTCTACCGTTTTTCCTGATGCAACGATTTTCTTCATTTCGCAGGGGCCTCCTTACCCTTGTCAGATGAACGAACGTACAGGAAGTAGTTCTGAACAATGGTGTAAATGTTGCTGTAAACCCAATAAAGAGGAAGAGCTGCTGGGAATGAAAGTGCCATTACAAATATAAGCACAGGGAAAATCGTCAGCATCATGCCCATACCCGGCATCGTTTGTGTTTGCTGCTTCTGCATCATCTTCGACTGAATGAAAGTCGTTGCTGCTGCAAGTAACGGTAGAATGTAATAGGGATCCTTCTCCCCGAGCTCCAACCATAAGAAGGTATGCTCGCGAATATCAGGATTTTTGTAGATGGAATTGTACAATGCGATAAAAATCGGCATTTGAACAATCAGCGGCAAGCAGCCCGCCATCGGATTAACCTTATGCGTCTGGAACAGCTTCATTGTCTCTTCTTGCTGCTTCTGCGGGTTATCCTTGTGCTTCTTCTTAATTTCTGCCATTTGCGGCTGCAGCGCCTGCATCGCTTTCGAGCTGCGGTACTGTTTTAGCGTTAATGGTAAAATCAACGTTCTTACAATAATCGTCAGGAGCAATATAGCAAGTCCGTAGGAGTCGCCAAACCAGCCTGCGAACGTATCAAGCGTCAAGGCAAAATAGTAGACGACATGTTTATCCCAGAAGTTCCCCTTCAATAAATCAGCGGTTTCCGTCGTCTGGTTTGTTGGAGCGCCGCATCCTGCCAGCACACCCATAAGTAGAACCAGTCCCGCTACTAAAATCCACTTTTTGTTTTTTGTCCAAAACAACAACTTTAAAACTCCTCTCTAAGAGCCATTACATCAAGCGATAACGGCTATGGCCGTACCCTTGCGGCAAAGCATTTGTTCATGACGAAATATAGGCATTATATATCTTATACAAGCGTATATTTTCATTCTAGACTATACCATAATTTATAGGACAAAGAAACAACGAGACTATTCATGCATCCGCTTTCTTCACTCAGAGCGAATAGCGTATTTTAGGTACGCAAAGCAAGCCTGCAGAATAACGCTAATCTGCCTGCTTCGCCTTCGTGCTGCTCGCGTTGTTTGAGTTCTTCAGCAATCCAGCCTTCTTTAATACATGAAGGACGCTCTTCTCCATTTCCTTCATCTTCATCATCGTAGCTGGCTTTCTTACTATTAGTATGAAGTCGGTTTTGGGGACGATCCGATTTGCTTGATGACGCACGATTTCCTTTATCATTCGGCGCATGCGATTGCGCACAACCGCATTGCCTATCTTTTTGCTGGCAGACACACCTAAGCGAAAAGGCTCCGCCGATGGCTGCTTTGACCAATAGACGACAAACTGCCCATTCGCAAACGATTTGCCGCCTCGATAAATTCGGCTAAAGTCTTCACGATTGCGAAGACGCAATTTTCTATGCACGACTGATGGCCACCGTTCTCTCGTTGATCTTCTAAGTATCGCCAGCAAGTGAGCAGGCTAAGCAGCCTGCTACCCACTCCTCATCCTCACAAGCAAAAAAAAAAGACCACCGGACGTGGTCTTCTGCTTATGCGCTCAGTACTTTTCTTCCTCTTTGACGACGCGCTGCCAAAACTTTACGTCCGTTCTTCGTGCTCATCCGTTTGCGGAATCCATGCACTTTCGCGCGTTTGCTTACATTAGGTCTAAATGTAGGTCTCATCGTTCTGCACCTCCTATACTGCGTGTTTCCAAATCAAGCGTAAACGGCTCTCGCCGCCATCATTTGACGGAGCAGCATCGTTTCGCGGTGAAATATAAGCAGCTTCATAAGCATACGACTTACAAGGCCTTATATTTAAAAAAACGCTTTTTTTATTAAACCACGTTGGCAGTCAAAAGTCAATGACCCAGTTGATCTCCTTCCTGTTGATAAAAATTTGGGATTACCGTCTGTGGATAAACGCATGAAAAGGCGCCGTTTATAAAAAACTAATAACATGTGCACAATCCACAGACAGCCAAAAAGAACTTTGTCGAAATCTTAACAAGATATAAACAATATGTAGTGGTGTAGATAACTTTTATGCACAACCAGTTGAGAATGTGGATAAAATATGCGAATTCGTTGAAATATAAGGCATCTTTTGCTATGATAATTATGTTTTCACTGTGGATTAGATCAATATTGCCTCAGTTTTATCAACAGCCTGTGGATAACATTGTGAACAAACTCATCCCCTATTTATAACTCATTCGCAAATTCTTCTGTATAATGTGGATGCTTTCGTTATAAAACCCTGATTTTCGACATTTTTTCTTGTAACTGCGCCATTCGAGGCGATTGGATAAGGAGTGACAGTCTGTGGACAGCCATACCTATGATTTATGGCAGCAAGTGTTGTCAATCATCCAGACTAAATTAAGCAAGCCGAGCTTTGACACCTGGTTCAAAGCGACGAAGGCTTCTTTTGTCGATGATTCTATGCTTGAAGTAACAGCGCCGACAACATTTGCGGCCGAATGGCTGGAGGGCCGTTATACGAAGCTAATTCGAACGACACTGTTCGAGTTTTTGGGAAGACAGGTAGATGTTCGTTTCTCTATAGAAGAACTTAAGGGCGCGGAACCGGCTTATATGTTTCCGCCGAGAATGGTAAATTCCCCTGTCATGAACGAAGAAGCAACGCCTACTCATATGCTTAACCCGAAATATACGTTTGATACATTCGTAATCGGAGCGAACAACCGTTTTGCGCATGCAGCATCGCTTGCTGTTGCGGAAGCACCGGCCAAAGCTTACAATCCATTATTTCTGTATGGTGGCGTTGGGCTGGGAAAAACCCACTTGATGCACGCAATTGGCCACTACATCATGGATCATAACCCCAATACCAGGGTTCTATATATCTCGTCAGAGAAATTTACGAACGAATTCATCAACGCCATCCGCGATAACCGCGGCGAGAGCTTCCGTACGAAATACCGCAATATCGACGTTCTGCTTATTGACGATATTCAATTTCTAGCCGGAAAAGAGCAGACGCAGGAGGAGTTTTTCCACACCTTTAATGCACTGCACGAGGAACGAAAGCAAATCGTCATCTCAAGTGATCGCCCGCCTAAGGAAATTCCGACGTTGGAAGATCGGCTCCGCTCCCGCTTTGAATGGGGACTCATTACCGACATTCAGCCGCCGGACCTGGAGACGAGGATCGCCATTTTGCGCAAGAAAGCACGAGCCGAAAATTTAGATATTCCGAATGAAGCAATGATCTATATCGCCAATCAAATCGATACGAACATTCGTGAATTGGAAGGCGCCCTTATTAGGGTAGTCGCCTATTCCTCCTTAATAAATGCTGACATTACGTCGCATTTGGCGGCCGAAGCGCTCAAGGATATCATTCCTTCCAGCCGGCCTAGAATGATAACGATGCTTGATATTCAGACAAAAGTTGGAGAGTTCTACGGACTGCGGCTTGAGGAGTTCAAAGCGCGGAAACGGACGAAGGCCGTAGCCTTTCCGCGGCAAATCGCAATGTATTTATCGCGGGAGCTGACGGACTTCTCGCTGCCTAAGATCGGTGAGGCATTCGGAGGCCGTGACCATACGACCGTCATCCATGCCCATGAGAAAATTACGCAGCAGCTAAAGATCGATCAGGACCTGTACAAAATCATTCAAAACCTGACCGAAAAAATCAAAAATCATATGTGAACAACTAAGCAAGCCTATGCACACGCTATGCACATGTGGATAGGCTTGCTTTATCGGTCTTCCACGGGGTTATCCACATATTCAGGGCCCCTACTACTACGACTACTAAAAATCTTTAAAAAAACATCATCAAACAAGCGTAAACGGCTGACGCCTTTTCTGAAAGGCAAAAGCTCGTTTCGCGCAGAAATATAAGCATCGTATAAAGATCAAATTTATACATCCTTATATTTAAAGCGTAAACGGCTGTCGCCTCTTGAACCCAACAACATTGGTTCGTGCGAACTCATACTTGGATGAATTTATAAGAACGCTAGGAGTGAAACCATGAATTTAACAATCTCAAAAAATGAATTAAACGACGCGATCCAGCAAGTAGCGAAGGCTGTTTCCTCCCGCCCTGCCATACCGATCCTCGGAGGTATCAAAATCGAAGTTACGCACCTTGGGGTAACACTAACCGCAAGCGATACCGATATATCGATTCAAAGCTATATCCCTGTGGAGAGAGATCAATTCGTTATTGCACATGTGGATAAACCCGGAAGCGTCGTTTTACCAGCCAAATTTTTTGTCGAAATCGTAAAAAAGCTTTCTTCCGAACAAGTCGTAATCGAAGTGAGCAATACGTATCAAACGATCATTCGCTCCGGTTCAACTGAAATCCAAATGGTCGGACTAGATCCAGAGGAATTCCCAGTGCTTCCGTCTATTGAACAAAATGAAGTGCTTCAATTGCCTGGCGATTTATTAAAAGCGATGATTCGTCAAACCGTTCTTGCAGCTTCGACTAGCGAACAAACACCTATTTTGACGGGCGTATTATGGAACTTGCTTGAAGGCGAGCTGAAATTTGTCGCAACCGACCGCCATCGTCTGGCAAGCCGCACTGCACAAGTCGACACAGACTCCCAGTTCAAATTCAGCAATGTCGTTATTTCGGCTAAAACGCTTATTGAGCTTTCGAAGCTTGTTCCTGAGCAAAATGCGCTTGTCGATATCGTTGTAGCAGACAATCAGGTTCTATTTAAGCTTGGAAACATGTTGTTCTATACGCGTATTCTCGACGGAACCTATCCCGATACTTCTAAGATTATTCCGCAAACGTTCAAAACAGAACTTGTACTTGATACAAAAAATGTAATGGACTCGATTGACCGTGCCTACTTGATGTCCCGTGAGGAAAAAACGAATATCGTTCGTCTTATGACACTTGAAGACGGGTCCATCGAAATATCATCCAGCTCGACCGAGCTTGGCCGCGTAACCGAGCAGCTCGAAGCGATAGAGTTTAACGGAGAACCGCTAAGAATCGCTTTCAACTCCAAATATATGCTCGATGTGCTTAAGGTTATTGACAGCGAGCAGTTGTTCATTGGCTTTACAGGCGCAATGAGCCCGATTATCATTCGTCCTATGGATCATGCGTACAGCATGTATGTCATCTTGCCTTACAGAACGACAGGCTAACCAAGCGCTTAAGCGAAGAAAGGGATGACCCATCTCGATGAAGGAAATCGGCATTAAGACGGAATATATAACGCTCGGCCAGTTTTTGAAGCTTTCGGATTGCATCTCAACCGGCGGTCATGCGAAGTTTTTCCTTCAGGAGAATACCGTCATGATCAACGGGGAAGCAGATAACCGCCGAGGCAGAAAATTGTATGCTGGGGATAAAGTAGAGGTTGAAGGCTGCGGCGTTTTTACGGTAAGCAAAGCGTAGCGCACCAACGGACCGGGAGGTCAAAACATTGTTTTTAACAAGCATACAGCTGCAAAATTATCGGAACTATAGCGATCTCGACCTGCAAACGCCTAATAAGGTGAATGTATTTCTTGGTCCTAACGCCCAGGGAAAAACAAATTTGCTTGAAGCGATATTCGTGCTTGCGCTAACCAAGTCGCACCGCACGTCGAAGGACAAGGAGCTTATTGGCTGGCAGGCCGATTCCGCTCGCATATCGGGCGAGGTAGATAAGAAATACGGATCGATGAAGCTGGATCTGCTATTTTCCGCTCAAGGAAAGAAAGCGAAAATAAACGGGCTCGAGCAGCGAAAGCTCAGCGACTTCATCGGTTCGGTCAATGTCGTTATGTTCGCGCCAGAGGATCTCGAAATTGTAAAAGGCACGCCGGGTATACGAAGACGGTTTCTCGATATGGAAATCGGACAAGTACAGCCCGGCTATTTGTATACACTGCAGCAGTATGGAAAAGTGCTTCAGCAGCGCAACAACTTTTTGAAAGCCGCCTATCCTGGTGGAGCGAATCAGACGATGCTGGATGTGTGGAATATGCAGTTGGCAGAGCATGGTGTTAAAATTATGAAAAAAAGGAAACACTTTATACATAAATTACAAACGTTTGCAGAACAAATTCATTCGGGCATAACGAACGGTGCTGAGCAGCTCACGATTGAGTACCGTCCTTCATTTGACGCGGATGCCCAGCAAGATGAAACTGTTTTATTTGATCAATTTATGATAAAGTTAACACAGGTGAGAGATCAGGAGATTCGCAGAGGGGTTACGCTTGTGGGTCCGCATCGCGATGATTTGGCGTTTTTTATAAACGGCAAAGAAGCGCAAATATTCGGCTCTCAAGGGCAACAGCGAACGACGGCCCTATCTTTAAAATTGGCAGAAATAGAGCTCATTAACGAGGAAATCGGCGAATACCCGCTTTTGCTGCTTGACGATGTGCTGTCGGAGCTTGATCAGAATCGTCAAACCCAGCTTATTGAGACATTTCAAAGCAAAGTACAAACCTTTATTACAACGACCGGCCTTGAAAGCGTGAATGTGAGCAGGCTTCAAGATGCCGGCATCTATCATGTGCATGACGGCCGAGTGACACGTTAAATTGCGAATAGGAGAGGTGAGAAAGAGGGCATGTACATCCATTTGGGCGGCGAGAAAATAATTCGGGCTGCAGAGCTGGTGGCCATTTTTGATATATCTATCGAGCAGTCCTCTAAACTATCCAAGCAATTCGTTGCGGGAGCACGCAAGCGCAAGGACGTTGAGACGATAGGCGAGGAAGAGCCGAAATCGATCGTTGTAACGAAGCAGAAAATATATTATTCGCCGATTTCATCCTCTACGCTGAAGAAAAGAGCCCATCATTTTGCGGCAAACGGCTAGAGCGAAGGCGGTCAGGAAGAGCAGTTGAGAGGAGCAGTGAAGTTGCATGTCTTTGGAGCAGCATACGTATGACGAGAGTCAGATACAGGTCCTGGAAGGATTAGAGGCGGTACGCAAACGTCCGGGGATGTATATTGGCTCCACTAGTGGAAAAGGTCTTCACCATCTCGTATGGGAGGTTGTCGATAACAGTATTGACGAGGCTTTGGCCGGTTATTGCTCGAGAATCGAAGTTATCGTGCATGAGAATAACAGCGTGACCGTTATTGATAATGGACGGGGTATTCCCGTAGGCGAGAATGCAAAACTGAAAAAATCGACGCTAGAAGTCGTTATGACTGTTTTGCATGCGGGTGGCAAGTTCGGCGGAGAAGGCTACAAAGTTTCCGGCGGCTTGCACGGGGTCGGCGTATCGGTCGTAAACGCATTGTCCGAGCTCGTCATTGTTCAAGTAAAACGCGATGGCAACATCTATCAGCAAGAGTACCGCAAGGGTGCTCCGCAGTATGATATCAAAATCATTGGCGAAACGACGGAGACAGGAACTCAGGTTACGTTTACGCCGGATAGTGAAATTTTTACGGAGACTACCGTATTCGACTATGAAACGCTGCAATCGCGTATTCGCGAGCTGGCGTTTTTGAATAAAGGGATTGAGATTGTGCTTTCCGATGAGCGTACAGGCGTATCGAATACGTTTATGTACGACGGCGGCATTATCGAGTTCGTTAAATATTTGAACCGTACTCGCGAGCCGCTTCATGAGCTGCCGATCTATGTTGAAGGATCGAAGGACCATATCCATGTTGAGGTCGCTTTGCAATATAACGACAGCTATACCGAGAACATTTATTCATTTGCGAATAATATCAATACCCATGAGGGCGGAACGCATGAGTCCGGCTTTAAGAGCGCACTGACACGGATCATTAATGACTATGCCCGCAAATCGAACCTGATCAAGGACAACGATTCCAACTTCTCCGGCGACGATGTGCGTGAAGGCTTGACGGCGATTATTTCCGTGAAGATTCCTGAGCCGCAATTTGAGGGACAAACGAAGACGAAGCTTGGGAACAGTGAAGTCCGCGGGATCGTAGAATCCTTTTTTGCCGAGAAGCTGCAAGAGTTCCTTGAGGAAAACCCAGCGGTATCGCGCAAAATCGTAGAAAAAGGCTTGCAAGCCGCACGTGCCCGCGAAGCAGCGCGCAAAGCGCGTGAGCTGACTCGTCGCAAGAGCGCGCTTGAAGTCGGCTCTCTGCCAGGTAAGCTTGCCGATTGCTCCTCCAAGGACGCTTCGATAAGCGAGCTCTACATCGTAGAAGGTGACTCCGCCGGCGGTTCCGCGAAGCAAGGTCGCGATCGTCATTTCCAGGCGATTTTACCGCTGCGCGGTAAAATTTTGAACGTTGAGAAAGCGCGCCTCGATCGGATTCTTGGCAATGCGGAGATTCGGGCTATTATTACGGCGCTCGGCACAGGCATTAGCGATGATTTTGACCTATCCAAAGCGCGCTACCACAAAATTATAATTATGACCGATGCGGACGTCGATGGTGCGCACATTCGCACCCTTATGCTAACGTTCTTCTATCGCTACATGCGCCAAATTATAGATGCGGGCTATATTTATATCGCACAGCCGCCGCTATTCAAAATTGAGCGCAATAAAGTAATCCGCTATGCGCAGACCGAGAAGGAGCGCGATAAAATTATTGCGGAATTCGGCGAAGGCGTTAAAGTAAACGTACAGCGCTATAAAGGACTTGGCGAGATGAACGCTACTCAGCTATGGGAAACAACGATGGATCCGGAAAGCCGTACGATGCTGCAGGTAACGATCGAAGATGCGATTGAAGCCGATGTCGTATTCGATACGCTCATGGGAGATAACGTTGAGCCTCGTCGTGATTTCATTCAGAAATACGCTAGATATGTAACAAATCTAGACTTTTAATGACATGAACTGCAAGAAGCAGCCGCCCATTATGGACGTCTGCTTCTTTTTTTTAGGCGGCCGTATGCTGCGGCGTAGCGATATACTTTTTGAAATACACTTTGATCGGGCAGCTTCCGGAAGATGTAGAGGTCAGGACGCGTATTCACTTCCAAAATCCATGGATGCAGCTTCGTATCGATTGCGATATCGACGCCCAGCTCTTTCAAATTCGGATAAGCCGCTTGCAGGTTATTCGCAATAGTGATGCTCAGCTTTCTAAGCCGGTTGTTAAATGCTTCAAGCTCAGAAGGCGAAGCGTGATCGGCCATAAGTCTATCAAGACCCATTGGCGTGCCGCCGCTATGGTAATTCGTCACGATTTTGGCTGGATGGGCGAGTCTGCCGATAATACCGGTCACTTCCCATTCATGGCGCAAGTTTTTTTGAACCATGACGCGGATATCGAAGCGGCGCTTCTGGTGCTTGAGCAGATGGATCCCTTTCTGAACAAGGTATCTCCGTTTTTTCTTTTTCTTAACCAGCCTTTGATAAAGATGCTCAAAGCTTGGGGAAAACATGACCTTTGTATCTAGCTGGTAGCGATATCCAAGAGCAGGAGTGTTTGTTCGTTCAACACGAATGACGCCATTGCCAGCCGTACCGTTTATCGGCTTGACGTAGACCATGCCATATTCGCTTAGCATCGAATGAAGGCTGCCGCGGTTGAATAGCTTTGATGGAGGCATATATTGGCGTAAATAATCCGATTTGAGCATGATTTTTGATTTAGTCCATTTACTCGTAACGCGTTGAATGCTCAACGATATTTCTCCTCTCGCAATGCTTTTTACTTGTAATGGATTTCAAATGATGCAGGAGACAGACATAGAATTGAGTGGTATAATGAAAGTTGGGTCTGTTTATTTTATGGCGGTTTTACCTGTATGGAGAGCGGTAATACACCTATTTTTAACGACAAATGAAACTAGTTTTGCGGGAATTCCAAAAGCATGAGCAAAAAAGGTTTATATGCTCGCTTTTTGAGAAAGTAATATAAGGGTTATGTTGATTTAAGAGTAGCTATAGATAGCGTCAGGGAGGTAAATCATGGCGGAAGAACAACGTATATCTATAAGAGATCGGGATATTGGTACGGAAATGCGTGATTCCTTTATGGATTACGCAATGAGTATCATTGTTAGCCGTGCTCTTCCCGATGTTAGGGATGGTCTAAAGCCTGTGCATCGACGCATTTTGTTTGCGATGTCTGAACTAGGCATGTCACCGGACAAGCCGCATAAGAAGTCCGCGAGAATCGTAGGCGAAGTAATCGGCAAGTACCATCCGCATGGTGATTCGGCAGTATATGAATCGATGGTACGGATGGCGCAGGATTTCTCCATGCGTTATATGCTCGTGGATGGACACGGAAACTTTGGTTCAATTGATGGTGACTTTGCAGCAGCCATGCGTTATACGGAAGCCCGGCTTTCGAAGATCGCGATGGAACTGCTTCGTGACATCAACAAGGACACGATTGATTTCGCGCCCAACTATGATGGAGAAGAATCAGAGCCGGTTGTATTGCCAGCTAGATATCCGAACCTGCTCGTAAACGGGGTTACGGGCATTGCCGTTGGTATGGCCACAAATATTCCTCCTCATAACTTAAACGAGGTTATTGACGGGGTGCAGGCTCTAATTGTCAACCCTGATATTACGCCAGTCGAGCTAATGGATTATATTAAAGGTCCCGATTTCCCGACAGCCGGATTTGTAATGGGTCGCCAGGGAATTCGCCAAGCCTATTTGACAGGCCGCGGATCGGTAACGATGCGGGCAAGGGCGACAATTGAGGAGAACAACGGCAAAGCGCGCATCATCGTGCATGAATTGCCATATCAAGTCATTAAGGCCCGTTTAGTTGAAAAAATAGCTGAGCTCGTTCGCGAGAAGAAAATTGAAGGCATCACCGATTTGCGAGATGAATCTGACCGCAACGGTATGCGTGTTGTCATAGAGCTTCGTCGTGATGTGAACCCAAGCATCGTGCTGAATAATTTGTACAAGCATACGCAGCTTCAATCCAACTTCGGTATCAATATGCTGGCGCTCGTAAATGGTGAGCCTAAGACGCTTAACATTCGAGATATGCTCTATCATTATTTGCAGCATCAAATCGAGGTTATTCGCCGCCGTACCGAGTTTGAGCTGAAGAAGGCTGAGGCTCGTGCGCATATTCTCGAAGGCTTGCGAATTGCGCTTGACCATTTGGATGAGGTTATTGCCTTAATTCGCGGCTCCCAAACGGCTGATCAAGCACGTGAAGGATTGATTACAAGATTCTCGCTCAGCCATGAGCAAGCGCAAGCGATTTTGGATATGCGCTTGCAGCGTTTGACTGGTCTGGAAAGAGACAAAATCGAAGCAGAATACGCAGAGCTTATGCGTAAAATTGCTGAATATAAAGCGATTCTTGCCGATGAGCAGCTTGTGCTTGATATAATTAGCACGGAGCTTAACGAATTGAAAGAGCGTTTCGGCGATGAGCGCCGCACAGAGCTAATGGCAAGCGATGAAGAAATTCTCGATGAGGACCTTATTCCACGTGAGGATGTAATCATCTCCATTACGCATACGGGCTATATCAAGCGTTTGCCGGTCGGTACTTATCGCAGCCAGAAGCGCGGCGGTAAAGGCGTAGTCGGCATGGGCACAAAGGATGATGATTTTGTCGAGCATCTGTTTGTATCCAATACGCATCACTACCTGCTGTTCTTCACGAACAAAGGCAAGGTATACAAGCTCAAAGCCTATGAGATTCCTGATCTCAACCGCACAGCTCGCGGAACGCCGATCATCAACCTCATTCAAATCGAACAAGGCGAGACGATCAATGCGGTAATTCCGGTTCAAGAATTTGATTCGGAGCACTTCTTGTTCTTTGCTACAAGACAAGGGGTTGTGAAGAAGACTCCGCTTGATGACTACGTCAACATTCGGAAAGTTGGATTAATCGCGATCTCGCTTCGTGAGGACGATGATTTAATCGGCGTGAAGCTGACTGACGGCAACAAGGAGATCATCATGGGAACAGCACAAGGGATGTCCATCCGTTACTCGGAGCAGGATGTTCGTTCGATGGGACGTTCCGCTACCGGCGTAAAAGGTATTGCGCTTGATGATGACGATACCGTAATTGATATGGACGTCATCGTGCCGGATAAGGATATTCTTATCGTTACCTCCAAAGGTTACGGCAAACGGACTCCAGTGGCCGATTACCGTATTCAGAACCGCGGCGGCAAAGGGATCAAGACGCTTAACGTAACGGATAAAAACGGACCAATCGTATCGCTTAAGGTCGTTGAGAACGATGAGGACCTTATGATTATGACGGCATCCGGAACGATGATCCGCACCAGCATGGAAGGCATATCGACGATGGGCCGGAATACGCAGGGTGTAAAACTCATTAATACGCGTGAGGATGATACGGTAGCGACAGTTACCCGTGTTGCCCGCAGCGAAGAAAATGAAGTTTCCGATGAGAGTGAAGAGCAAGAGGGCGGCGAGGAGCCGATCGAATAAGCGGGTTGAAGGCAGCTGATGCCGATGCATAACGGCATCAGCTTGCTTTTAGCTTTTTAATATAAGGTACAGCCATACATACTATTCAAGCACAGAGGGAGAGGACTCTCGTGGCAGCGGTAACGTTATCACATCTTAAGCTAGGCGACAAAATCATTGAAGATGTCCTCACCCCGCTAGGCGGTACTCTATTTCATAAGGGAAAGATCGTTACGGCCAAAGAAATAGAAATACTGCAAGCTTTCCTTATCATAAGTGTTGAAATTGAAGCGAACCAAGCAGCAAGCAAAACAGGTGAAGATGATGAGGCTGCAGTTCAGGAACCTACACCTGTATTCGTCGAAACTCTCCTACATGATGAGTACGACAAATTGCTTAATGTGCTGCGTAAAGTATATAACTCTTTTATAGGGGGGCAAGCCTTGCCTGTCTTGGATATCCGAAAGCAGCTTGAAAAGTTGCTGGAGCATATTAAGAGCTATAACTTGCTGACGTTTACACCGCGACAATTCATGGAGAAGGATTATTTGCTTCATAACAGTATTACCTCTGCACTGACTTCCTATCTGATTGCACAATGGACCGGCTTTCCTCAAAAAGATTGGATGCAAGTTGCATTCGCAGGTTTATTCCATGATATCGGGAACGTCAAAATCGACAGAGCAATTCTGATTAAGCCAAATCCATTATCGCCAGAAGAAAAAGAAGAAATGATGCGACATACGGTTCTTGGATATCAATTACTTAAAAATGTTCCTGCTCTTAATGAAGGCGTGAAAATGGCTGCGCTGCAGCATCATGAGAAGGTAGACGGAACGGGGTATCCGCTTGGGATCGATGCGACAAAAATCCATCCTTACGCCAAAATTGTAGCTATTGCTGATATTTTTCACGCTATGACTTTGAACAAGGCATACAGGAAGGCAACATCACCTTATCTTGTTTTGGAACAAATTCAAAGCGATGCATTCGGAAAGCTGGATCCGGCCTACGTTCGAACCTTTGTAGAGAAAGCCACTCAGTTCCATAATGGAACAATCGTGAGGCTTAGCGATGAGCGGATTGGTGAAATTGTATTTTCGGATCGCAATCATCCAACCAGGCCGTGGGTATCCTTGGACGGAATAATCGTAAATCTTATCGTTGATCGACATCTACATATAAAAGAAGTGTTCAGATAAGATCGCTTCTTTTGAAATGGACAGTAAGTACGGATCATTGCAGAGAGGGGATTGACCTCAAGCAGTGTGCACCGTACTTACTGTTTTTCTATTGTAGAAGGTTAGTGCAAAACATAGTCAGGTTTAGAGCTAAAATGCTAAGGCAAAAACTTTTTCACTAAAAATGAAAAAAATACTTGCATTGGCTTAGGCGCTTGTGATATATTATCTAAGTCGCCAATGAGACACACGGCCGACACGAAAGAAAAGATTGCTCTTTGAAAACTGAACAACGAGTAATAACTGCCCTTACGATTCTAACGAATTGTAAGAAAAAGCGATAAAAAGTAATGAGCATTTCAAACACATGAAGCTTTCTCTTCGACATCGCGTCGAAGCGAAAACTTCCATTTGGAGAGTTTGATCCTGGCTCAGGACGAACGCTGGCGGCGTGCCTAATACATGCAAGTCGAGCGGATCTTGTCCTTCGGGATAAGATTAGCGGCGGACGGGTGAGTAACACGTGGGTAACCTGCCTGTAAGACTGGGATAACATTCGGAAACGAATGCTAATACCGGATACGCGATTTGGTCGCATGACCGAATCGGGAAAGATGGAGCAATCTATCACTTACAGATGGACCCGCGGCGCATTAGCTAGTTGGTGAGGTAACGGCTCACCAAGGCGACGATGCGTAGCCGACCTGAGAGGGTGATCG